>CBFCZO010000246.1:0-1610 GCA_965602675.1 uncultured bacterium | reverse complement strand
ACGGTGTTCCACGTGCCGGAGGAGCGTTTGGCGATAATCAGCAACTTCATCATGCACAGGGCGCACCTGGCTCCGCACCCTCAGGCCGATTATGTCGAGCTGGATGTGCCGCGTTGGATCGCCGTGCTGGAAGAGCTGCTCGGCGACGAGGCCGGCGTGGATAGAGTCATTTGCGACATTAACAGAGTCTGGCCGCGGGAGCGCGCGCTGAAGCGGCTGGCCTACATCAAGAAGCTCTGGGAGGCGGTGAAGGCTCTGGCGGCGGAGGGTTTGGAGCTGGAAGAGGTGCAGGAGCGGCTGTCGCTGGATGCGGGCTTCTCTTTCGTGAAGGAGATGGAAACTTATAAGGAGCGCGGCGACGAGTGGGTTCGCCCCCAGCACATGGACCATATAACGGGGTTTTACCTTCAGCACAGGAGGCCGGAGCCGGAGGCGGTGAAGGAGTAGGCGGCGCCCTCACTTTACAAGTAAGCAACTCACTTTAGAAGTGAGCAACCCCGCCGTAGGCGGGGCGGGCAAGGTCCGCGTAGAGACATCTCAAGGGTAACTGGTGAGCGGGCCTGCGGCCCGGATACTCGCGGGATGCGGCGTTGCGCGTTCCCTCCATTCCTTTATCGCGATTGATCGCCGGTAGTTAAAATATGAGATTGTCGCGTTTGATGGTGCAAAGGGGTCAGTCCTAGAATTCAAGGGTTTCGCAGGATGACGTTTGCTTACGGTGGGAATTGCATGTGGGGAGAAGGAGTTTTGGCTTTGAATTCAAGGGCTGACCCGAGGGCGTAGTGTGTAGCCTGGGGCGGGGAGGGGGTGTTGACGAGCGGACTGATGTGGGGGAGAATGGCGAAGTGTCGTTTTAGTCACAGATATGTTATTATCGCCCTGCGATAGTTCAGGTTCGTGGTTTGATATTGCGAAGACCCATTTCCAATTAATCGGGAGGAAGAGATGAGGCACGTTACGCTAGCGCTACTGTTGGTCGGTTGTGCGGTCAATGCTGCGCCGGGGATTGCGCAGGAGGAGGGCGGCTTCGACGTCGAGAAGATCAGCGAGCGAGTGATTGTGGTGGCCGACCGGGCGGAAGGAACGACGCAACTGGCGATCGCTTCGGAGAAGGGGATCGTCGTTTTCGACACCCGTTGGTCGAATATTACGGCGGGCAAGTTCAGAGAGGCGATCGCGGCGGCCCTGGGCCGCGACGATTTCATCTACACGATCAACCACGTGGAGAGGCTGGACCTGTTCGGCGGCAATGAGACGTACAAGGACACGACAATCATCGCGCACGAGTATTTCAAGGAAGTTCTCGACAAGGACCGAGTGGATGCGGAGTTAAGGCAACTCATCGATATGTGGCGCTGGAAGGAGCGGGTGTCGCGGGAGAGGCTGCCGACGCACGAGCACGGATCGGAAAGCGAGAGAAACGAGAAGGCGTGGATGCTGACGTGCAAACGCCGGGCGGATGAGCTGGAGCAGGGATTTTCGCTGTATCCGCCGACGATTTATTACAAGGACCGGATGACGCTGCACCTGGGCGACCTGACGCTGAAGCTGATTTATTTCGGGAAGGCGGGATACAACGGCATCACGGTGTTCCACGTGCCGGAGGAGCG
>CBFCZO010000245.1:0-1841 GCA_965602675.1 uncultured bacterium | reverse complement strand
CACCGACTGGTTCAGCGGTCCCGTGGAAATAGCGTTCGACGGCAAGACATCCTTCGCCTTCTTCCGCCTCTTCGAGCTCGCGCCCGACGCCTCGGAGATGCTGCTCTTTCGCTCCCGCGTAAAATACCTGGCGGGTTCCGATCCCGACTCTCATGACGTAATGATGCAGGAAGTAGACGGCTTCCTGGGCAATGCCGCCTCCGAATTTTATGAAGACGGCGCATTCGGCACCACGGTGATGGAAGGCGGCGACGGCACCGCCGAGTTGCGCTACCTCGAGTC
Source organism: uncultured bacterium (assembly GCA_965602675.1). GTDB lineage: Bacteria > Acidobacteriota > DATKUA01 > DATKUA01 > DATKUA01 > DATKUA01. Next base: position 1,559 of record CBFCZO010000245.1, on the reverse strand, counting down.
CGTGCTTCTCTGCGCCGAGGTTTCCACGGCAGCGCTGCAGACCGGAATGGAGGAGTTCGACTGGGACCTGCTGGTCGACTACATCGCCTTTCCCGACGAGCAGAATCACACATGGCTCGGATACGTGGCCGAGCCTGTCGGCGACACCGAATCGGAGCTCGGCAACAAAATCTGGTCGTGCCTCCTGGATACTTACCGGATCGTGGATGACTACGTCGGAACGGCGATCGAATCACTGCCGGAAGACGCGATCCTCATCGTGGTCAGCGATCACGGCTTCGGCGCAGCCAACCGGTTGTTCTATCCCAACACGGTCCTCCGCGAAGCGGGGCTGCTCACCCTTGACGGCGACGGCGAGGTCGATCTCGCTGCGACCAAGGCGATTTATTATCCGGGTAACGCCGGATTCGTCCTGATCAACACGCCGCGCTTCAAAGGCGGCTGGGTGGAGGAGGATGCCGCGGAAGGGATCAGGGATCGTGCTGTCGACGCCCTGCTTTCGGCTGTGGGACTGGATGGCAGACAACCGGTGGGCGCCGTCATGTATCCCAAGCGCGACGAAGAACTCGGCATGGACGGACCCTACGCCGGCGATTTCTATATCCAGCTTGCGCCGGGCTATTATGCAAACGGCGCCGTTGACAAGGCCGTGGTGAGCGAAAGAATCAAGCCGCTCGGTATCCATCACGGAGATCCGCGCGAGCGGAAGATGCAATCAATCTTCATCGTCGGCGGAAAGCCCCTCGGAGAACATCTGGATATGGGTGTCGTCCCCGCGATTAATATTGCGCCCACAATCTCGGCCCTGCTGGGGATCGAGCCGCCCTCGCACGCGGCCGGCAAACCGGTGGATGCCGTCCTGCGTATGCTCGCGAGGGGTAAGGGGGACGACCGCTGAGGGCTCGCACGTTGTCCGCCTGACTCAGAGGTGATAGGTTTGGCCACCGGAGTAATTCAGAGGAGTTTCAGCGTCAGATGCCACTAGGGAGAACCGTTCTACACCTATGTCTCCTGGCAGGCGCGGTGTGGCTGCTGCAGTCGGCCGTCGCCTGCTGTCCGTCGGCGGAAGAGTACGTCGTCGATCCCGAGACGGGCGAGCGACAAAAGATCATCAAGATGGGCCTGGTGCCGAGCGAGGACGCCGAGATCGTCATCAACGAGGGCGAGAAGATGGCCGCCCTGCTGCGCGAGATGACCGGCTATCCCTTCCGCGCCTACGTCACGCCCAACTACAACACCCTCGTGGCGGCGATGCGCGCCGGCGACGTCGACTTCGCCTGGCTGCCGCCGCTCGCCTACGTCCTCAGTAAGATGGACGGCACCGGCACCGTGCTGCTCAAGGCCGTTCGCGGCGAAAATCCCTTCTACTACGGCGCAGTCATCGTCCGCACCGACAGTGGCATCGACTCCGTCGACGATCTGCGCGGCAAGGTGATGGGTTGGGGCGACCTGCTAAGCTTCTCAGGTCACATCTTTCCCAAGTACGACCTCATCCGCAAAGAGGGCTACACCGACGAATTCTTCAGCCGCGAGGCCAACCTCTCCAGCCACCCGGCCGT
>CBFCZO010000244.1:0-1844 GCA_965602675.1 uncultured bacterium | reverse complement strand
AGCTCTTCCTTGCCGTAGAAGTAGGAGGTCATCTGCAGCGGCGAGCTGAGGAGTCGCCCCCAGAGGCTCTTGGCGAACTGCGGGGCCAGCAGCGAGGTTTCCACGGAGAATTCGACAACCTGCTCCTCGGTCCAGCCGTTGCAGTGGGTTTGGACTGAGGTGTAGGCGCGGTTGGCGTTTTCAAGCCGCTTGCGCAGGTGGGCGAGGTAGGTGAGCTTGTTGCGGTTGTCCCAGCCGGCGTCGAGCGCAACTTTTTCGCAGAGGGTGGCCCAGCCCTCGATGTAGGGGTCATAGGGGAAGAGGATGCGTGCGCGGCGGGGGTTGAGCGCGGCGATCCTGCCCTGGATGAAGTGGCCGGGGTAGAGCTCGTGGATGATGATCATCTTGTTGAAGTGGTTGTTGAAGGAGCGGTAGAAGTCGTCCTTGTCGGCAGTCGGTGCGTCGTCCTCGATGTTGGGCAGGTAGAGGGTGGTGAGGGGATCGGGATCGAAGGGGGGCGGCACGTCGACCCAGCCGATGCGCTGAGCCGGGCCGGAATCGGGCGGGGCGAGCACGATGCTCAGCCGCGCGGCGGGCAGGGTTGCGATTTTCTTTTGCGCGACGAAGCGCTCGGCCTCGGTGGCGAAAGCCCTGTAGGTCTCGAGTGATTGCCGGCGTGTGGCGGGGTGGTTGGATTCCATGTCGGCGAAGACGGGATCGACGAGCTCGCGGAAGTCGTCGGGAATTGGTTTTTCGGGCCTGGTTTCGCGCCAGTAGTCGCCTGCGACCTGATGGATGAGCCGGCGGGTTTCGTGGATTTCGTCGAGGGCCATTTTCTCGAGAGTCAGGGGAGTGATGTCGCTGTCGGTATAGATGCTCAGCTTGTGCGCGTAAGCTTCGGGGCCGAGGACAGCGTTTTCCTGAGTTAAAGGGAGTCGCTTCAAAGATATTGAGAGGGAGCGAATTTCCGCCGCGACCGAAGCAGCGAGCCTTTCTAGTTCCTGCAGCTCGGATTGCTGAAAGAGGGGAGCGGCTTTGGAGGGCAGTTCTTTTTCGAGCCAGGACGCGGCATTCTCGAGTGAAGACAGGAGCCTTTGGGATCCGCCGCGCCTGAGGTTAAGCAGTGCCGACCGGCAGAGGGCTTTGAGGCCGTTGAGGCGGTTGTTCAGCGCGTCTTTCTTTTGCCCGGCGGTAAGCCGTGGGTGATCGAGGACGGGAGCGACGGCGCGCGCGATCAGCCTTTCGTAGAGTTCCGGCGAGTTGACGTGTGCGGCTTGCTTTTGCCATCTTTCGATTTCTGTGGCTATCTGCCTGGCAATCAGCCGGGCGTCGATGGCAACGTCGCGATCGAATTGCCCGCGGCTCTCTTCGATGCCGGCAAGCGTGGCGCGATTGATTGCCAGCCATTTTTCGATACTCTCCAGCGAGAGGTTTTCGTAGCGGCCTGCGTATTGCGTGAGCCCAAGCGAGAGGGCGTTGGAGGGGTAGAATTCCAGCCAGGCGTCGATGTAGTCGTCTATGACAGAGGAAGACTCAGGGGAGGCGGAAAAAATCGTCGACGGCAAAACGCCAAGAAATAGTAATCCGAGAACGATGAACCGACGGACCATGGTGACCCCCGTGCTATTATTTGCCCCGTCCGCCGGGCGGTTGAAGCCGGCGGCGTGGATGCTTCGAGGTTCGTCAATATCCTGCCACAGGGTTTCACAGAACCTCAATGATGAGCAAGTAAAGATCAGCGGAAACGCAGAGATAGCAACGGATTTCAGCCTTTTGCCTGAGGCTCTGAACCTCAAATTGTCTTTACAAGAGGGCGGTCCGGCGGTAGAATGCCGTGGTTTCTAACCAATAATTACTGAGCCAAC
>CBFCZO010000243.1:0-1894 GCA_965602675.1 uncultured bacterium | reverse complement strand
ACGGGACCGCTTCAGCGACTTTATCCTCAACTCCCGGTGGAATCGCTCAAACCGATCAGTTATATTCGTAGTAATAGACGGGGGGCCGACTGCCATGAAAGAAATTGTCCAGTTTGTAGTTAACGGCGAGTCCGTGCGCCTGAGTGTGGACGCTGACCGCACGCTTCTATGGGTCTTGCGTTCCGACCTGGATCTCACCGGCATCAAGTACGGCTGCGGCGAGGGACACTGCGGCGCCTGCACCGTGCTGGTCGACGGCGAGCCTGTCCGCTCGTGCGAGACGACCGTTAAAGAAGTCGCGGGTAAGAAGGTTTTGACCATCGAGGGCGTATCCGACAATGGAAAACTCCACCCGCTTCAGCAAGCGTTTATCAAGCACTACGCGCTCCAGTGCGGCTACTGCACGCCGGGCATGATTCTGACAGCCTACAGCCTGCTTCAGCGCAACCCGAATCCTTCCCGCGACCAGATCGTCGAGGCGATGGACGACAACCTCTGCCGCTGCGGCACCTACAGCCGGATTATCGAAGCGGTCCAGGCTGCCGCAAAGCAGATGAGAGGGGAGGCCTGAGATGAAAGACGATAACAAGAAGAATATCAGCCTCGTGGCGGAGCAGGATGAGACCTCCGAAAATAACGCGTTCAGCCGCCGCAAGTTCCTTCAGATAACCGGTGGTGGCATCGTCGTGTTCTTCTCCACAAGCCCTGTTGCACTGGCTCAGGAAAGAGGGCGCCGGGCTTCCCGCTATCCAACCGATTTTAATGCCTACGTCAGGGTCGGCGAGGACGGGCGCGTTGCCTGCTTCGTCGGCAAGATTGAGATGGGGCAGGGGATTATCACCGGCCTCGCCCAGATGTGCGCTGATGAGCTCGACGTGCCGCTCGACTCCGTCGACATGCTCATGGGCGACACAGACCTCTGCCCGTTTGACTTCATGACCGTCGGTTCACGCACAACGCGCGACACCGGCCCCCGCTTGCGGCGCGCCGTCGCTGAAGCGAAGACCGTGCTCCTGATGATCGCTTCCGAAAAATTGGGTTTACCGGCGGACGGCCTGGATACAAAAGACGGCTTCGTCTTCGAAAAGAACAACCCGGCAAACAAGGTTTCCTACGCGTCTCTTACCAAGGGCAAGCAGATCGAGAGGCACCTCGACGGCGAGCCCGACCTGAAGTCCCAATCGGATTATTCCGTGTGCGGCGTGGAATTTGAACGCACAGACGGTCGGCTCAAGGTCACCGGCGAGGCCAAATTCTCCGGCGACATCAGGGTCGACGGCATGCTCTACGCCAGGATTCTCAGGCCGCCCGCGCACGGCTCGAAACTCCTCTCGGTCGACACCTCGGCCGCGCAAAAAATACCCGGCGTCCAGGTTGTCCGCGAGGGCGAGCTCGTCGCCGTCCTCCATCAGTACTTCGACGTGGCCGACCGCGCACTCTCACTCCTCAAAGCCGACTTCAGCGAGCCCGAGGCGAAACTCGACAACGACAACATTCACGCCCACCTGATCGATGTCGCGCCCGAGGGGGAGGTTGTCGAGGAGAAGGGAAACCTTGCCGAAGGCGAGAAACTCGCCACATCCGTCTTCGAGAGAATCTATTTCAACGGCTACGTGGCCCACTCGCCGATGGAACCCCACACCGCCGTCGCCCACGTGCTGGGCAACAAGGTCACGGTCTGGGCATCCACGCAAGGGCCGTTCTCGCTGAAAGACCAGGTGGCTGCATCGCTGGGATTCCCCGCCGAGAACGTCAGGATTATCACGCCTTTCGTCGGCGGCGGTTACGGCGGCAAGTCGCGCGCCCAGCAGGCCTTGGAGGCTGTCACTTTGTCGAAGCTTTCCGGCAAGCCCGTGCAGGTGGCGTGGACGCGCGAGGAAGAGTTCATGTACGA
>CBFCZO010000242.1:0-2057 GCA_965602675.1 uncultured bacterium | reverse complement strand
TGCAGGACGACTGGATAGAAATCATCCTCCCCAACAATGCCAAAGGCTGGGTGCACGCCCGCGCCGTCGAAACGATTTGAGCCTCAGTTTTTCAATTTCTATAGTAATCTATGGAAACACGCCTGATGCGACGCCCGCTTTGTAATAATTACCGAAGATATGTATCGTCCACGTATCAATTATCCGAAATTTACTGATTCACTTTTGCGTATTGTCGATACGTTACAGCTTTGATATCGCAGACGACGTTTGACCGCTTCACGCGGTAACTCTGGAAGGGTGATACATGGCGAAACGCATAATAAGAATGAACGGTTCGTTTTTGACGACATCACATTTCTGCAACGATATCACAGAAATATTAATAACATATGGCTACCAGTGTGACGCATAATGCTCGGGACTCTGAAGCAATTCGCATCCTTCATGTCGACGACAGCGAGACCGATCTCGAACTGATCAAGTTCCAGCTCACGCGGCATGTAAAGGGCCTCGAGATCGAGTGGGCCGAATCGGTCAGGGAAGCCCTGCTCAAGCTTGAGGCGCAGCAATTCGACTGCATTCTCAGCGACTTCCAGATGCCCGGCTCCGACGGACTCGACCTCCTCAATGCCGTTCGCGACTCCGGCCTCTCGATCCCCTTTATCTTCCTCACCGGCCAGGGTAACGAAGAGATCGCATCGAAGGCTCTGCGAGCCGGCGCCGACGACTACTACACCAAGGATGCCGGCTTCGCCCACTACCACCGACTGCTCAACAGCATCAGGCGCGTCGTGGAAGCCCACAACAGGCGCGTCAACGAGCGGCTCGCAGAGAAAGCCCTCGAAGAGAGCGAAGAGAAATACCACAACCTGATCAACAGGGCGAATGACCTGATCTTCATCATCCGGGACAAAATGCTGGTCTTTTCTAATCCCAAAATCACCGAAATGCTGGGTTACACAGTTGAAGAAGTGCTGAATACACCGGCCCCGAATTATCTCCACACCGATGCAAAAGATAAGGTTCTCGAAATCTACAACAGGAGGATTGCCGGCGAGGAAGTTCCCCATATCTATGAAGCGGCGATGCGGCACAAGGACGGCTCGAGGATCGACGTGGAGATCAACGCCGGCCTGATTGAGTTCAAGGGAAAACTCTCCGATCTCGTCATTATGAGGGATATCTCTGAAAGGAAAAAAGCCGAGGCCGCACTCCGCGAAAGCGAAGAGCGCCTCTCCCTCGCGCTACTTGCCACAAACGACGGCCTCTGGGACTGGGATATCGAGACGAATGAGGCGTACTTCAGCCCTCGCTGGTTCACCATGCTCGGCTACGAGCCCGACGAATTCCCGCATCACTACGACTCGTTCGCCAAGCTGATCCATCCCGATGATCGTGATCAGGCCGAGAGCTACATTAAAAAGGCGATTGACGCCAAGGAAGGATATGAAGCCGAGTTACGGATGAAGTCCAAATCAGGTGAATGGATCTGGATCCTGACCAGGGGCAAAGTCGTCGAAAGAGATGAAAACGACCGCCCAACCCGCCTGATCGGAACACACACCGACATTACCGAGAGAAAACGCACCGAGGAGCGCCTCGCTCTCGCACTCTACGCAACAAACGACGGGCTCTGGGATTGGAATTTCAAAACCGGCGCCGTCTACTTCAGCCCCCGCTACTACGCCATGATCGGCTACGAAACGGATGATTTCCCCCCTTCCTACGAATCCTGGAGAAATCTCGTTCACCCCGATGACATCGACGAAACCGAGAAGGCCGTAAACAACACTATCCGGGCCGCCGAGGGCGGTTTCGAGGTTGAATACAGGATCAGGGCTAAGTCCGGCGAATGGCGTTGGATTCTCGGTAGGGGAAGGATCGTCGAAAACGACGGCAACGGCAAGCCGCTGAGAATCATTGGAACACACTCCGACGTCACAAAACGTAAGGAAGCCGAAAGTAAACTCGCTGAGTCCGAGGAAAAACACAAGGCAATCATCGGTGCGAGCATCGATGGAATCGCCATCGCCGACGTCGAAACTCTCCAGATTAGTTACACCAATGAAAGATTC
>CBFCZO010000241.1:0-2094 GCA_965602675.1 uncultured bacterium | reverse complement strand
ACGCCGAATGTCACTTTCTCATTGTCGCGATTATTGCGCCCGATCACGATCTCAAGACCGTCCGAAGACAAAAACCGCCTCCCGGGCTTCAATTGTACTTTTTCCTTTTTCCTCTGCCGCTGGGTGATCCACCCGCGCTCCGTGAGCTGCTTGCGAAGCGAACGGATTCCCTTGAGATCATGCGTATCCTGACAAGCAGTCAACTGATCCTCGGTCTCCGCCAATTCCGATAATTCACCGTCCAGTTCCACCAACCGATCACGGATACTGCCTTGGGCGCGCTTGGCTTTGCGGGCGCGCTTGTAATAACGCTTGGCGTTGGCGGCGGGATCGAGCGCGGGATCGAGCTCAATGGTCAACATGCTGCCGTCGCCTTTGTAGATGTTTTCAACCTCTATGCTATCCAATCCTCTGCTCATCTTGCCGATGTTGGCCAAAATCATGTCGCCCAATTGGTCCAGATCGGATTCCTTTTCACTCTTTGTCAGATCGTTCTTCAGGTTGGAGCCGAGTTTCTTCAGACGCTTGCGCCTCTGTTTGAGCACCGAATTGATTTCAGCAAGTTCATGGGCAAAGGCGGCGGCTCGCATCCGCTTGCGGAAAAAGATGTCCGCCGCGTCGTTGGGATCGTCGAAAAGCTCCGGCGGTTCGGTCAGGCCGACGCGATAATTACCGGGCAGCAACGACAGCGACGTGTCGTCCCCTGCTTCGGATGAATAGATTCCCACCTTGAAGCGCAGCTCGCGCAACTCATCCAGGAATTCCATTGCGGCTTCGGCGGAGTCCCCGAGCCTGGTAAAAATCTCGGCGGCGAGCTGCGGTCCGGCACCCTTGATGCCGATTTTAATCGACTCTTCAGGATTATCGTCTCCCGACATCTTTTCCAGAAATGCCTTCAGCCTCTCAGGAGATGCCTCGTAAATGTCAAATTCGCCTTGTGGAGGCGACGGCGGCAGATATTGCTCCCCGGGATCGTCATCGAGGCCGGCCACAACCATACCGTCTGCGTCAGCAAGAACAAGATCGACTCTATTCGGGACGGCTAGGAAAAACAGTAACGATTCTCCCCCTTCAAGCAATTTGAACCGGAACGTGACCAGCCGATCCGATGGGGTTTTATCGACGGCCGTAAGTTCCGCTCCTTTAAGCAGCGACCGTATCCGAGCCGCGAGTGTTCCGTAAGCAGGTGAAGGCCGGCTCGCCTCAGCCTGTTCCCGCGCCATCAGCAGTGGCAAATCCGGCCGGAGGCAGAAGAATAGGGGCGACGAAATCAGACGAATGACAACTCCTTCGCGTGCCGCGTAGACGCCCCCTAAGCGATCCCCCACTAGAACAGACCTCATCCTCTCGACAAGAAGATTGAGAACCTGATTATCCATCTCTTAAACGCGGTATATTACACCCACTTCGCGGCGCTCAGTTGAAACCCAGGGTTATCGTTCTGCCGGGCAGCACATTGGTGAGCGTAGCCGCGGAGCCGTCGAGGAATTGGACAAGGACATCGACGCGTTGTTTCTTTTTCGACAGTCCGATGTGCACTTCCGGAGAATTCTGGGAGATGTAACCAGTGGACCCACCGACCTGCCGGTAAGCCAGCAGCGACACTGCCTTCCCCAGATCTCCTGCTTTATAAATCCAAACACTCGCTCCGATCGCGCCGGCCTCGCCCGAGAGCGCGGTTAGTCGCAACTTGAGAAAATTGGAATTGTTGCGGTCATTACGGAACAGTTGAGCCGTGCCTGCTTTGTGAGCAACTACGATGTCCAGATCGCCGTCGTTATCGTAGTCGCCCAGGGCCATGCCACGCGGATCGGAATAGCTCGGGGGAACCGCTCCGATGTTACCAAGCCGTTTGAAATTATTACCTCCCAGATTCTGGAAGACGACGAAGCTCTCGATTACATTCCTGTAGGCTACGACGATATCCTGCTTGCCGTCGTTGTCGAGGTCGCCGAACGCGGCGGTGAAGCCCTCGCCCACCAGGCCCGATTCCGCAGCCATCTCGATGAACACTCCGTCGCCCTCGTTAACGAAGAAGCGAAGACGGTCGCCGAGCAAAATCATGTCGAGGTCGCCGTCGTTATCGCTGTCGCC
>CBFCZO010000240.1:0-2128 GCA_965602675.1 uncultured bacterium | reverse complement strand
CTGGGGCAACAAGCCTCCGCGATGGCACTGACGCCATCACTCCAACCACCCAAAGGACTCGCCGATCAGTTTTCCGTCCGGCGGAGATTCCGGTAACAGGGCGACCACTTCATCGAAGAAGGAAAGGGGCTCGAAGGCTGCCTCGGCGGTCATGACGCCCCGCTCTCGGGTCTCACCGCTGAGAATTCTGAGCACGGCAACAGCTAACGGGGCACTGGTCAGGAACCACGCAGACTGCTCGTTCCAAAGCTCAGGTGCCAGCCAGCAATTGAACCTCGCGGCGCGCCCATCCTTGCGCCCAACTGCAGTGACCCAGTCTGGGGAGAATGCAACAAAATCATCTGTGACCGTCAACCACCGGTCGGGATCATTCTCAACGGTCTCGTAGAAGGAACCCACCGCGATTGCCGGATCGACATCACCCGCCGTCACGCGTAATGCCTGATCACGGTAAAGATCATGCAGCTGCGACGGGAACGGGGTGAACCACACCTCAACCGGTCGCTCCCCAGCGAGGCCTTGGGGCAGCGAATCAAAGAGCGGATCATAGCTGCCATACGGATATGCGATGACCGTGCCACCTTGAGGCAGCGGGGCTTCCAGGCCGCTCGCTATTGGATCGACATCCACCCACCGACCATCCTGATAGGCGCGCACCGTCCGTCTCTCAGTCTCTTGTGCGACCTGAAACATCCACTCGAGAAAATCCTTGAACTCATGTAATACGGCAAGGTTTTCTGAGGGATTTTCCAGCCAGTGCTGTGGCGTGAGCGACCGCGCCCCCTGGAACACCCAAGCCCGCCCTGCCTGGAGCTGCTCTGTCACATCCAGTTGATTGGCCGCGTGCACTCCCATGAGATTAGTGATACAAGGCGAGATTCCAGTGCAGATGATCGCAGTGATACCAGCGCCCCTGGCCTCAGCCGCGAGCTCATTCATCTGGGCGATAAAATCCTGCCCCCAGCCGACGTCGCAATAGTGCGCACCGGCGCGGACCGCCGCATGTAGAACTGGAAGAGCAAGTTGATTGCTTACGGAGTTCACGATGATATCGTAGCCCGCCACGAGCGAGGCTAGCTGCTTCTCGTCGGTGGCGTCTACCTGCACCGCTATCGCTTTGTCCCCGACCTCGACGGCGGCCTGCTGCGCACGCTCCATGTTTCTCCCGGCAATAGCGATCTCGCTAACCAGGTCGCTCTTCACCAGAAGCTTTACACCTGGCAATCCGACCCCCCCGTAGCCTCCCAACATGAAAACTTTCATGACTTTCCTCCATTTCGGCTAACGGCTGTAGTGGGCGAAGTCCCAATAAACTATTTGGTGCTCTTCACTACTCCCCCCTGTTGTTCCTGGCGATCGCACTACATCCTATAATGAATCATCCCCATAGGGGGTGAAGCTGTGAGGGATTTGGGGGAACGAAGACCCCTCGTACTCTGGGGGGGTGTGGTCCGCTGCTCAATGCTAGCCGCGGTTCTCTTCTTCCACCTTTTCAGCAACAAAGATCTTCAGTAACGATTGATAAGGAACGTCTCGTTTATTTGCGAGGATCTTTAGATCATTGAGCAAACCTTCCGGAAATCGCACCGAGATCGTCTTTGTCGATGGTTTCAAATTAGGAAAGCGAATCTCTTGCGCCTTTTTCCAATCAATATAGTCGGCAGAATCGTTCTTGGACCAAAAGTCGCGTTCCTTATCTTCGCTTTGAAAACGAGGGATACTTTTATTCTTCTTTGACATTATCGTAATACCTCCGTTCCCTGCGGCTCATATCCCTTGCAGAAATAACTCTGATTTGAGCGTCGCGAACTGTAAAAACAATAAATAATTCACGGTTTCGGTTCGTTTGACCTAGCGCATAGTATCGGCTTTCAACCTGTGAATGGGCCTCATCCTTTAATGCCAAGAAAGGCTTATTGAAAAATAGTTGCTCACATTCAAATCTTGTGACACGGTGTTTCTCCCAATTCTTCTCCGCGTTTCCTTCGTCCCATTGAAATCCAGTACATCTGGACAGTTCTTCCATTGAGGTCACCTGATATGTATATGTTTAGTATATACTAATATTGTGGGAGATTCAAGTGTGTAAATGAATAACAATTGTGCTGCGCCCCTCGCGCAGCATCCT
>CBFCZO010000239.1:0-2155 GCA_965602675.1 uncultured bacterium | reverse complement strand
GTGTAGTGATCGATTATCCCCACCACCGCCATGTCCACCGGCGCCAACCCGCGCCCCAGGATCTGCATCGACGACTTGCCCTCCATCACCACCAGCACCGTCTCACCCTCGCCCGCCCCGAGGCGGTCGATCACCATGAACGGCTCGCCCCGCGCGCTGCCGTCGAGGTTCAACTGCTGCGCCATCAACAGCTTGATCCCCTCCAGCTTCTCGTCCTTCTGCGTGGCAACCACGTTGCCGATGACTTCGGCGATGATCATCGCTCGCGCACCGTGTAAACCGTGTCCACAATCCCGATTATGCACGCGTCGCTCGCAACCTGCTTGGGCAGGAACGGGATCGTCGCCTCACGCCCCCGGCACCAGAACACCGTCTCCCCCGCGCCCGCCCCGATCGCGTCGGTGGCCACGAGCATCTCCCCGTTCTCCCGCCCGTGGTCGTCCACCGGCTGGATCACCAGGAACTTCACACCTTGCATGTCGGGATTCTTGCACGTGCAGACGACGCTGCCCTTGACTACCGCAAGCCTCATGTCTTCTTTTGCTTCAGGCGAGCCGGCTGCTCGCCCTCGAGGAAATCTATCGTGTCCACCACGCCCACGATCGACCGGTCGACCGGCCGGTCCTCGCAACCCTCCGCCATCCGCGCGGAGCTGCCCGCCGCCATCAGCACTACCTCCCCGAAGCCGGCGTCAACCGTGTCCACAGCCACCTGGTAGTCGTCCAACTCCACCCCGTCGGGACGGATCAGCTTCACTATCAGGAGTTTATAGCCCTCCACTCGAGGGTCCTTACGCGTCGAAACCACCGTTCCGACAACCCGCGCCAACTGCATAGCACTGCCTCAGGACTTCTTCTTTGGGGTCACTACCTTGCCGATCGGCAGCACGTCCTCGAGGTTCGTGTGGGGCCGGGGAATCACGTGCACCGACACCAGCTCGCCCACCCGGCGCGCTGCGGCCGCCCCGGCGTCCGTCGCGCTCTTCACTGCCGCAACATCGCCGCGCACGAACGCCGTCACCAAGCCCGTGCCGACCTTCTCGTACGCCACCAGCACCACGTTCGCAGCCTTCACCATTGCGTCCGAGGCCTCGACCATCGCCACCATACCGCGCGTCTCTATCATTCCCAGCGCTTCCCCAACTGCCATAGCTTCCCTCCTGCTTTGGCTATACTTCCACGGAGTGCTGCCGATTCAATTAGGACGCTATATTATCGCCGATAAGCCCTTTTCTTGCAACATTAAAAGCCAGCCCCGCCACGCAGTGCTATACTGTCGAGAACCAACACCCACAAGGAAAGACGATGAAAATGACCCTTCCGGTTATAATATCCGCACTGCTGGCCGCCGCCGTTGCCCTCGGCCTGGCGCTCGCGCCGACCGGCTCCGATCAGGATGCTGCAATGGACAAGACCAAACTCGCCGTCGTCTGGAGCAGCAGCGACCCCGAAGTGGCCCACAAGGTCTGCTTCATGTACACCCACAACGCCAAGCTGCGCGGCTGGTTCGACGAGGTCACCCTCATCGTCTGGGGACCCTCCGCCAGGCTGCTCACCGAGGACACCGCGCTCCAGGAAAAAATCAAGGCCATGGCTGCCGACGGCGTCACGCTCGAAGCCTGCCTCGCCTGCGCCGACTCGTATGGCGTCTCCGACAAACTCCGAGCCCTCGGCGTAGACGTCAAATACATGGGCGTACCACTGTCAGAAATGCTCCAGGGCAACTGGAAAGTCCTCACATTCTGACGTTAAGGGACCGCCTCTTACCACTCTTTAATCGCGCCCCTGCTGTAATTTGGAAAAAAACTTGCGAAGCAATAGATAAAATCTCCTACCCATCTTCTCGGCGTCCGCCGCGGTGGATTCAATCACCCCGATCCCGCCCCGCGCGATACCATTCACCAATCCCCGCAAATCCATGTAGAAGGGGGGTCGTGAATTTATCCGCCTACGGCGGTCGGCCCCCACCTTAATCTGATCACTACAAACTCCGCCCTTGTTACCATTTGGCTAGAACCTTGCACAGCGATAGTAGGGGCTGCATTTATGCCGCCCGATCGCGCTCCGCGCGAGCAATCGGGCCGCAGGCCCGCTCGTCAGATACCTTTATGATGTCAGCTACGCGGAATTGTTGCTCACTTCTAAAGTGAGTTGCT
>CBFCZO010000238.1:0-2159 GCA_965602675.1 uncultured bacterium | reverse complement strand
CCGCCTCGAACACCCCCTGCGTCGGGTCCCAGATCGTCAGCTTGTCGCCGTCCCAATTCACCACCGAACAGTGGGTCTCCAACGTCGCGTGCGACTCCTCGCTCGTTGTGAATCTCTCCTCGATCACTATATCCGCCGCTGAGAACCCTGCCTCGACATCCCCCCTCCTCACCTCCGGAATGGGAATCGAGAGGTTGCCGACCTCGTGCAGCGCGGGAGCGCCCGGCGCCAACGCCGATTCCTCGTCCACCACGAACGGCAGCACCTCGAAGTCCACCTTGATCGCCTTGAGAGCATCGTGCGCCTGGTGCGGAGTCTCCGCAGCGACCGCCGCCACCTCGTCCCCCGCGTAGCGGCAGTGCTTGTCGAACAGCGTGGTCTGTTTCGGCACATCCGCCAGCCACCATGTGTGCGGCCAGGGGATGTCGGCCCCGGGCGAATCGGCCGTGAGCACCGCGCGCACACCTGCCATCCTCTCCGCAGCGCTCGTGTCCACCCTCCTCACCATCGCGTGAGGATGCGGGCAGCGCAGAATGGCCACGTGCAGCATTTCCGGGAGCATTACATCGGGCGTGTACTTGGCGGTGCCGGAGACCCTCTCATACGCGTCGACTCTCGGCAGACCCTTGCCGATGATTTCCATCTCGCCGGCCAGGGGCTCCAGTTCCTCTTTAGGCAGGGGAGTCTCGGGCACGGCATCCGATTCGTAATAAAACCTCGGCTTCGTCTTCTCATCTTTGCCCATAGCTTCCTCGCACGACCGGCGCCTGAAACCGCGTCAGCTCGTAAATTAATTTACATATTGCATAATTTACCTTGCCGGCGCACGCTTGTCAATAAAGCCAACGCTTTTTTTCTACATGTATGGTGGTGCCGGGACATGCTCTCCTCTCCGTCGATCAGCCCTGCAGGTTCGTGGTAGAATCCTTGACATCCTGGGGGAGCCATTGGACATGAAATCCACTATCGAAGCCGCCGCCACAGCCGTTCGCGAGGCCGACGCCCTGGTCTTCACCGCAGGCGCAGGCATCGGCGTCGACTCCGGCCTGCCCGACTTCCGCGGCCGCGAAGGTTTCTGGCGCGCCTATCCGCCCATCGCCAAGCTCGGCCTCTCCTTCAGCGAAATGGCCAACCCATACTGGTTCGAGCGCAACCCGCGCCTCGCCTGGGCCTTCTACGGACACCGCCTCAACCTCTATCGCCGCACCACGCCCCACAAGGGTTTCAGCCAACTTCTCGAGCTGGCCCAAAGCAAGCCCACAGGCTGTTTCGTCTTCACCTCCAACGTCGACGGCCAGTTCCAGAAAGCCGGCTTCGACGGCGACCGCATCGAGGAGTGCCACGGCTCGATCCATCATCTGCAATGCGTGGCCGGCTGCTCCCGCAATATCTGGGACGGAGGCGGGATCGAGGTGGATGTCGACGAGGAGCGCTTCGAGGCGCTTGATCCGTTGCCCGCCTGCGAGCGCTGCGGAGCGGTAGCGAGGCCCAACATACTCATGTTCGGCGACTGGGCCTGGATCTCCACCCGCAGCGAAGAGCAGGGCATGCGCTTCGACGCCTGGCTCGCTGAATTAAAACGCGATGGCGCCAAACTGGCGGTGATCGAGGCCGGCGCCGGGCGCGCCGTGCCCACGGTCCGCTACAAATCGGAGTCGCTCGCGTGCTCCCACGGCGCTCCGCTGATCAGGATCAATCCGCGGGATTACGAAACCCCGCCGGGTGATAACTATTCGATTCCGCTCGGCGCGGCCGAGGGCATAGCGGAAGTCTATCGCAGCGCAACGCGGGCGTGATTCGCCACCGAGCTCCGATCCGCCCTTCCCCGCCAACATGGAGCTCGCGCCGAAGAAAGGCCAGGTCCTCATCGCCCTCGTAAATCGTGGGGCATGACAGCCGGCCGAATTCCTCGGTCGAGCAGCGGATCATTATCACGATTCCCTCAATCACCCCACCCGGCTTCACATCCGCTCGACCGCTTTGTTTCACAAAGCTCAATAGTAAGGGTAATTACTGTTATTCGATCAGTGTTTAGGATATTGCTTGTCACGTCCAGCGAACTTCGCTCAGCGGAGTTCGTTAAGTCTTTAGCGGGGGTGAAGTACCAGCATCGATTGGTTCCTACTTCCACTCATCTGC
Organism: uncultured bacterium; assembly: GCA_965602675.1. Taxonomy (GTDB): domain Bacteria; phylum Acidobacteriota; class DATKUA01; order DATKUA01; family DATKUA01; genus DATKUA01. The sequence continues at coordinate 20 of CBFCZO010000238.1, read as the reverse complement.
CGTTTCGGTTTGAGTGCGAG
>CBFCZO010000237.1:0-2168 GCA_965602675.1 uncultured bacterium | reverse complement strand
TCAGCAAGCGTATCGAGGGGGAGTTGGAGTATCCGGGCGAGATCAAGGTGACGGTGATCCGGGAGATCCGTTCGGTGGAGTACGCGCGCTAGGGTAGTATCCGTTGGAGGGTTCTTCTGCCGGCTGGCGGAGACCGGCGTTATCGTGCGGCCGCAAGTCGAGCCAGGGAACGGCCCTTCTGACGATCTTTCGCCACTGCAGAGAGATGGTTTCCTCTTTTTTACTCGGTGCTGTCTTTTTCGAAAAAGGAATAAGTGCAGCGGATGAGTTCCTGCCCCTCGCTATCATGCCCGTTGATTAACCATTCATAACCGCCGGATTCGCCAGCCTTGATGGTCACCTTAATGAGGGCCGGTATGTCGCCGAATCCGCCCTGCGCTTCGCCTGCGAATCCCTCCTGCTCAGAGTAAGCAAGCGGCAGCTTATCAACTTTCAGCCAGTCATCGGACGCGGCTGTGAAGAAATAGGATTTCTTTTCCGGAGAGTATTCGAGCGTGATTTTACAGTCAGTAAATAAATCGATATTGATGTAATCGATACCCGTACTGATTCGGTTTACGCCGTATTGGATGTTGAGAGAGAAGCTAATGCTGCCGTCCTCGGCGGCGTCGATGTTTGTCGATTCAAATGCTACGTAGGAGGGCCCAATTGCCGAAACGATCGACGTCTGGGTGGACCATTCACCGATGAAGCTTTGGAGCAGCTCGCGTTTCTGCGCCGTGTCGTCGAATGGATTGCAGCCGGCAGAGAAGGCTACCGCCAGACACAGTATCGCAGCCAGGCAGGAAAGTGGTTTTAACATAACACCTCCAAGAATAAATGAATTTTTGGCTATTATGTATTGATTAGTATAGTATTCCCTTCCTTTTCTCCGAATGTCAATGGCGGGTCAGTGTGCATTGAACGTAACGGTGTGCACCGAGTGAACTTGCCGGTAGCGGCAGGGAGCGGAACGACGCAACCAGACGTAGAGATATAATCTTTCTTCGAGCGCTGTGGCGAGGTTTAAGCGCCAGGGGGTCGGCTTCAGAATCGATCCGCGAGATCCGCTCGGTGGAGTACGCGCGCTGATCCCGGCCGCACTCAGCGGCTTGATGATTCGATGTACAGCGGATGTCGCTGACGTTTAGCTAACCGCGTTTTTGTGCCATTCGGTTGTAGGTGTATTCTAAGATAGCCAGCCAGATTTTCTTCACCTGGCATGCGGAGATGAAGACACCGAGCATGTAAATGACGAAGCCAGCCACAACGGCGGCTATCGAGCCGGTGTCCGCGCTTACCTGCATCGCCGATCCTCCCGCAAAGGCGAGCGACATTCCGAAGGCAGCAATCAACCATCTGGTAAGGAATGCTCCGGCAATGACGGCGACTACGCAGATCACCAGCCCCATAATCATCACATCGTATTCAATGTCCATTTCTTGATCGAATCTCATGATCTGGGGGAGAATCGCCGCGACAAAGAAGAATCCAGCTAAAAGAGCCAGTAAGATGCCAAAGGCTGATTTCAGCCACGTTGTCCCATTTGTCGTTTCCATAGTCAATTCCCTGATTAGAGAGTGTTCATGAAGACAAATGGAGCGTTCGGAGTCTTCCCAAAACGCCCGTTTATGAATCACATCTACATCGAACCCTCAAACTGTTAGAACTCAGGGCGACGTATCATGGGGGCGACTTTATTTATTTTTATGTAGGCTTGGAATGTATATAAATATAAGTGTTTTTCGGTTGAATAACAAGTGGCGGCTCACGGGCAATAAGTGAGAGATTTGATCAGTTAGAGAGTGTTGAAAAAGTCCTGCGCTACGACGGTTGGGGCACGATATCGTGATTGAACAATCGATTCGAAGCAGTTTTGGCAGCGAAGATTGGTTCAGTCGTGAATTCAATCTCGATATAAACAGCGCGGTCCAGCCGAGGATGAATTTATCAACGGTCTCCAGTTAAATATGCTTCTATTGATAAAAGAATTTATCACATACGTATTGCCTGTCAGACCGGTCCGGCAGCCATTAGGTTCCCCGCCCTGTTGGAGAAAGGGCCTCATCCCAAGGGCAGGTTTACCGCCTCAGCTGCTTATTGCATCAGGCGGCGGCTCTTCCCCTCTCTCCTATTCCTGCGGGTCGGGAGTTTCCATGTTGTGGACGCAGTTGGCGAGCTCGTCTCCT
>CBFCZO010000236.1:0-2169 GCA_965602675.1 uncultured bacterium | reverse complement strand
CTCTGGGGGTCGTACAAAGCACTCGCCACGTTCTACCTGTGGCGGACGCTGGCTAGCTGACTTCAGGAGTGAATGTTGTTATTGCATCTGGATCCAGATAGTAGCGAACCATGGATTTTAGAAAATCTGCATAATCGAAAATCTCATAAAGGTCCTTGATGGGCTTGAACTCTTGCTTTCTCTCGTTCTCTTCAAAATAAAACAGGCATATTGATTTATTGTTTGGATTGTTGAAAAATAGTCTACATATTGGCTTCCATGTACTACCATCAAAAGTGATGCTGAAATATGTTCTTGTATCTTTTGCAGTAATCCTTTTGGGGTCAACCAAATCTTTAAGTATTGCTTTTATTATATGATATCCTTCGATCTCCTCTTCTGTGGTGACAATACCTTTGTCCTCGGAGCCTTCCTCCTCAACTACGGCTGCAGCCTCAGCCTCTTTTTCCTCCTCCGAAAAGGCCGTCTCCAATCTCTCATTTATTTTCTCCGAGACAAATAACCTCATCGCTTGCTTGGTTATTTCAGTAAATTTTTCTATAACACCTTGAGTCGCTCGCCCGTTATATACTTCTTTAATGAAAAATCTGACATAGCTTTCACTTGGCTTGTTATATTGATCAGAAAGTACTTTTATAATTTGCTTCGTGTACTTCAGCTCGCCAGCCGTGCTGAGCAATTCTTCGATATCAAACGTCAATTTAGAGAATCTCTTTATTTCCTTCACCTGCGATTCGCTGATATTGAGAATATCAAACTCCAAGAATGGTTTGCTGTCCATCTTGTTGGGTTTTTCCAGATCAGCATATATACGATAGTCACGGCCATTGGTTAGGATACCCACGCGGGCTTCCACAACAGAGAAATACCGATAAAGCTGAGAGGCATGAACTTCATCCAGGTTTGTCCCGTATCGCTTACACTCAAACAGGATTATCGGTTTATCATCTTTTAGAATCGCGTAATCAACTTTTTCCCCTTTCTTGACGCCATAGTCTGCCGTGAACTCTGGAACCACTTCTTTCGGATTAAAAATGTTATATCCAAGAGACTGAATGAACGGCAGAACGCAAGCGTTCTTGGTTGCCTCCTCCGTTGTCAGATATTCGGCTTGCTCTTTAATGGACAACGATAACGCTTTGATTTGATCGATGAGATCCATGGTCCCCTCCTGTCGCCAATGACTCTAGACATACTTAAGATAAAAATCCGGCTTTTGTATAGAATATAACTTATGCCCCGGTTTTGAACAAGGTGCACGTATAAACAGAAATTATTCCGGCTTCTTTTTTCTGGTATACACGCCTTGGAGTCCGTTTCTTGTAGATTATCCACGGGGGTGCTATTCTTCCGCCCCTTCAGCGAGGAGAATTGATGTTCACACTTACAAACGACGAGAAACTGCTAACTTTCATCGTAGAGCGCGAGAAATCGCAATTCGGTGACGGGTCGCGCGTCCTGTTCTGGATCGACAAGGAGCAGCACGTGCTGCAGCGCGGCCGGCAGGAGGCGATACCGATCTCGATGATCGACGGCTTCGGTGCAGCGGCCGGGCGCCTCTTCTGCCGCATGGGCGGCACCGACATCACCCTCCATCAAGACGAAACCGCCGACCCCGAAGCTTTGAAACAAGCCGCCGCCGACCTCGCAGCCTTCTGCGGTGTCGAAATCGTCTGATTTCATCACAACCATTTCCTGGCCCTTGTCCCCTCGCCGACAAGGATGCCCCAACCCCGGCTGATTACCTTCACGCCCTTTGCGCCCCCCCCCCCGATTAGCATCCCGCCGCGCCTTGTGGCACAATTCCCGAATCGCACGTCGACAACTCGAGGCCCGATATGGACGACAAGAAACACGAGAAGATACAGGAACAGCTCACCGATCAGCGAAAATCGGCTGCGGCGAAGTACGTCGAGCTGGTCATCGGGCAGAAGGGATTCGGCAAGCTGCTCAAGTATGAGCTGGTCAACTGGTTCTGCCAGCGCTCCACAGGCGCCTGGGGGCTCTGGAAGCGTAAGAAGCTCTACCCCAAGCTGCTCGGCTCATGCGGCCGAGGCGTCGTCTTCGGGCGCGACATCGTCCTGCGCCACCCGCACAAAATCCACATAGGCGATAACGTCGTGATCGACGATAACGTCCTGCTCGACGCCAAGGGCGCCGACAACCGCG
>CBFCZO010000235.1:0-2204 GCA_965602675.1 uncultured bacterium | reverse complement strand
CCTGGGTCGATGTCGAGGGTGTGACGGAGCGGCTGGAGGGCGCCAGCCGTCCCGGCTTCTTTCGCGGCGTGTCGACGGTGGTCGCGAAGCTGTTCAACCTTGTCCGGCCGCACAGGGCATATTTCGGCCGCAAGGACGCTCAGCAGCTTGTCACCATCAGGAAGATGGTGAGGGATCTTAACATGGACGTGGAAATCATACCGGTGGAGACCGTGCGGGAGCCCGACGGCCTGGCGAAAAGCAGCCGCAACGTTTACCTCGATCCCGATGAGCGTAAATCAGCGTTACTGCTGTGGAAATCGCTGCAACTGGCGAAGAAAAGGTGGTCGGCCGGCGAGGAGGATGCGGAAAAGGTCCGGCGCGAAATGACCGAGCTGATTTCCGCCGATCCACGCGCTGCGATCGATTATGTCAGCATCGCCGACGCCGATACTCTGGAGGAGCTGGAATTGATAGATAGCCCGGCACTGGTTTCTCTGGCTGTCAGAATCGGCGAGACCAGACTGATCGATAACATTACTTTGGGCGGCGCAGGAAAGCCTCGAAATTTAAAAAATCAGGGCAGGAAGAATGGCTGAGAAAGATAAGGCAGGGCTGTTCCGTTTATTGCCGTCGGTTGAGAAACTGCTCCAAGACGAGAAGATTACGAAGCTTGCCGAGCGCTGGAACCGCCCCCTGGTGGCGGAGGCCGTTTCCGCGGAAATCGAAGCTCTGAGGGGGGGAATCGCTTCGGGTGAAATCGACGAGGAAGGATTGCGTCGAAAGGTGGAGGCGCTCTCCGACACAGTCTGCCGGGTAGTCGAATCTCTTACCAGCCCTTCCTTCCGCAGCGTGATCAACGCGACTGGCATCGTCGTTCACACGAACCTCGGCCGCTCGCCGCTGTGCCCGGCGGCCCTCGAGCGGATTTCCGAGCTCGGCGGCCGCTATCTCAATCTCGAGTACGATCTGGAGAGCGGGGAGCGCGGCAAGCGCGATGCCGGCGTCCGGCGGCTTCTGGGCTTGATGTTTCCCGGCTTCGATGCTCTGGCCGTCAATAACAACGCCGCGGCTGTTTTATTGGCGATGAATACTCTTGCCGAGGGCAGGGAGGTGATCATCAGCCGGGGGCAGATCATCGAAATCGGCGAATCGTTCCGCATCAACGAGATCCAAGCCAAGAGCGGCGCCGGGCTGGTGGAGGTCGGCACGACCAACCGCACGCGCATCAAGGATTACATCAAGGCGATCGGTCCCAAGACAGCCCTCTTCCTCACGGCACACCCCAGTAATTATCGCGTTGTCGGATTCACGGCCGAGGTGCCGATGGCCAAGCTTGTCGAGCTGGGTCGCGAGCGTGGCCTGCCGGTGGTCGAGGATTGGGGTAGCGGCTGCATTGTGGATCCGGCAGAGTACAACATCGGCGGTGAGGAGTCGGCGGCGGAACTTTTGGCCCGTGGTCCGGACGCCATCTGTTTTTCCGGAGACAAACTGCTCGGCGGACCGCAGGCGGGGATCATCATCGGCAAACCCGAGATTATCAAGCGTATGCGCTCGAACCACCTTTACCGGGCTTTGCGCCTGGACAAGTTGATCCTGATCGCGCTCGAAGAGACCATCCGCGCCTATCTTGCCGGGGACGAAAATTTGCTGCCGACGCTGGAGAAACTCGGATGCGGCGTCGAAGAGCTGAAGAAACGTGGTGAGGCGATCGCCTCGGCTATCGGCAGCGAGCGGGTGAGGGTTGTCGATTCGGAGGCTAAGGTCGGCGGCGGTGCTGCTCCGCAGGCGGGTGTGGCGAGTGTGGCTCTGGAGATCGATCCCGGCGAGCTCGGCGCCGACGAGTTCAAAAGGCGCTTGCGCCAATACGATCCGCCGGTTATAGGCAGGGTGGTTAGTGACCGCGTAATTCTCGACGTGAGAACAATTTTCCCCGATGAAGATAAAATTGTTGTCGGGGCTGTGAGGAAATTACTCGGCTTACCGGCCTGATGTCGTTGCGGCTAGTCTTCCTTAAGATCCTGCTCGTTTTCGGCGTCTGTTTCTACGCTTTCCTCAGGTTCTTCGGCGCGCGCTTTCTCAAACGATTTCAGCTCAGCTGATTCCGGCTTTTCTACCACTTCCTCTTCCGGAGCGGGCTCCTCGGGAGCTGCCTCCTCGAACAACGGCTCAGGCTCCTCGGCAGGTTGCGGCGCAGGATCTTCAGGCACATACGGCGACGGCTC
>CBFCZO010000234.1:0-2327 GCA_965602675.1 uncultured bacterium | reverse complement strand
CGGGCTGCATGAAACCGCGCGTGACAAGCACGTATGGAATGCCTTTCCTCTCGAAGTTGCTCTGATCGCCACGCAAGCCGTGACCCCACGGGTCCTCATCATGCAGCCGCAGGTCCATGTTTTCGCAACCGATGTCCTTGGCTGCCTTCTTCACTATCTCCAGCAGTTCCTGTCTGTGTTCCTCGGAGGTAAGCACCAGAATAGACTCGGGAAATTCCGGCGAATTGCGTCCGACCATATCGGCGTTGATGTTGAGCACGATTTTCTCGGGAGGGATGCCCATGTAGTCGACGAAGTGGCACGATCCGAGCAAGCCTTTTTCCTCCGCCGTGTAGAGCACGAAGATGACCGAGCGCTTGGGCGGATCGAGTGCCGCAGCCTCCGCCGCCTCGATTACCGCGGCCGAGCCGCTGGCATTGTCGTCGGCGCCGTTCATCACCTGCCCGCCGTCATTGACACCCAAGTGATCCAGGTGCGCGCTGACCACGACATATTCGTCTTTCAGCTCAGGATCGCTGCCCTCCAGCAGAGCTACGACGTTAGCGCACTCACACGGCCTCGATGTCATCACCAGCTTGAAGCTGAGCCGTACGTGTTCCATCTCTCCGCGGCGGTACTCACCCTCGCCGGTTGTCGGATCGATACCCATAACCCGGATCTCGTCGGCCATTGTCTCCGGGCGCATCGCAAAAATGGTGGCGGACAAAGAGGTAAAGCCTCCGCTCTCACCGCTCTCCGGCGCCAGCACCATTTGCTCACCCTTTGATTGATTGACAATGATGTTCCAAAACGCAGCAGACTGCGGGCTGAGGACTACGATAGCGCCGGCCATCTTGTGATTGAAGATGCCCACGATCCGCTGGTTGGCGCTGCGGCCGATGTTCGCGTAGAACTGGTGCTTGTCTTCCGGCAGGATCGGCTTGCCTTCGCGTAGCGGCGCGCCGTCGAGAATAATCCCGAACCGGCCTTCGACATCAAGACCCTCGAAATCGTTCCAGCCCAGCTCCGGCTCCTCGATGCCGAATCCCAGGAAGACAGGTTTCACGTCATCGAAACCATTTGCGTGTTCCCGCGCCACTCCGGAAGGCAAAATTATTTCCGGGTAGCTACAGGTTTTCTCCTCGTCGCCCGAGGTGATGACCAGCTTCGTGCCCTCAGTAAGCTGGCTCCACATCAGTTTCACCGGTTGGAGGAACGTCTTGTTGCCTTCGGAATCTTCGATCAGCGGCTGCAGGCCCGCCGCGCGGAACTGCGTCACGGCATACTGAGCCGCCAGCTTATAACCGACCGAGGCCGTGTCGCGTCCCTCCAGGGCGTCCGATGCCAGGTAAAAAATGTGGTCGCGCATCTCAGCGAGCGTGATCGACTCGACCGGATCGGTCTTCTCCTGCGCGACCGCAGGCGCCAGAGTAAGCAACGCCGCTGCCGTTAATACAGGAATAAAACGGAAAAACAGCCTTCTCATCCACCTCTCCTCCGCAGATGCCTGCTTAAAAAAATTCATGACTGATTATTAAGACGAAGAAAACCCCAAGCAGGTTTTAGGCTGGGACAATAAGTACAACAAAAATGGATCCTTGGCCCCGGCCTTCTCGGCCGAAAGCCCGCGAAAACTCCTGAAACAGGGAACCGTCCCTGTTTAGAAAAACTCACCGAGAACACCGTTTAATAGTCGATGATGTTAACTACCCGCCAGCTGCCTTTGATCTTCAGCATATGAAGAAAGTCCGTCACAGGCGTCTTCGAATCGACAATAAAGTCGATTCTGACCTGGGCCGCGGTGCCGACACGGTCGATTTTGACTATATCGTAATCGAGCTTCTGAAACGGCGGATTCGCCGGATTGAACCTGGCAGACCATTGGTCAAGAGTTGTCACTCCCAACTCGCCGTTCTGCCTTGCTCCCATCAGCATCGCTTCAGGAACACAAACCGTCCTGATCAGATCGAAATCGCGCGTCTTCAACCCCTTGATATATAAATCCTCCACCGCTGATTTTATGGCTTCTTTTTCGCTGTCGGCGTCATCATTTTGCGAATTGACAAACGATTCGCCCATAAACCCAGCCGCAAACAAGATGCCATGCATATTAGCGATAATCAGCGTAGTAAAAAGTAGAATTGTGAATTTCCTCATTATCCTGCCCTCCTCGACTCGAATGCTTGCCAGAATAGCGCTTATATTGATAACAGACTGCTCCCGGCTAAACCTCAAGGCACACATGAACAGCCGTCAATACGTGATTGATGCCTTCTCGAGAATTCGCCGTTATCTTTGCCGCTCCGTTACTTCAGGGAATAGGTCGCTATGAAGAAGTATTCCTGGGC
>CBFCZO010000233.1:0-2369 GCA_965602675.1 uncultured bacterium | reverse complement strand
CGGCGGCTTTGGGCGTGATCGGCGACGCCAGGGCTGTGGAGCCATTGATCACAGCTCTTAGAGATAGGAATACGGATGTCCGAAGAAGTGCGGCGGCGGCTTTGGGCGTGATCGGCGACGCCAGGGCTGTGGAGGTCCTGGATCGGGCATTTGTGAATCGTGATTATGATGTTATAGCAGGAGCATATCGCTACTTCATTGCAAAGGGGCAGGCGGGGAGCGAGGAGACATTGATATCTGCGCTGGAAGAGTATGGGTATTTCTCGATGGCGGAAGATTTCCTCTTTTGTGGCAATGAGAAACTCGGGGAGGCGGCAATAAAGTGGGCACAGAAACATGAATATGAAATATCAGCTTATCAAGATGACTCAGGTATCCGTTGGGGCGGCCGCCGTTGAGGTGCTGAGCAAAAGATACAGGTTTTTACTGTCGATAGAATAAGAAGTGTAGCAGCGACGAGCTGCCGCCGCGCCCGGCCAAAATCGCCCTCGTGCCCGTCACCCCCTCCTCATCATCTCTGCCTGGTCCCCTGCAAAGGGATGCTCCGCCACACTCGGGGATTAACAACGCGTCTTTTTAAGCTAAAATATCCTAGTGCCGCGGGTAACGGACCAAGCGTTCTCCGCTGCCGTTGATACAAACAAATAACGCACGGAGTATAAAATGGCGGAAAAGTCTTTCACCCTCAGAAGCTTTACTTCATTTGTAACCTTCTTCTCCTTCATTTCCCTCGGCCTCACGGGCATCGTCCTCTACATCGTCCCACAGGGCAGGGTCGCCTACTGGGTCCACTGGCAATTCCTCGGCCTCTCCAAGGACTCATGGGCCCAGGTCCACACCCTCTCGGCCCTCCTCTTTCTTATAGCCGCGATAATCCACACCATCCTCAACTGGAAACCGCTCTGGGGATACGTCTTCAGCAAAACCCGCCGCGCACTCAACCGCAAGTGGGAGCTCGCCGCCGGCTTCCTCCTCACCCTCGTCTTCGTCCTCAGCGCGATCTTCCTTTGGCCGCCGCTCAGCGCCGTCATCGATCTAGGCCAGGCCGCCAAGGACACCTGGGTGGTCGAAGACGCCTACGACCCCCCCTTCGGCCACGCCGAGGAAACCTCGCTCAAGACCTTCTGCTCCCGCATGAACATAGATTTGCAGAAAGCCACCGAAGCCCTCAGAGCAGCCGGCATCCAATTCGACGGCCCCAGGCAGACCCTCGAGCAGATCGCCGTCGCCAACGGCACCACCCCCATGGCCCTCTACGCCATCTTCAAGCAGCACGAGCAGGTCTTCGAACCGGCCGATAAGGTCGCCTTCACCGAGGAGGAAATCGAGCGCAACTTCACCGGCGTCGGCTTCGGCCGCGAGACCCTTAGCGGTACCGCCGAGCGGCTCAAAATCGACCTCGACCTCGTCAAACAACGCCTCGCCGCCCACGGCATCGAGCTCGCCGACGATGAAACACTCAAAGCCGCCGCCGACCGCCTCGACTCCGAAGTCATCCAGCTCATCAAATACATCCTCATCGTGAACTACCAACCCGCGCCGGCCAACTAGGACCGTACCAAATCCGCAATAGCAGGTAGATACTAATCGATAATTTCCGGGCTTTAGCGCCGGGAAGGTATTGCAAGAAATGACATACTATGATATCTTATTGCAAATTAGGCTCTAAAATGAAATAAGGCGCGGTGTTATTTCACTATCTTTAATAAGGCCGTCATGAAAAGGCAAACAGGCCGGTATGTAACTCACACAGTCGCTGGTGAGCGCTGTCAGGCATTCGTTCCGGCACCGTTGCCACCACAACCGGATATTTCAATAAGTCTTGCTCTGCAAAAACTCCTCGAGGAGGCGACACTATCTCTTGGACAACTCGACGGCCTCTCGACCCTGCTCCCCGACACCGGCATCTTCATCTATATGTACGTCCGTAAGGAGGCGGTTGTCTCCTCCCAGATCGAAGGCACGCAATCGTCCCTCTCTCAGCTACTCCTATTCGAGATAGAGGAAGCCCCCGGTGTGCCCCTCGATGACGTTCAGGAGGTCTCCAACTATGTCACGGCCCTCGAGCACGGCTTGAAGCGCTTGCGCGAAGGCTTCCCTCTTTCCCTGCGGCTGATTCGCGAAATCCACGCAATACTGCTGAGAAAAGGGCGGGGGAGCGTTAAAAATCCGGGTGAATTCCGCCGCTCTCAGAACTGGATCGGCGGCACACGGCCGGGAAATGCTGTCTACGTGCCACCGCCCCCGGACCGCCTGATGGAATGCCTTGATTCATTCGAACGCTTCCTGCACGCCGATTCTCCTACATACCCGGTGCTGATCAGAGCGGCCATGGCCCATGTCCAATTCGAGACTATTCACCCCTTCCT
>CBFCZO010000232.1:0-2546 GCA_965602675.1 uncultured bacterium | reverse complement strand
GGAATGGTCGTCTGGATGTAATGCAGGTTGACAGCCGAGGAGTTGGCGCGGTCGGGGTGGTCGGCGAATCTGGTGCAGTTGGAGCTGTGCAGAGGACCGCGTCCGCCATAGACGTTTTCGCCCAAATCCACTATCCAGTCGACATGCGGATGCCCCATGTAGTTCCTGCCGACGAGGCCGCTGCTGTTTGCGAGGCCTTCAGGAGCGTTTGGCTGCCTGCAATGCAGCATCATGCGCGGTGTTTCGATACCGTTGCATGCAAGCACATAAACCTCTGCCGTCAGCCGTCGTTCGCCGGTTGATGAGAGGCAGCGTATGCCTGCGATCTCACCGTTGGCTTCGACGTCGATGAATACCACCGGTGACCTGATCAGATACTCGACGTTTTTCAACGGGTGGGTCTTGCGAATGACAGAGTTCTGCGGTGTCCACTTCGCCTCCAGAGGGCACTCCCAGCACATGCGGTAGCCCCTGCAGGCCGGGCGGTCGTCGTATTTCACACGGTTGCGCGACTGCGATGCCGACGTGAATTCCAGCTCCCCTTTGAGCTTCCTGTTGAATACCTGCGAGGCGTAGTCTATCGGAAATGCGGGCATCGGATAGGGGGGTTCGGTGCCCGGCACATTGGGATCAATCTCCCCGGACACTCCGATTATCTCCTCAGCCCGCAGGAAGAAAGGCTTCAAATCGTCGTAAGATATCGGCCAGTCCTCCCCCACTCCGTACGTGCTTTTGAGGCGGAAGTCGGCCGGGTGAAAGCGGTAGATCCAACCGGCGTAAATCTGGCCGGCGCCGCCCAATCCCCTCACTGCCAGGTGATAGTGGCTGCCAAGATCCGATTCGAGGCGAAATGAATTCCTGAAATGAGGCGGGCCCTCGACGCCGCCGTCTCCGGCAAGCCTCACCGGCCATTTCATTTGAGCTTTGCCGCCGGCTTCCACGACGAGCACTTTGCGGCCGAGCTTACCGAGCTCGTGCGCGATCACCGATCCGGTCGTACCGCCGCCGATGACAATCGCTTCGTAATCCATCGTGGTCAGGCCTCCATCAGCGACGGATGGGAATCATAGAAATCGAAATCGGGATCCTCTATGCCGCGATCCTTGTGCTCGACCGGCATGAAGCCGATGATTCTCCAGCGGTAGGGATAGTTATAGTGGACCTTGATCATCGCAACGCAGAACTGCTTCATCGCGCCGTTTTCAGCGTAGATATCGGAAATAATCGAATGTCTCTCTTCCCTCGCGAGTTCGACAAAGCCGCGTTCAAAATGTTCGTGCGCCTTAGTGTTCACTGCCACCAGCACCTGATACAGCCGGCGGGGATAGGCTTCCGCCATCGCCGAAACCACGTTGCGCGCATGCAGATCGCCGTTTTCATCGGCGGTCAGATCTTTGATCAGCAATACTGCGATCTCAGATAGCCTCGTCGCGGGTTTAGTATCGGCGGGAGCACAGGCATCGAGCGTATAGAGGGCGCCCATAGCCAGCAGCGTTTTTCTAACAAAATCTCTTCGATTCAACGCTTTCTCTCGAGATTAGGAGTATTAAGAGGGTTGTTTCAAAGCGAACATAGTCACCTTCCAACTTTGTGATCTGATGTCATCCCTCCCGCCCCATTTTAGAGATGGCCTGAAATGAAGGCAACTCCCTTGGTGGAAAAGGCACGAGAAGACGGATTATGAAAAAACCGGGGACGGCGCTTGGAAACGCCGCCCCCGGCGGACGGATTTATCTTTCTTCGCCGGGATACCATCCATGGTGCCGGCGGGAAAGTGTCATGAGCCTATAACAGGAAGGCGTTATCAACCCACCAGGTGTACGGCCCATCGTGCCAGAGGCATTGCATGTTGTTCCAGAAATAGCCCGGACCCGAAACACCGAGGCAGTAGTCGACGATGATATCCAGAGAGGGATTCTTCTGGTCGCGGATAATCACGATGGCATCAGAGTGCTTGTAATAATCCGTCGAACGATAGCGATGCCGTTCCCACTGCTCGTTGACTGTTTCTGCGTTGGAGAAGGTCGCTGCCAGAAAGTCGCGGAAAGCTGCACTCATGGGTTTCAGGTAACGCTGGTAGTCCCACTTACCGGAATAGTTCCACGCCTGAAACGCCTGCTGGAAGGCCTGGATATTCGGTTGGAGCGTAGCAGGCAGGTCTCCGCCGCCGCCACCGCCGCCGCCCTTGCCGGGATCGGGATCTTCGAACTTGATTTCATTCCATTGAAGCTTGTTGAGCAGGATGCCGTCTGAGTCGGGGCCGGCAACAAAGTCGATATATTTGTCGCTGTCGACCAGCTTGATGACGTCCGTTCGAGCGCCCGCCTCGACGAAGTTGGCGCTGACATTTCCGTACATGCTCGCCATAGTGTCGCGAACGTTGCGCACGAGGCCAGTCATGTCGTAGCCGTTGCGCCACTCCACGCAATTCTTCGGGAAGCGGAACTCGACGAATTGGCGCAGCGAATCGTAGTCCTTAATATCTGCCGGTGCCACGGGCTTTTCGCCGGGATCCGGTTTGTCGGGCTGCGGCTCGGGTGGAGGAT
>CBFCZO010000231.1:0-2549 GCA_965602675.1 uncultured bacterium | reverse complement strand
AATCGGCGTAGATGGATTCCAGATCGATCTGATGTGGCAATCAACAACCTAAATCAGGAGGCCGGGAGCGAGACGGGGATTAATTGTCCACCCCGTCAGCAATATTCCGTTTCTTAGACATTATTGGGTAGACGAACTTTAAATACGCTAAGAGAACGCCAATAATAGTGATGATCGTGCCGATGATCCATTGCCAGTTTTCGCCGACGAATGTGGCAACGATCCAGGGGATATTGATTTCGACGACGACTGTTTCATCGAGAGAAATCAGGTCCTTGTTTTTCTCACCCGCTCCCTCCACAGCCAGGACGGCGATGGCGAGCAGGCGCAGCGAGCCCTCGCCGGAGGTGAGCGGTGTCACGTCCCACTCCCACTCGGTGTAGTCGGTTTCGGCGACAATCTGCTCCTCCGAGCTGAGGGGAACGATGCGGAAAAAATCCGTGTCGCCCTTCAGCAGGACCTTCATTACCGTGGAAACCGCCAGAGCACGTTCGACAGGGATGCCCCTGCCCTGAAGGTTTTGCGTAAGCTCGGCTTTAAGGTCCTTGGAAATCCTGACTTCGACACGTTCGGTGACACCCTGTGTCATCAAGGCTGGTATGTTTTGTTCTATATTACCTTTCGGCAGACTCCTTACCTCAGCGGACGCCTGCGGAGTTTGCCGGAGATAATTTACAATACGGCCCTTCGGCAAACTTTCGAGGGCCGTCTCCAGAACCAGTTGAGGGGTGACAATGATTTCCTGGAGTCGTGCCGGAGAAAGGTCAGCGTTAAGTTCAAAAGCAGCGCCGGGCCTAACTTCAACTTCCTCGAAGACTCGGTTGGAGAATCCTTCGAGGTGAAGCTCGACGTGGTACACTCCCGGTGGGAGATTCCTGAAGACATAGATGCCACGATCATTCGTTACGGCCTGCATGCTTCTCACAAGGACGGGCGAGGTAATTTTGACAACCACTCCCGGAATGGCTGCACCATCAGGGCCGGTGACGGTACCTCTGAGAGTGGATCTTTGCTGAGCCGGATTAAATGCGGCGATCATAACAGCCGAGACGAAAACAGCGATTCTTACAAGTTTCATATCAGCACTCCGTTAAACGCAAACGCGAGGTTGCCGTACCCCGGAATGTGATCCCGGCTCGCGGTCTGGGCGCAGCTTACGTCTGATAGTAGGTCCAGATGTATCTCCAGACCGCCATCAGGTTGCCGATGCAGTCGGCGAAGATCTCTCGCGTAATATCGGGGAGGATTGTATCATCGCGGTTTTGGGGATCAGCGACGGGGAAGAGGCGCCGCGCCCTGAGCTTGCCGGTGATGCAGACATCGACCATGAAGTCCATAAGATCGTTTTTAGGAATTATCCTCACAGTTATTTCCCGGTCGCGGCAGTGCTTGAGGCCGAATGTTACGCTTTCGGAGAGGAAGTTGGGATCGGTAGGCTCCTTGAGCCAGGTGCGCTCGAGTATTTTCTCCCTGATTGCGACGGCGGTCACCGCGTCATCCCAAAGCTTCTCAAGGTCTTCGTGGGCGCTTTTCCTGCAGTAATTACCTTCCGGCTTGCCTGACCTCGAGCTGTGGCTGGTTCCGTCGCTGCTCGATCGTCCCGGCGGGTCGTCGCGCAGGTCGCAATGCATCGGCACGTGAGCATCGACGACATAGTGGCTGATGAGCAGGTAGAGGTACATGATCTGTTTGAGGGAGTACTGGTCGTTGTAATCGCGGAGCTTGAGCATGTCGGCGATCGTGTTTGCCAGATGGTCGACGCGATACGGCAGGCCGCCGGAGAACTTGTAGAATGTCAGCCCGTCGCGCGTGAACTGTTGCCTGTCCTGAAGCGTGTGCCCCGGAAACTCGTCGTCGCAAAACAGCTTGAAGATATGAAACGGGTTCTGGTCATGGAGGATGTCATCGGGAGCCCAGCTCGCATCTTCAATTTTGTCCTCGTAGTAAGCGAAGATTCTTTGTCGATGCACGGCGGCTCTGCGCTCACTGCTTTTCTCTCCGCCAGAAATGTACCTCTTGCGGTTGCCGGAGAGCTTGTAGGTGCAGTCCGCGCTCTGCCTGATGAGCTCGATGGCTTTAGCGGCCAGGTAAATGTGGGTGTTAAGATTCACGTTCGGCCTCCCTGTTGAGTCTCCGCGCTGGAGGCGGAGCGATCCCGCCTTTTCGGCAGGACGAGTAAAAAACCATGATGGATGTTTTTTACATCATAATCATACATATATATTTATGCAAGGATTTTTAATGATGATGCGAGAGGAAGCAATACCCAACAGCTATTCCAAGCCTCACAACAAAAAAACAAGTTGAGTTTATAGGAGAGTATAGGGAGGTTAAATTTGGTATCAGGGCTGTTAATTGCTTCCTCGGTTTACATGAAGGTTATTTGGCGGCAATCCATTCGCTGCGGGTATAAAGCCTTTCTATAGATTGCCGCGGAGACGATTCGCGGCATTTCCGGGCTATTCAATCTTGTATTTGGACTTTGAAATCCGGACGTTGTTTTTAGTGTTTTCTTCCCTGCAGTCGCCGTCGGGATCGAGGCGGGCGAT
>CBFCZO010000230.1:0-2598 GCA_965602675.1 uncultured bacterium | reverse complement strand
CAGCAGCAGCAACAACAGCAGAAGCGCGAGATCCCCCCGGATGTGGCCCGCAACCTGCTCAAGGCCGCCCGCGACGCCGAGCTCAAAGCAATGAAAATGCTGCGCGAGCAACGCAACAAGGACGCCAAGAAAAAATCGAGCAACAAGAGGGACTGGTAACCATGATCCGCAGGGCACTCACGATCTGCCTGCTCTTACTTGCGGCCGCTACGCTTTTCGCCGCACAGCAGGACGAAGTCAGGGTCACTGCATCCCTCAGCAGCGAAACCGTCACCGAGGAAGACGTCCTCCAACTCATCATCAGCATCGCTGCACCCGGCAACATCAGCGAAGCCGACGTCCGCCTCCCCGTCCTGCGCGATTTCGACAACGTCGGCACCCAGACATCCAGGCAGTTCTCCCAGTACAACCGCGAGGTCTATTCCGTCCTCGGCTACATCTACAACCTCCGCCCCAAACGGCAGGGCACCTTCACCATCCCCGCCGTCACCGTCACCTTCGGCGGCAACTCCTACACCACACAGCCGCTGCGCGTCACAGTCACGCCAGGTCAAAGCGGAGATGACATCATCCTCCGCCAGTGGGCCGACAAGACCGACGCCTTCGTCGGCGAGCAGATCGTTCTCACCACCGAACTGCTCTACCGTCTCGTAGTCCTCAATTACGACAGAACCGAAGACCCCCATCTCGAGGGCTTCGTCGTCGAGAGCGAGGATACTCTCAGCCAGGTCGTGGTCGAAGAAATCGAGTTCCGAGGGCAGCCTTATTACCGCCTCACTCTCGGCCGCCAGATCCTCTTCCCACTCTCGCCGGGAAAAAAGCAGATCAAACCCTCACAGCTCAACATCGAATACCGGGGCCGCGGCTTCGGCCTCCAAACCAAGATCGCCCGCCGCACCTCCAACGCCGTCGAGGTCAACGTCAAACCGCTGCCCGACGCCGGCAGGCCTGAGAGCTTCTCAGGCGCCGTCGGCGACTACTCCCTCACCTGGTCGATCAGCGACACCGCGGGCCGCGTCAACGAGCCGCTCACGCTCAGCGTCGAGCTCGCCGGCAGCGGCGACATCACGCGCGCCCCCGATCTCGTCCCTCCCCTGCCCGCGCAATTCGAGCTGATCAACTCACGCTCCGAACAGAGAGCCCGGCTGCGCGAGGGCGTCTGGGGCGGCCGCAAGCAGTGGGAATTCATCGTTATCCCCAACCGGGCGGGTGATGTCACCCTCGGCCCCCTCCAGTACCCCTTCTTCGATCCAAAAACAGGCAGCTACAAAATCGCTGGCGCCGAACCGCTCGCTCTCGCCATCGAGCCGCCCGCACCCGTCTCCGAATCCGCCGTCACAATGCCCGCAGAGGCGGAAAGCAGCGAATGGGACATCCGCTACATAAAAACACCCTCCGCCCCACTGGCGCGAGAGGGCCGACCATTCTTCCACTCGCTCCTCTTCTGGGCCGCCATCTGTATCCCCGTCCTCGCCAATATCCTCATCTTCGCCGCCACAACAATCCTCCGCGGAGGAAGGACTCGACCGGGAGACCTCCGCGGGCGCAAGGCCCTCAACACCGCTGTCAAACGCCTGGCGCGTGCCGTAAAAAGCAAATCCGCGCCCTCGGAAATCAGCGCCGCCCTCATCGGCTACTTCGCCCACAAGCTCGGCATCCAAGGGGGCAGCCTCTCAATGGTCGAAATCAGAAACAAACTCGTCCGCCGCGACCTCCATCAACACCCCCTCGTCGACGAAATCGTTGCGGTTTTCGAAGCTTGCGACGCAGCCCGCTACGCACCGGGCGGCAACAACGAGGCCGCCTGGTCCGATCTGGCCGCTCGCGCCTCAAACGCCCTGTCCCAACTGGATGAGTTGATATGAACGCCCGCGTGATCCTCACGGTCCTGCTCCTGGCAGCCGCGGCCGCAACCGTCGCCGCCGACGCGCAGCAGGATTTCATCACCGCCAATCAGCTGTTCGCAGAGCGGCAATACCAGGCCGCCGCCGACCTCTACTCCAATATCCTCCGGCAGGGATTCGCCAACTCCGCCGTCCACTACAACCTCGGCAACGCCCATTACCGCCTCGGAAGAATCGGTGAATCGCGCCTGCATTTCGAACGGGCAATCCGCCTCGATCCCGGCGACCTCGACGCCCGCAGCAACATTGAAATCATCGAGAAACGCCACCTCAAACAATCGCTCAGGGAAGAGAACTTCACCTCGCCCGAGCGCGTCATCAGAAAAACCCTCTCGGCATTCCAGCCCGGCCTCACACTCGCCATCGGCATCGCCTGCTTCCTGCTGCTCAACATCTTCTTCGCCGTCAGGCAATTGTTCCCCGCTGCCCTCCATCCCGCCGTCTACTGGACAGCACTCATCGCTCTCGCAGTTTTCGCTGCAACAACCCTCGCAATCGCCTCCGGGCAAACCCTCCTCGCTTCCAGCAAAACATACGGCATCGTCGTAGCTCGCGACGCGGGCGTGGCCAGCGAGCCCGCCGACGACGCACCCAGCCGCTTCCCGGCGCCCGAAGCCATGAAGGTGCAGATCGAGCGCGTGCAGGACGACTGGATAGAAATCATCCTCCCCAACAATGCCAAAGGCTGGGTGCA
>CBFCZO010000229.1:0-2639 GCA_965602675.1 uncultured bacterium | reverse complement strand
AGCCTTGCGGGCGGCGGGGGCGTTAAATATACTTGTCGCCCACGGAAAGAGGCCCGATGGCGCAAGTAAGCATAGTCATACCGAATTACAACAGAGGGCGTTATCTCACCGCCTGCTTGGAATCCGTCCTCGCACAAACCCACAGCAAGAACGAGATAATTGTGGTCGACGACGGCTCGACAGATTCCTCAAGAGAAATCCTGGCTGGCTTCGCGGACAAAATTACTCTGAAGGAGCAGGACCATCGCGGCGCCGCGGTGGCCAGAAACACGGGCCTGCAAGACGCCGGCGGCGACTTCATCGCCTTCCTCAACAGCGACGACGTCGCCGAACCCGAGCGCATCGAGCTCCAGCTCAAAGCTCTGAGTGACAACGGCGAGGCGGGATTGGTTTTCTGCGACTTGAAGTTCATCGACGCCGAAGGCCAGCCGGTCGGCGACATCTACACCCACGACGATTTCTCACGCAGCACCTTCTTCGCCTCCATGCTCGAGCGCAACCGCATCGGCTCCTCCTCGGCGGTCATGGTGCGCCGCTCCCTCCTCGATAAAACCGGCCTCTTCGCCGAGGATATCGATCGCAAGGAGGAATACGACCTATGGCTCCGCCTCCTCAGCATCGCCGATGTCGAGTACGTCCCCCGCCCGCTTGTCACCGTGCGGGTCGGCACCGGCCGCACGATTTACGGCCGCGACAGCCTCTCCGGCTCACACGCCAGGGCCCTCAGCCAGTTCCCGCTCATCGAGATCCAGCGAGCGCTCGCCGGAAAATACACCCATCCGTTCCAAATCCAGCTCGCCTACGCGCGCATACTACTCAAAATCGACCAGCACGCCCAACTTCTCCACATCCTCGGCGAGCTGCTCGAGCTGCAGCCGGCCAATTTCGACGCCCGCTTCCTCCAGGGCTGCTATTACCTCAAATCAAAAAACTACAGAACCGCGCTGCAGAACTTCAACAGTTGCCTGGAAATTGAAAGCGACGTGCCCGAACTGCTCAACAACATCGGCGTCTGCCACGCCATCATCGGCGACAACCTCGACGCCGGCAAAGCCTTCGAAAAAGCCTCAAGCCTCAAATCCGGATACTACGATCCCGTAATCAATCTCGAACTTCTCCATAGCGGGAGCGGCGATATCGCCTGGCGGCCGACCCTCGACCGCCTGCGGCCCAAGCTCTTCCCCGCCACCCCTATTTCACAGGTCAGACCTGATAATTAAGAGCCGGGGGTTAGTTCTCAGCCCCCCAATTTTTAGAGGAGAGATGCACGAATGATCAAAGCCGATAACTTCCCGATTGGCTGGGTGCGGAGCCAATTCCCGGCCGTCCTCGCCGGAGAAAAGGAACAGCCGCGCTTCGCCTTCATGGACAACGCCGGCGGCTCACAGGTACCCGACGCCTCTCTGAAGGCGATTGCTGACTTCTTCATCGAACGCAACGTTAATCACGGCGGCTCCTACAGGCACTCGCAAAAACTCTCTGCATCCATGGATGAAACCAGGAGCGGCATCGCCGGCTTCCTCGGCGCCTCATCTCCCGACGAAATCATCTTCGGCCACAACGCCACCACCCTCATTCGCCTCCTCGCCACTTCACTGCGCGAAACACTCAGCCCCGGCGACGAGATCATCCTTTCCACCCTCGATCACGAGGCCAACATCACCCCCTGGCTGCGCCTCCAGCAGGAAGGCATAAAAATCCAATTCTGGAACCCGCGCGGACCCGATGCGCTCCTGCAGCTCGGCGACCTCAAGGCGCTCCTTTCCCGGCGCACAAGGCTCGTGGCCGTCTGCGGAGCAAGCAACCTCCTCGGCACCGTCAACGATCTCCGCCCCATTGCCGACCTCGCCCACGAGAGCGGGGCGATCCTCTTCGTCGACGGAGTCCACTACGCACCGCATCGCCACACCAACGTCTCCCGCGACGACATCGATGTCTTCGTCTGCTCGGGCTACAAAATCTTCGGAGCCCACATCGGCTTCGCCGCCTGCAAGCGCCGCCTGCTCGAACAACTCCCCTCCCTCAACCACTACTTCCTCAAGGACAAACTCAAATTCGAGCTCGGCACACAGAACTTCGAAGGCCTCGCCGCCACCGACGGTGTCCTGAGTTATTTCTCGAGCCTGGCAAAGGAACTCGGCATCGACGACGAAAAACCCTACCAAAAAGTCTTCGAGCACATCGTCGCCTACGAAAAAGCCCTCAGCGAGCGCCTGATCGGAGGCCTCCTGCAATTGCACGGCGTCCGCGTTTACGGCATCACCGATCCCGACCGCTTCGACATGCGCACCCCCACTGCGGCCTTCACCGTCGAGAACCATTCTCCGTTGGAAATCGCCACGCTCTTGGGAAAAGCCGGATTCGGTGTCAACGACGGCGATCTCTACGCCGCGCGCATAGTCGATTGGCTCAGACTGCGCCAGGCCGGCGGCGTCGTCCGCGCGAGCCTGTGCCACTACAACACCATCGATGAGATCGAAAGACTCCTCGACGTACTCGCGTCCATCAAATAACGGGGCTAGATCCTGCCAACGGCGGGATAATCATCGCCAAATCCTCGCAAGTCCCTGTAGGGGAGTCTCCGCCGCGGCGGATACGGCCCCCG
Organism: uncultured bacterium; assembly: GCA_965602675.1. GTDB lineage: Bacteria > Acidobacteriota > DATKUA01 > DATKUA01 > DATKUA01 > DATKUA01. The sequence continues at coordinate 34 of CBFCZO010000229.1, read as the reverse complement.
CATCCCTCGAAGGGATGCCTTCGTTCTTTTTTCT
>CBFCZO010000228.1:0-2748 GCA_965602675.1 uncultured bacterium | reverse complement strand
CCATCGGCGCCGCAGCCGAAACCAGCCGGTCGGGCAAGGCAGTCTCCCGGAACTCGAACCGCGGGAACGACTTGATAATCTCCTCCGACGACCGCCCCTCACTATTCAGCCACAACTCTCCGTAAAAGCGCTCGCCGTAGTCATACGCCCGCTTCAGAAACTCACGCTGGCTCTCCATGCCCGTGTCGGCCAGCGTTATCAGGGCCTGCGAGAGGCAGGCCACCGGCGAGACCATCGAGATCACCCGCCCCAGCCGCTCGTTGTTCTCCACACCCAGCCAGAACTCCCGCTCCAGGTTGTTCGAACGCCGCAAATTGTCCATCCAGCCGTTAAACAGGCGGTCTCGGTATGCCGCCCGCACCCGCTCGAATTCCCAGCCCTCCGCGCGGCCACGGGTATACTGCATCTTGCTGAACTCATGGATGTCCCGCGCGTATTCCGTAAAGTAGCTCCGCAGCGTCCGCTCGACCTGCTGCACCGCCGGGAGCGGCGCCGCCGCGTCCGCCGCCGCCAGCGAGGCCTGCGGAATGATGAACGCCAGCAGACCCCAGGCGATCAGGCAGACGAAGATCGACCGCGTCGGCGTCGAGGTGAACGCCGAAATCGTTATCCCTATCGCCGTGAACAGCCCCACGAACAGAAATATCGCGCCGAACTGCAGCCCCAACGCGATCCAGTTCCCCCCGCTCAGCCCCACACCCGTGATGCTGAAAAACAGCAGCAGGCTCAAAATCAGCCCCACACTCAGCGGAAACAGGATCACCAGCGTCAGCCCCAGCCACTTCCCCAGCACGATCGACGCCCGCGACACCGAGTTCGACAGCAGCAGCTTCAGCGTGCCCTTCACCTTCTCGCCGCTCACCGCGTCGAAGCTCATCATCAACGCCATCAGGCTCAGCACCACCCCCGCGATGAACGTCAGATCGACCGCGGGAAATAGGTCCGCCGTGATGCTCGGCGTCGCCGCCGAAATCGGGCGGTTCCATCGGCCGGCTGTGCGCAGCTCGATGCTGTTGACCGCCTTCAGGCTCACCCCGTTGAACAGCGCGGAAAGCTGCGGAAACGGCCGGTTCACCGTCAGCGAATAGGCCTCCGGATCGTTCTGCGCCCGCTCCGTCGACGAACGCCGCCCCTGGTAGTCCTCCATCTCGTTCAGGTAATTGTTCGACAGCACCGATATGCTTGCCGGAAGCAGCAGGCAACAGATCAACACCAGCGTCAAAAACCGCAGCGTCGTGATCGACTGCAGGAACTCCTTCGACATCATCCTGATTATCATCACACTCCTCCTAGCGCGGGTCGTAGACGAGAAACTTCACGTAGCTCACAACCAGCGGAACCACCGCAAAAGCGAACAGCAGCAGGAAATCGATCCACGCGCTGTCGAGCGATTCCGCCATCGAGAGCGTCTCGAACGGCGTTGTCACGGAAAGATCCATCATCCCCTTGACCCGCGAGACCACCTCCGGATGCAGGTCGAACTGCGTCGGCTGGTACCATTCCCTCATCGCCGGGTTGGTGAACATGGCTGTCAGGTCGGCGTTCAGGCGCTCGCGCAGCCGGATGATCTCCCGCCGGTAGAGCCTCACGTCGGCAATCCCGGTCCGGCTCAGCATCGAGTAAAGATAGGTGAGCGAGCCCACCGGGCTCACCCGGCTGAAATCGACGGTCAGTTCCGCCCGCAGCTCCTGGTTGCGCTGGTGCGCGTCGGCGATCTTCGCCAACTCCGCGTTGATCTCGTCCCTGATCTCGTCGTGACGCGCTCCGTAGCCCGACATGCGGCCGTCCGCCGTGCCGGGATTATTCTTTTCGTACTCACGCTCCATCGCCTGCGCCTTCTCCAGCTTCATGCGCTCCACCATGTTGTTGCTTTCGACCGTAACCAGCTGCTCCGCGCAGACCGTCGCAAGCCCGGGCAATACAAACACCAGCAGCAGCCAGGCGAAAAGCGAGAGCACGAGGGAGAAGCCCGACCGCTGCGAAAAGCTCGAGACGACGAAACCGATGCCGAGAAATACGGCCATGTAGAGGAGCGATGTCGCGTAGAGGACCGCGACCCTGGCGGGCGCCTCGCCGGTCAGAATCGACGGATTCAACACGCTCAGAAACAAAAGGTAAATCAGCAACGCCAGCGTGAACGCCGCCAGTAGCGAAACCAGGTTCCCGAAATACTTGCCGAAGAAGATCGACGTCCTCGAAGCGTTGTTCGCCAGTAGCAGCTTCAACGTACCGTTTTCGCGCTCCTCGGTGATCGCGTTGTAAGCGAAGAATATCGCTATCAGGCTCACCAGCACTTTCACGATGAACAGCAGGTCGGGAGCCTGGAAGACCAGCTTCAGCAGGTTCGGATCCTGCTGGGGCATGATCGTCGTCTCGACGATCGGGATGCGGTTGGCGAATTCCACCGACTGCCGCATCTCCATGTCCGTCCCGCGGCAGAAGTGCAGCAGCCGGCTGGGTGGCTTCACCCTTCCAAGGGGGCAGGTGTAAGTATCGTCCGTACTATAGCCGCCGCCCTCGAACACCCACAGGAATAACCGGTCGTAGAAATAATCCCTCGCCGAGAGCGACATGCTCTCGTTGAAGTTCTCCTGCCGGGCGAGAAATTCCTGCTGCATCATCCCCAGCGAGATCAGGAACGTCACCGCCAGCAGCAGAAACGCGGCGACGAATTTTCCGTTCGCCAAGTTCTGCCGGATCTCGTGCAAAAACAGCTCTCTCATCGTTACACCCCGTCTGCCGGATACA
>CBFCZO010000227.1:0-2772 GCA_965602675.1 uncultured bacterium | reverse complement strand
AATGCTGAAGCTGTGTACACCGATCCTGCGGCTGGTCATGTGTGGACGGCCTTCAAACGACTTCCCGCGGTGACCTGAGCAAGGGCCTGATCGAGATCGGCGATCAGTTCTTCGGCGTCCTCGATGCCGACGCTGAGGCGGACGAGGTTGTCGCCGATGCCGTTTTTCCTGCGCACATCGGGTGCGACGCAGGAGTGGGTCATGGAGGGCGGATGGCAGAGCAGCGATTTGGCGGCACCGAGGGATTCGGCGAGGGTGAAGACGCTGGTGAGCGTGGTGAAGCGCTTGCTGGCCTCAGCGCCGGCCTTGAGGTCGAAGGAGACCATGCCGCCGAATTGGCGTTGCTGCCTGGCGGCGATGTGGTGTCCGGGGAACGATTCGAGGCCGGGGTAGTAGACGCGCTCGACGGCGGGGTGCTGCTGGAGGAAGCCGGCTATTTTCGAGGCGTTGGCGCAGTGGCGGTCCATCCTGGGTCCGATGGTTTTGATTCCTCTGAGAGTGAGGAAGCAATCGAAGGGCCCGGGGACGCCTCCGGCCGCGTTCTGGTTGAGTCGGAGCTCGGAGGCGAGGTCGTCGTCGTCGGCGACCAGGGCGCCGCCGATGACATCGGCATGGCCGTTGATGTACTTCGTGGTGGAATGGAGGACGATGTCTGCGCCGAGGGAGAGGGGGTTCTGCAGGTAGGGCGAGGCGAAGGTGTTGTCGACGACGACCCTGATATCGTGCCTGTGCGCGGCGGCCGCGGCAAGCTCGATGTCGGTGATGCGAAGCAGCGGGTTGGACGGCGTCTCGATCCAGAGCAGCCTGGTGTTGGGCTTGATGTGTTCTTCGATCGACTCGGGATCGGCGGCCGCGTCGACGAAAGAGAACTCCAGTCCGAATTTGCTGAAGATTTGAGTGAAGAGGCGGTAGACGCCGCCGTAGAGATCGTTGCAGGCGATGACGTGGTCGCCGTGGCGAAGGGTCAGAACGCATGCGGTTGCGGCGGCGAGGCCACTGGCGAAGGCTATGCCGTGTTTTCCGCCTTCGAGTGCGGCCAGGCAGCGCTCGAGGGCTTCGCGCGTGGGATTGGCGGTTCGGGAATAGCTGTAGCCTTTGTGCTCCCCCGGCCAGGTCTGGCCGTAGGTGGAGGTTTGAAAGATGGGGAAAGTGACTGCGCCGGTTTGCTCGTCGTTGGGCTGGCCGGCGTGTACAGCGATGGTGTCGATTTTTTTCATTACAGTGATCCTCTGTTTATATGAGTTGTCCGTAGATATAACTCGAGTTGCTTCAGCAGGTAAGCCCAAGCAGGGTGTCGACTTGCCGGTCAGGCGGGGTATTGCGAAACGCGAGTGTCAAGCAGTCACCCGGCACAGACCCTTCGACTCCGTGCTCGGGCTTCGCATCGCCATAAATTGCGTAGAGTAGTTGAAGATTCCACTCCTTCCAGGTTGCGCCGGATTTTAGAGAGAAAAAAAGTTATGTCAAGGGGTAAGATGTTTCCTCAACGAAGCCCGCATGGGTGGTTAAGCTTATAATATTAGGATTGGATGGCAGCAAGAGGGGCGGATAGTTAATATTATTCGGTGGAGGTCTCAGAAGATACGTTTGTGCCAGGATTTTCAGATTTGTGTGTGCGGAGTCGGTTATTGCGCGGGGGTGCGGTCCGGATGGGGCGTTGGGAGACGATCAGCGATGGTGAAATCGGCCCGGCAAGATGTTAAGATTTCGCATCAACGCGAGTTTGAGTATTTGAAAAGGAGACCCTGATGAGGGCTTTGGTAACGGGGATAACCGGGCAGGACGGTTCTTATCTCGCCGATCTTCTTGTGGAGAAGGGCTACGAGGTTTTCGGCATGGTTCGGCGTTCGAGTACGGAGAGTTTCGAACGGATTTCGCATCTGAAGGGCAAAATACGCCTGCTGCAGGCGGACCTGCTCGATCAGCTTTCGTTGATTCAGATGCTGAGGGAGGTGAAACCCGACGAGGTATATAACCTGGCGGCGCAGTCGTTCGTGCCGACAAGCTGGGTGCAGCCGCTGCTGACCGGGGAGTTCACGGCGCTGGGAGTTACGCGGATGCTGGAGGCGATACGGGCGGTGGACGAGGGGCATTACATGAAGTTTTACCAGGCTTCGAGCAGCGAGATGTTCGGGAAGGTGAGGGAGAAGCCGCAGAAGGAGAGCACTCCGTTCTATCCGCGCAGCCCGTACGGGGTGAGCAAGGTATACGGCCATTTCATCACGGTGAACTACCGGGAGAGCTACGACATTTTCGCGGCGAGCGGGATCCTGTTCAACCACGAGTCGCCACGCCGCGGGTTGGAATTCGTGACGCGAAAGATCAGCGACGGGGCGGCGCGGATCAAGCTCGGCCTGGCGAAGGAACTACGGCTGGGCAATCTCGACGCCAAGCGCGACTGGGGTTATGCGGGCGATTACGTGGAGGCGATGTGGCGGATGCTTCAGCAGGAGGAGCCGGAGGATTACGTGATCGGCACGGGGCGCACGCACAGCGTGAGGGAGTTCTGCGAGCTTTCGTTTTCTCATCTGGGGTTGAAGTGGGAGGACTACGTGAAGGTTGACGCGCGCTTCGTGAGGCCTGCGGAGGTGGATGAGCTGATCGCCGATCCGACGAAAGCCCGCGAGAGGCTCGGCTGGGAACCGAGCACCGGCTTCGAGGAGCTGGTAACGATGATGGTCGACGCGGATATGAAGCGGCTGACGGAGAAGAATAATTTGTGACGTAAGAGTGCCGCCGAATTTCCCGAATAGAATGGATCCGTAGTAACCG
>CBFCZO010000226.1:0-2793 GCA_965602675.1 uncultured bacterium | reverse complement strand
AGTCCGGACGGCAAGCACTTTGCGTTGGCTGTAGCGATCGACGGGAACTTGTATGCAGTGCATGACGGGCGGAAGGGCCAGCCTTTCAGAAGTATTGGAGAGCTGGAACACGAATGGGTCTTCATGGGAGACTCCCCTCCCGTGATTCGTTTCAGCCCTGACAGCCAACGCCTTGAGTATGCCACCAGGGACGGCGAGGGTAATTACATCGTCGTGGACGAAACGAAGCACGGCCCGTACGAATCGATCCTGACGATCGGCTTCAGCGCGGACAGCAAGCATTTCATCGGGTTGGTCAAGAAGCCCGGGGAAACGGAGGAGGAGGAGAGAATAGCGATAGTGGTGGACGGAGAGCAGAGCCAGTGGTACGAGAGCGCCAAATGGCCCGCATACAGCAAGAACGGCGCCCACCATGCATATGCGTATAAGACCGGAGATGTCTGGAAGATTGTACTCGACGGCAAGGAGGGCGAAACCGAGTATAAGGCGGTTAATGAGCTGTTGTTCGGGCCAACGGGCGAGCTGATATCGACGGTTGAGAACGATGCCGGGAAATCCGTGGTTATCGTCGGTGGCAGCGAGGGTGCGGAATGGGATCTGGTCTCTCCGATATCGGCAGAAAACATAGACGAGCACGGGAGGCTCCATTATCTGGCCGTCTCTGAGGGGAAGATATACCGAGTCGAGAGAGGAACAAACTGACAGCGGATGGTTGTGGAAGAGCGGAACGAGATGGCCAGGAGAATGTGATCGGCGGAATCATCAGGAAAGGGTCAACGAACCAGCGGACAGGCCATTGGACAAGTGTCCCGGGGCGGTCACAAGACCTACTTATTTTTCAGCTAATGCCGTAATGCTTCAGTTTCTTGAAGAGGGTGTTGCGGCTGACGCCGAGGAGCGCGGCGGCGCGGGCGCGGTTGCCGCCGGTCGATTCCAGGGCTTTTAATATTGCGTTGCGCTCGTAGTCTACCTGCAGCCTTTTCAAACCCTGTCCGAGGGTGACGTTGAGGTCCGGCTTCACCTCTATAGCGGTGGAGTCGCGCACGTTTATCGGAAGCGCGTTTGCCGTCATCGGGGTGGTTTCGGCCATGATGAGTGCGCTGCGGACGGCGTTCTCCAGCTCCCTTACATTACCGGGCCACGAGTAGGATTGAAGCTGAGTCAGGGCTTCTGCGTCGAAACGGAAGGTCCCCTTCCCCAGTTCCGTTCCGTGTTTCCTGATGAAATGCTCGATGAACAGCGGGATCTCTTCGGTTCGCTCGCGCAGCGGCGGCACTGTGAGCCTGACCACGTTAAGCCGGTAGAAGAGATCGCTGCGGAATTTTCCCTCTGCCACAACCTCTTCGAGGTCACGATTGGTGGCGGCGAGGAGCCTGACGTCGACCCGTTGCTCTTCGACACCGCCGACGGGGATGAACTCACCCGATTGGGTGAAGCGCAGGAGCTTGGATTGGGCCTCGATGCTGAGCTCGGTGACCTCGTCGAGGAACAGTGTGCCGCCGTCGGCTGCTGCCACCAGGCCCGGCTTGGTCCTGTCGGCTCCGCTGAAGGCGCCTTTCTTGTAGCCGAACAGCTCGCTTTCGACCAGGTTACCCGGGACCGCGCTGCAATTGACGGCGATGAAGGGCCTGTCGCAGCGGGGGCTCTCCTGGTGAATGGCCTTGGCGATAAGCTCTTTGCCTGTGCCGCTCTCGCCGCTGATGATTGCCGGGGCATTGGTTGGAGCGATGCGTTTGACGCTCTCGATGAGCTTCAGCATCTCCCTGTCGACGGCAATAATACCGCTGAGGGAGAAAGCCGTTTTCAGCTGTCTTCTGGCCAGCGAGAGGTCGACTTCCAGCCTTCGGTGCTCCAGGGCGCGCTCGATGAGGGTAAAGAGTTCTTCCTTGGAGAAGGGCTTGGAGACGTAATCGTAAGCTCCATTTCTCATGGCTTGCACGGCGCTCTCGATGGTGCCGAAGGCGGTCATGATGATGACCTTGCCATCGAAGCCGGAATCCTGAAGCGCTTTGAGCACCTGGAGGCCGTCCATACCCGGCATCTTCAAATCGAGAAGCAAGACATCGGGCGCCTCGGAAGCCGCCATCTCCAGCGCTCCCTTACCGTCGCCGGAAACCGACACCAGGTAGCCCCTCTCCTCGAGCAGACTTTCGAGCAGGTCCCGTATCTTGGCCTCGTCATCAGCGATCAGGATTCTGGGCTTCACTATCCGTCACTCCGGCGATTACGTGCATCGGCTTGCAAGTATAGCGGCAATCTGACCATGAAGCAGGCTCCAGGGGCGCCGGTTTCGGAGAGTTCGATGGAGCCGCCATGTGCGCTGACGATGTTATAACAGAGTGCGAGACCGAGGCCGGTGCCGCTCTCTTTTGTGGTGAAGAAGGGTTCAAAAATCCGCTCTTTGATGCCCTCGGGAATTCCCGCTCCGCTGTCGCAAACAGTGACGACCGCTTGGGAGTCCTCAATTTCAGCCGTGAGATGGACGCGTTTTTTTTCACCTCCCGGCATGGCTTCGATGGCATTGAGCAGCAGATTCATAAAAAGTTGCTGCAATTTGTCTTCGCTGCCGAAGACAACGGAGCCTTGCAGTGCGAGCGAGATATCGAGTTCGATGTCTTCTTCGCTGATCCGGGTGCTCACCAGCCGCGCGATTTTCCGAAGCAGGTGCTCGAGATCCACCAGATCGAGGAGATCGTTCTCCACCCGCCCGAGGGCAAGGAGTTCCTCGATGTGTTTGTTGATCCGATGCACTTCCCCAATCATGCCTCCCAGTAGTTCTTTTTCCTTCGGGGA
>CBFCZO010000225.1:0-2795 GCA_965602675.1 uncultured bacterium | reverse complement strand
ACCTGGGACGGGATGCAGAAGCACTACGGCGTGTTCTGGAGCGACGGCAAGGACAACGGGCAACCGCTTTCGTACGGGATCGGGATCTACGCCACGCTGCTTGACATAAAAGGCGTGGACTACGAGAGAGACTACGCGCTCGACCTGAGCCAGTCGAACGATTATGAGTCGGCCGTGGCAAACAACGGCGACGTCGTGGTGCTCGTATACGCCGCTTACTCCGGACTGAATGCCGATATCTATGCCGTTAAGATGATCTGCGAGGCCTGGTAAACCGATCCAGCGTGACTTCGCGCCCGCCGGTCGCCTCCTTTCATATATTTCTCCCTGGGATATAATTAGATAGTGGTATAGTCGGCGATAAACAGGGGTGAGCGATGTCTCAGGTGTCGAAAGAGGACGGCCCGGGGCGCGGGGCGATGGTGTGTGCGGCGTTGCTGGCGAGCCTGCTGGCGCTAGTGGCTTCATCGGTGTGCGCCGAGGCGGACGAGGTGCGCAAATCGGCGCTGGCGGGAAGCTGGTATCCGGCCGACGCGGGAGAGCTGCAGAAGCAGATCGACGACCTGCTGGCCGAGGCCAACGCGCCGGAGCTCAGCGGCGAGCTGCGTGCGCTGATCGTGCCGCACGCGGGCTACCAGTATTCAGGCGCGGCGGCGGCGGTCGGCTACAAGTGCATCGGTGGGCAGGCTGTGTCGCGTGTGATCATCCTGGCGCCGACGCACCGGGTGGGGATCAGCGGCTGCAGCGTTCCGAAATTCAGCGCCTACGAGACGCCGCTGGGCTTGGTGCCGCTGGATGTCGAGGCCTGCGCCGAGTTGCGCAAGCACGCGCTGGTGGGCGACAACCGCGGCGCGCACGCGCAGGAGCACGCGATCGAAATCCAGTTGCCGTTCCTGCAGCGGACCGTGGGTGAGTTCAAGCTGGTGCCGATGCTGGTGGGGAACCTCGATTACGCCGGCGCGAAGTCGGTGGCGGCTGTGATCCTGTCGCTGCTCGACGACGAGACGCTGCTGGTGGCCAGCTCCGATTTCACCCACTTCGGCCCGCGCTTCGGCTACCAGCCGTTCACGCAGGACGTGCGGGACAACCTGCGCGACCTCGACCACGGCGCCTTCCGCTCGATCCTCGACGGCGACGCGAAGGGCTTTTTGGAATACAAGCGGGAGACGGGTGCGACGATTTGCGGCGCGCTGCCGATCGCGATGCTGTTGGAAGCGATGCGAGGGAGCACGCAGTCGATGCTGCTGGTCTACTACACGTCGGGCGACCTGACAGGCGACTACAGCAACACCGTTTCCTACGGCTGCTTCTGCTTCACCGACAGGCGGGAGGCGCTGAACGAGGCCGAGCAGGCGACGCTGCTGCGGCTGGCGCGCGACACGCTGGAGACGTTCACGAAGGAGCGCAAGGTTCCGTCGCTGAGCATGCAAAGCTACAGCATCACGCCGGCGATGATGCGGATGGCGGGCGTGTTCGTGACGCTGAACAAGGGGGGCGAACTGCGGGGCTGCATCGGCACGCTGACCGGCGTCTCGCCGATCGTGAGCGCGGTGGTGGAGAACACGACGAAGTCGGCGGCAAACGATCCCCGTTTCTCGCCGGTGAAGGCGGAGGAGTTGGCGGCGATAGAGATCGAGATATCGGTGCTGACGGAGCCGCAGCAGATGAAGGATTACCGCACGGTGCGGCTGGGGACCGACGGGATCATCCTGCAGAAGGGCAACCGCTCCGGTGTATACCTGCCGCAGGTGGCGACGCAGACGGGCTGGGGCGTGGAGGAGTTTTTGGAGAACCTGTGCCGCAAGGCGGGCCTGCCGACTGGGTCGCACAAGAGCGCGGGAGCGAGGGTCTACAGCTTCCAGGTGCAGAAGTTCGTCGAGAAGAAATAGCGCCGGGCAGCTTAACGCGCGGCGGCGGCCGGTGTCGGAACAGTTGAGAGATTTTTATGAGCGGGAAGAAAAAGAGCAGACTCGGCAGGCGCGCTTTCCTGCGGCGTTGCGCGGCGGGGGCGTCGCTGGTGCTATTGCCGCCCGCCACGGCGGCATCGGCTGCGTCCTGCTCGGCGCCGGTGAGAGGCTATCCCGCGAGCCCGGTGATCCTGGCGCGTTCGGAGCGCCTGAAGGTCGTGGGCGGCAAGGCGGATGGGGGGGAGATCCGCAGGCTGCTGGACTCCGCGATGGTGCGCCTGACCGGCGCGGGCAGCGGGAAGGATGCCTGGCGCAGCCTGTTCAAGCCGGGCGACGTGGTGGCGTTGAAATTGAACTGCCTGGCGCGTGGTATCGCGACACGGCCGGAGGTGACGGCGGCGATTGTGGAGGGTCTGAAGTCGGCGGGAGTGCCCGCGCGCAACATCGTGATCTGGGAGCGGACGAACCGCGAGCTCGAGGACGCCGGCTACAAGCTGGCGGCCAATGCGCTGGGCGGGAGCCTCGGCGGGGCGCGATGTCTCGGCACGGACGCGATTCGCGACGGCGGCTACGAGAGCGAGCCGGAGATGGCGGGCGAGGTCGGCAGCTGCTTCTCACAGGTGCTGACGCGGTTGGCGACGGCGGTGATCAACGTGCCGGTGTTGAAGGACCACGACCTGGCGGGAGTGTCGGGCTCGATGAAGAACAACTACGGCGTGATCCACAACCCCAACCGCTACCACGACAACAACTGCGATCCATATGTGGCGCACCTCAACTCGGTTCATTACTTGACGGGCAAGCAGCGGCTGGTGATCTGTGACGCGATCACGGCCCAGTGCAACGCCGGGCCGGCGTTCAGGCCGGAGTGGGCCTGGGGTTGGGGCG
>CBFCZO010000224.1:0-2815 GCA_965602675.1 uncultured bacterium | reverse complement strand
AAGAGGAAGAAAAGCCCGCTGCTGAGCCTGTGCCGGAAAAAGAGCCGGTGAAGGATGAAGCCGCGCCGGAGCCGGAGGAAGAGCCGGTGAAGGAAGAAGCCGAACCTGAAAAGGAAGCTGAGAAGGAGCCGCCGAAGAAGGAAGCACCGCCCACGGAGAAGGGAAAAATAACCCCCGCCCCCGCCGCAACCGGTGTCGAGGTGAAAGCGTCTCCCGTGGCGCGGCGCCTCGCTGATGCCGCGGGTGTCGATATCAGCGCAATTAAGGGCAGCGGCCCCGACGGCCGCGTGGTCAAGCGCGACATTGAGGCTCACGTTGGCGGCAAGCTGCCCGGGCCCGAGCCGGCCCGCCCGAAAGAAGCAGAGGAACCTGCAGCAGCAACTCCATCAGAGCCGAAGGCGGTCCCCGCACCCGCGAAGGAGCTCGCCGGCAAGCGCGTGCCGATGAGCTCGATGCGCAAGACGATCGCCAAACGCCTGACCGAGAGCGTCAACACCATCCCCCACTACTACGTCACCGTCTCCGTCGACATGAGCGCCGTTATGGAAGCGCGCGAGCTGATCGAGAAGCAGGAAGACGTCAAGCTCAGCATCAACGACTTCATCATCAAGGCCTGCGCCAAGGCCATGGTCGAACACCCGCAGGTCAACGCCCGCATCGACGGCGACGACATCGTATACCTCGACACCGTCGACATCGGCGTTGCCGTGGCCCTCGAGGATGGATTGATCACACCCGTCGTGCGCGACTGCCTCTCCAAGAGCCTGCTGCAGATCTCCTCTGAAGTGAGGGAACTCGCCGAACGCGCCCGCGCCCGCAAGCTGCAGCCGGAGGAATACACCGGCGCCGGCTTCTCCATCAGCAATCTCGGCATGTTCGGCGTCGATCACTTCACCGCCATCATCAGCCCGCCCGAAGCGGCTATCCTGGCTGTCGGCCGTGTGGAGGAGTTGCCGGTATTCGTCGACGGCGCTATTACCGTCGGCAAGCGTATGAAGATGACCATGAGCAACGACCACCGCATCATCGACGGCGCCGTCTCGGCCCAGTTCCTCGCCACCGTCAAGGAGATCCTCGAGCGCCCGATGCGCATGCTGGTATAGTTTGGGCAGAGCTATCTCAAACCGGCTCAGCGTGACGACAAATGAGCCGGGGGGGGGGGGTTCCCGCCGCTGGCTGGTGATGAACTCGAAATAAGAGGGAAGATAACCGTCACCGGGAATTAACTTCCGGGAATTTACGGCTAACATTGGAAGTGCACATCCACATCAACCGGAGGCGGAAATGAAAAAAGCGGCCTTCTTATCCGTAACGGCCTGTGCTCTGCTCACTTTTATCCTGGCGGCTGCTCCCGAAACCGACGACTACTTCGAGAGCGACTTCGACGGCGTCTGGGCGGGATACGCAGATGCCGTGGCCGAAGGCGTCAAGACAAAGATTCCCCTTGTCCTCAATTTCAACGCCCTCGGAGATTCAGGAGAAGGTTTTGTCGTACTGCTCGACTACTACACGGGCGACTTCCTCGGCAACAAAGTCCTGACTCTCACAAACGTCACTGTCAAAGGCAAGAAGCTGACGTTTAGCGTCGACGTAGGCGAGCCGGATATCGGCACCGCTGACTACGAGACCAACATCTTCAAGTTCACTCTTAAGAAGAAAACGGGAGGCGAGCTCAAAGGAAAATATACCTCCGGTTTCAAAGAGAATCCCAAGGGCCGCGCCACGCTCTATCCGATGGACGACACCAAACCCCTGCAGGGCGTCTGGTTCTGGCAGCACACGAACGGCAATCTTTTATATTACCTGCAACTCGTCCAGAACAGCCCCGTCTCCGGCTTCGTCTTCGTCCACGCGGCACTCGGTCCGATCGACAATGGCGACTTCACCGGCAACAGCCTGACCGGATCATTTTCCTTCAACGGAATGACATATGACATCGATATGACATTTTCGGCCGCAAAAAAGCGCCTCAGAGGCACCATCTCGGCCGGCGGCGGGCAGGCGATCTCAATGTTCCCCCTCGGCACCACGGGCAAGAAGATCAAGGTCAAGTCCGTAACGCCCAACGAAGCGGTCGCGGGAGCACCCGGCCGTGCGGCCCCCGGCGCCGCCACCATGCTGACGATCAAGGGCAAGAACTTCGCCGAAGGCGCGATGGTCCACTTCGACAATCCTGACATGGAGGTCTGCTGCGTGCAGTTTGTCAGCGCCAAGGAACTCCGTGTCAATGTCATAATCCCCTCCAGTGTCGCGGCTGGAACAACCGTCGGCGTGCGCGTCGTCAATCCCGACAACCGCATTTCGGATAAGGCCAACGCCCTCACGGTCTCCGATGGCGGTGGAGGCGGAGGTGGAACGACGGTCTCCTTTGCCGCCGACATCCAGCCCGTATTCAACGACAACTGCGTCGTCTGCCACGGCGCGGGCGGCAGCGCAGGCCTCGATCTGCGCCAGGGCGCCGCTTACGGCAACATCGTCAACGTCGCCGGCACCCAAATACCCTCACTCTTCCTCATCGAGCAGGGCGATCCGGATAACAGCTACCTGATCCGCAAACTCAAAGGGCAGGGAATCTCCGGCTCGCGCATGCCGCTCGGCGGACCGTTCCTCTCCCAGACAATCATCACAAGGTTCGAGAACTGGACGGCCGAGGGAGCGCTGAACAACTGACGCGAGACCCTCTCGAAGCTGTAATGATCAATTTACATTAAATATCGTCGGAACGAGTATTGCCTCAGGCGCATGTGGTGACTAGAATAGCCGGACTGGACAGCTGCTAGAGAGAACAGCTATGGGTATTACCCTTGGAATAGAC
>CBFCZO010000223.1:0-2891 GCA_965602675.1 uncultured bacterium | reverse complement strand
CAGATCTACTACGAGGTAGAAAGGCTTGTGGGCAGTACCACGAAAGTTGTGCTGCTCCCCCATGGTGGAGGAACGGTGCACGATCCGAAAGTAATCTGCGACGCAATAGTGGAGGCTGCGAAATGAGTGCGAAGACGGCAAAGGCAGAGATCCACCCGATGGAGGACCTGCTGCGGATGGACCGCATTCCGCACATCTGGTGCCCCACATGCGGCATCGGCACCACGGTCTCCTGCTTTATCAGCGCCCTGGAACAGATCGACACACCGCTGGACGACGTCTGCGTGGTTTCGGGCATCGGCTGCACCGGCAGAGTGGCGGGCTACATCAAGCTCGATTCCTTCCACACCACCCACGGGCGCCCGATCCCCTTCGCCACCGGCCTCAAGCTGGCTAATCCAAAGTTGAAAGTCGTGGTGATCAGCGGCGACGGCGATCTGATCGCCATCGGCGGAAACCACTTCATCCACGCCGCGCGCCGCAACATGGATCTCACCATCATCTGCGTCAACAACTTCAACTATGCGATGACCGGCGGGCAGGTGGCGCCGACCACGCCGCTGACCGCCAAGACTTCCACATCGCCCTACGGCTGCTACGAACACCCGTTCAACATTCCCTACCTGGCCGATGCCTGCGGCGCGGTCTACGTGGCACGCTGGACGGCGCTGCACATCAGGCGGCAGACCAAGGCGATGGTCGAGGCGCTCAACAAGCCCGGGTTCTCGGTCGTCGAGGTGATCACACCCTGCCCCACCCTCTATGCCCGCCGCAACAAGCTGGGCGACGGCCTCAGCCTGATGAAGTTCTACCACGAGAACGCCGAGATCAGGCACGGCGCCGATACCAGGGATGTGGATATAGCCTTCCAGGAAAAGATCATCTGCGGCAAATTCGTCGACCGCGAGCGGCCAAGCTACATCGAAAGCCTCAACGAGCGGCACAGCTTGGTCCTGGGAGACAAATACGTCAAATACGGAGAACGCTGTGAAGACGACAGAGATTAAAATAGGCGGTTTCGGCGGCCAGGGCGTAATCATGATGGGCTATGTCATCGGCAGGGCGGCCTCCATCTATGCCGGCGGCCATGCCACGATGACCCAGGCCTTCGGCCCCGAGGCACGCGGCAGCGCCTGCAGCTCGCAGGTGATAATTTCGCCCGACCCGATCCTCTACCCCTACGTCACCCTTCCCGAGATCATGGTCCTGATGAGCCAGGAAGCCTACTCGAAGTTCAGCCCGGAGATCGCCAAAAAGGGAATCATGCTGGTCGAGAAGGATCTGGTGAAACCGGAGAAGGTCAAAGAGGGTCTGAAGGTCTATGCCGTCCCGGCGACCAGGTTTGCCGAGGAGCTCGGGCTGAAGATCGTGCTCAACATCGTCATGCTGGGCTTCTTCACCGGCGTGACAGGATTGATCGACGCCGACTCGATGCGCAAGGCGGTTGAGGCCAGCGTGCCGGAAGGAACCGAGAAGAAGAACCTCCAGGCTTTCGAGAAGGGTTACGAGTACGGCGTCGAGCTGATGGGTAAAACAGGGGGGAAGAAGGCCGGCGGTAATAAGAAGAAAGCCGCGGCCGTGGCGAAATGATCGAACTCGGCTTCGACTTCCGGGAAAAGCTGAACGCCACAATCGGTGGCGATCACCATAGCTACTGCTTCCAGTGCGGCGCCTGCGTCGGCGACTGCCCGACCGCGCGCTACACCGGCCTGTTCAACCCGCGTCTGATAGTCCTGCGCGCCATCTTCGGCCAGGAGGAAGAGCTGACGCGCGAGGATTCGATCATCTGGCTCTGCACCAATTGCTACAACTGCTATGAGCGCTGCCCGCAGGATGTCCGGCCCGTGGAAGTGATAATGGCGCTGAAAAACCTTGCCACCCGGCGCGCAAATAATCCCGAAAAGGTGCAGGAACTGGTCAGCAGCATCAACCGCAACAGCCGCACGGTCATCCTGACCACGGCCACCGACCGACGCCGCGAAAGCCTTGGGCTCAAGCCGGTGAAGAAAGATATCCCGGAAGACTATAAGAAATTGCTGAAGGAGATCGGAGTCGACAATGGCTGAGAAACCGAGATACATCCCCTTCTTCGGCTGCATGATTTCGACAAAGTACCCGCAGTTCGAAGCGGCTGTGCGGATGACGATGGAGCGCCTCGGCACCGAGCTCGTCGACGTGGAGGGCTTTACTTGCTGCCCCGATCCGATCTTCTACAAGTCGTACGACAAGCTGAAGTGGCTGACCATAGCCGCCCGCAATCTCTGCCTGGCTGAGGAGCAGGGTCTCGACCTGATCACTTGCTGTTCGGGCTGCACTGCGACGCTCGCGGAGACGGTCCACTACCTTGGCAACGATCCCGACCTTCGCAAGCAGGTGAACAAAAAACTCAAGAAGATCGGCAAGGAATACAAAGGCACATCTAAAGTGCGGCACATCGTGACGGTAGTGCGTGACGACGTCGGCTTAGATGCTGTCGCCGACTCGGTAGTCAAGCCGCTGGAAGGGCTGAGAGTCGGCATCCACTACGGCTGCCATCTGCTCAAGCCGAGCCGCATCATGCAAGTTGACGATCCCGACCGCCCCCAGATTCTCGAAGACCTAGTGCGAGCGACCGGGGCCGAGCCGATCGAGCACCACGAAAAAGTGCTTTGCTGCGGCAAGGCCTGCATGGACGACCAGATTCCGCCGCGCATGCTGCTCGATATTCTTCTCTCGGTTGAAAAACTCGAGGTTGATTGCCTCGGCCTGATCTGCCCGACCTGTTTCGACGAGTACGACCTCGGGCAGATCAAGTTGGCCAGGCTTTTTAATAAGAAGTTCGATATCCCGATCATCTATTACTTCCAGCTTCTCGGCCTGGCGCAGGGTTTCGCGCCGCAACAGATGGGACT
>CBFCZO010000222.1:0-2938 GCA_965602675.1 uncultured bacterium | reverse complement strand
GGGCGGCCCTGAATCCCGCCGTGAACGGGACTACACGTTATCCCGCCTCTGGCGGCCCCGCGTGCTGCGGGGCAGGAATCGGGTGGATTGAATCCGCCGCGGCGGACACCCCTACTATCCATTGGCTAGGTCTTTGCCAACCAATTGTAGGGGCGCGATTTATCGCGCCCGTTGTTTTTGCGGCGGAGACCCCCCTACAAGGATTTGCAGGAGTTTGGAGTTGGTGGGACGGTTGAGCGGCGGGATCATCGCTCCAACAAAATAGTAAGACGGGCGGAATTTATGGCGCCCGTTGTTGTTTTCCCATAGGCGACGGGAAAAGGCGGCGGGGGAGGTTCGATCCCCCGCCTTTGCCACATATCAAGTCCCTGACACCTATGAAGGGCGTCCACTATACATAAAGCCCGAAAGGCGAAATGTGGCGAATTTTTTTCACTCAAAATGCCATAATTAGTGTTGCATACCTGGATAATAGGCGTGGATAAAGGAAAACAACTTCAACTCCGATTCTCTCGAAATCTGCTAACTTAAAGATATTACAAGAAAAACCGCCAGAACCTCGAGTTCGTGAAATAAATAACAGGGGAAGACCTGCGAGGTGGCGCAGATAGTTAGATAACCGCAAATTTCGGGTGGCCAACAATCTGATCCGATTGTCACCTGAAGCGGACACCCAGCCGGCACGGCCGGGTGTTGGCACTCAACTATCTCGTTGATATTAAACGCCTTGCTGTGATCAGCCAGTCTGGTACAATGCTTGCTCCTCTTCCTCCCGGAAAGAGTTCTAAGACCGTAGGAAGAAAAATGAGGCACAAAGACGTCGCAAGTCTCCTTGCGGAGCTTTTTAAGTTCTTTCAGCGTGTCGTCCACAGTGAGAATCCCCCGATACATATGCTACCAGCCACCAGACTCATGGATTAAAGGAGGCGAAATTATGTTTCTACCCCGAATTATGGCTTCCACAACGATTTTGGCGTTACTGTTATCACTAAGCTCGTGCGCAGGGTATAAGGTGCACCCGGTTCAAGTGAAACCACCGGAACAATATGACTCGTCGGCTTCGGATGAAAGCCTTTATGCGGCAGTGGACCCATTGGATAACGAACAGAAAGTCCGGGGGATCTTCAATACTGATCTCAACAAGGCTGGTTTTCTCGCCGTAAACGTGATCATCCGCAACGACAGCGATGAGCCATTCCAGATCGATAAGAAGCAAGTATACCTTGTCGATCGCAACGGGATTCAGTTGTTGCCGACCAACGCCGAGCAGATGATCCAGTCCGCGGGCACGAGTATCGCGAAATGGTATTTAATCTCCGGTATCATTGGCGGAATTTCGGCCAGCCGCGCAAAAAAGAAAATGCGGGACGATTTCATCAACAAAGAGCTTACCGACCAAGTCATTCCTTCAGGAGTCGCAATTTTCGGATTTCTCTACTACCAGCACATTGTTGATGAGCAAGGCGCAAAAGAATACAAAATCATCATTGGGAACTCCACTGCGGGTAAACCGCTGGAGGTTTTGATCAAGTAAGGCTCGAAGAATTAGTAAGGTTGAACAACAACATCGAGTCCCGCGAGGGGGCGCGGCGAGAGTCGCGCCCGCAGGGCGAGCGGCCGAATGCGGAGGATATCAAAGAGGTGATCGAGCGCGAGCGGCGGATGGCCGGGGAGCGCTTCGGGGGCGTCGACGTGAAGCTGATGGATTACGCGGATTTCCTGGAGTTGGTGGCGCGGCTTGCGGAGAAGTGATCGTAGCGGTAATGACATCAGCGATGGTGCCGATAAGTACATTGGCGGAGGGAAAGGACATATTTGTCTATTATCGGGCTCGATTTGTTTAATGATCACAACGTCAGCTGTCGACGTCAACTAGATGTTATTAAAGAAGTTAGCCGGCTTGACAGGTAGGATAGCCAATGCTAGGCTTTCGAAACGGAGTTTACAGCGGCTATTGAACGTATGAGGTAAAGTGCTCGTTGTACATAGTGGTTTATATTCTGATGAGCATAAGGATTGCCGGTAATGTTTAAAGGCTTTAGACTGCGGGACATGGTGCTCGGCATCTTTGCCGTTATCTGTATAGCTGTAATCGTGTATGCTGTTTCTCGTCCTTTTTTGCTTGCAGATTCAACCAAAATAGCAATTATTCAGCAGGACCTTGCAGAGACAAAGAAGGCTTTGTCAAATTAATCTGTTTCAGCCATCGTTTATAAGCAAGGTATTTTTTCAACAATCTTCTTGACAGACCGCAACATCTCTGTATATTAATTTGATCAATTAGCGTGAAACATCTTACGGGGGTGAGTAGTACCTTGAAGTCCGGGGGAGTAAAAATGTCCTGGCAGAATTGGATTGGCAACTACGTTAGTGGTGCTATAGGTGGCGGCAGTCTATTGGCGGCGTTTTTCGGGTTGGCCATGCTTTTTGGCGGCAGCAATGTGGCTCTCGACCGGCTCAAAGAGGACACTACTTATATTCGCGACCAAATTGCGAACACTCTTGTCACCAAGGAAGCCTTTGACCTGAAGACGAATGAGATTGAAAAAGAAATAGCTGAGATGAAAGAAGATATTAAAACGCTCCAGCAAGATGTAGGAGCGATAAAGGAGATGCTTGCCATAATAAGTGCGTGGGTGGAGGATCAGAAGCGAGGAAGATAGCATAATCACCTGCTGCGGTACTACAAGAGAAATAATCAGTAAATAGTTATCTAAGAAATAAAATAATAAAGATCGGTTTTTTTGTTTTTCCCGCGCTTGTATTTGTATCCAGCTGCTGAATTTTCAAACCAACAACCGAATCAAAATCCGGAGTTCTCAAGCTTATACACGAGGTTTGCCATGCGACGAGCGATGATCCTGTCATTGGTGTGTTTTCTGTTGGTTTCGAGTGTTTCCTGCGCGCTGCTGCAGAGGCTGGATGAGCGGGTGGAGCG
>CBFCZO010000221.1:0-2966 GCA_965602675.1 uncultured bacterium | reverse complement strand
CCCATGTGGAGTTGCTTACTGAGCCACCTGTTGGTAACGCTGGTGTGTTTCCTCACCCACCAGGCTATGGCTTGTTTTCGCGGATCGGATTTTTTAAGTTGTTCCAAATCTTCTTCACTGATTCCCAGTGCTTCGAGACAGTCCTGTATCAGGGCGACGGCTCCGGCATCACCATGATTCTCTGGCAACCGGCCGAAGTGGGATTGCGTATTCGCGCGGTCGGGACTACTCCCATTTTGTAATAGCAGCCGGTTTCTGAACTCTTTGCTGCCAAGGTGCCATCCGCGGCGGATGGCCCTCCATTCGTCGTTCAGCTCAGTGGAGCCATCCTGCGTTTCGAGTTTTTCCGCCAGCGATGAGATGTGATGAAGGTAAGCGTGGGCAACGGTTTTTGGGCTGCCCTGGAATCCGAGGTCGCTGAGTACTCGTGAGGTCTCCAGCCATGCGGGTTTGTTTTTGTGATCGGGTGCGTAATACGGGAGGCTGCTCCACATGTATGCGATCAATCCCTCCAGGCTATTCTCTACAATTCCTGCCCGGATTGGATTCAGATGGATATAACCGCTCACGGTGATGATATGGCGGGAGTCGAAGGGATCGATGACAAGTGACTTGTAGCGGCCCTGGAAGAGGTGTCCGAAGAGATCGTGACGTTTATTGAAGCTTTGCGTATAGACGCTTTGAAGCCATTTCATTCCCGCAGCGAGGTTAGCCTGGGGAGTTTCGAGCAGGATGTGATAATGGTTTGGCAAGAGGACGAATGCGTGCGCTTTCCAACCCGTCTTATCGCATGCGATGGAAAGGCAGCGTAGGAACATGCGGTAGTCTTCTTGGTCTAAGAAGATCCTTTCGCCGCGGTTTCCCCTACTCATGACATGGTAGAAAGCGCCGGCGAATTCGAACCGTGGTCCTCTTGGCATCAGCTAATCCGGAAAGGGGTCAGTGTTATAATTATAGTTTACTGCAGTATTGCCAGTCAAATCAATAAGTTACAAGTGATCTAATAAAAAGGGGTCAGTCCTATAATTCTAGGCTGATGAATTCCAGAAAATCTATGATATACATTAATAATTAGCTGTTTTATCCAAGAATCAACCCTAGAATTATAGGACTGACCCCTTTTCTTTTGCTTTTGCGTAGCGGGGGGGAGGGGGGGTCTGGTATTATTCGCGGTATGAGCGCAATAATTGTGAACGGGGCGGAGATTGGCAAGCGGATCCGTGCGGAGGTGGCGGCGGAGGTCGCCGAGCTCGCAGCCAAGGGGATAACCCCGGGCCTGGCAGTGATCCTGGTGGGGGAGGACCGCGCGAGCGCGACGTACGTGCGTTCGAAGCAGAAGGCCTGCGGCAAGGCGGGCATCCACTCGGAGTTGCAGCACCTGCCGGATACGACGGGGCAGGAGGAGCTGATCCGGCGGATAGGAGAGCTGAACGCGCGGGATGAGATCGACGGGATCCTGGTGCAGAAGCCGCTGCCGAAGGGTATCGATTACCAGGCGGTGGTGGACGCGATGGATCCTACGAAGGACGTAGACGGCTTCCACCCGGTAAGCGTGGGGCGGTTGACGATCGGCCTGGAGACGTTCGTGCCGGCGACGCCGCTGGGGGTGATGGAGATCCTGCGGGAGCACAAGGTGGCGATCGAGGGCGCGCGGGCGGTGGTTGTGGGGCGGAGCGACATCGTGGGCAAGCCGATGGCGTTGCTGCTGATGCACGGGCACGCGACGGTGACGATCTGCCACAGCCGGACGCGGGACCTGGCGGGGGTCTGCCGCGAGGCGGATATCCTGGTGGCCGCGACGGGGCGGACGGCGATGGTCACGCCGGAGTTTGTGAAGGAAGGCGCGACGGTGATCGACGTGGGGATCAATGATGTGGACGACGAGAAGCGTGTGCGCGAGCTTTTCGGCGACGACCCGAAGCGGCTGGGCGACCTGGAGAAGAAGGGCTACACGCTGGCGGGTGACGTGCACCCGGCGGTGGCAGAGAAGGCGGGCTTGTTTACGCCGGTGCCGGGAGGCGTGGGCAGGCTGACGATCGCGATGCTGCTGAAGAACTGCGTTCAAGCCGCGCGGATGAGGCGAGGGGGCTAGCGGCGAGGAGGGGACGATGGGCGTGTTTCTGGACGTGGGGCTTACGGGGGGGATCTCCTGCGGCAAGAGCGCGGCCTTGCGGCTCTTCGCCACGCTGGAGTGCTTCATCCTCGACGCCGACGCGATCTACCACAAGCTGATCGAGCGCGGGGGGCCGATCTACAAGAAGCTGGTTGAGCATTTCGGCGAGCTGATCCTCGACGGGCGGCAGCGTGTCGACCGGGTGGTGCTGGGGGAGATAGTGTTCAACGACCCCGACGCACTGGCCACCCTAAACGCGATTTCCCACCCGATTGTCGTAAGCGAGCAGGAACGGCTGAAGGTGGAGTTCCGTGCGCAGCACGACGGAGGGATCATCATCACCGACGCCGCGCTGATGATCGAGGCCGGCACCTACAAGCGCTTCGACAAGATCGTGGTGGTGACCTGCAACGCCGAGCTGCAACTGCAACGCCTGATGCGGCGGGCGGCGATCGACGAGGCGACTGCGCGCAGGCGCATCGCCGCGCAGATGGCGGTGGAGGAGAAGCTGCACTACGCCGACTACGTGATCCACAACGACGACAGCATCGAGGCGTTGAAGCACGACGTCGAGGAGGTCTACAACTACCTGTTCCTCGACCTGAAATCGAAGGAGCGCGGGCATGTATGAGGTGAGCGTGCGGCTGACGTTTTCGGCGGCGCACCGGCTGAGTGATTATCCCGGCGACTGCAAGCGGCTGCACGGGCACAACTGGCGCGTGGTGGTGACGGTGAGGGCGCGGGAGCTGGATGAGTTGGGTATGGTGTGCGATTTCCGGCTGGTGAAGCAGCAGGCGCGCGAGCTGATCGGCGAGTTCGACCACACGCTGCTCAACGACCACGCGGCGTTTGC
>CBFCZO010000220.1:0-2992 GCA_965602675.1 uncultured bacterium | reverse complement strand
GTGAGGCTCTTCCTGCCGGCCATCGAATTGTTGGCCGGATCGGTATCCCCTCCATTGCCTTTGGGCTCAACCTTCACCAGGACAAGGTATTCGCCTTCTTCGACCTCGAGCGGGATGGATACCGTTATTTTACATTTCTTGGATTTCCCGGGCGCCAGAGGCTTGATCTTCACGGTCTTCAGCGGATCCAGTTCAAACGAAGGCTGCGAGTCGTCCGCGCTGACCAGCAGCACACTCACCTTCCCTTTTCCACTGGACAGGTTCCCGAAGTTCTTCACCCGCGATATCACGACGACACTTGCGCCGGGAACGGCGGATTTCCCGCGGAATTTCACCATCGAAATCCCGAGATCCGCTCCGCCCTTCAGATAAATGAGTATGTTTTTCAGGAAGTTTGTGTTGTCGGCCATCTCGATCACAGACTGCGGATCGTCGGTGGTCGCCAAGCTCGCATCGCCGCAAACCACCAGGCGCCCAAATCCGAGCGCCCCCTTATGTACTGAAAAAGCAGTATGGATCCCACCGTCTTTAAAAACCGCGACAGCATCAGCTTTCGATGCATCGATGTCGAGCAACCTCCTCATGTCCGGGCTGCGTACCTCCGCGGCAGGATGGGGTCCACGCAACGGCGAGTCTTTGTCGACTGAGGCAATCGCATCACCGAATGAAGGCGATGCGAATTTGATTCCATAATCCGAGATGAATCTTCCAAGGCTCTCAAGGGTATGTTCATTATTAGTGAACATTTTCTCATAATAACCGAGAACAAATACGCCGCCCCCGTTTCTGACGAACTGTCTCAAAGCACCAATATCCCCATCCGAAAGTACGAAGGATTGCAGAGGCAGGATCAGGATATCGGCGTCGCCGAGGACTCCGTCCGTGAATTTCGATAGCCGCCTCCCTTCCACCGCGAATCCCAACTGCAGCGCAAGCTCGGCAAACTTCGCGTAACCGCCTTCAGCAGTGTAGAGATCAGAGCATATATCACTATTGGCAATTAGTACCTTTATCTTCTCCGGCGGCGGAGTTCCGAAGACAAGGGCAGCATTGCACGCATAGATACAGACAAGGACCGCAAGGACTAGACGTGTGGCCATATCCCTTGACAGTTTCCAGGCCTCTGCCGGCCTGCAGTTTACCGGCTGGTCGCCGGTTGATTCCAGCTATCCGGGTTCAGCCTCATACTAGAACAACCGTCAAGACAAGGCAACAAAATATGAATAAAAATATATTTAATGCGAGAAGGACGGCTGATTAAGCCGCCCTTAGAACTGCCGTAATTATTTTTCGTTGAAAATGAATGTTATTCCTTGATTCTCATCACGAATTCATCGCTGGTCGCCCGGATGTCGGGAGCGTACATCGCGTAGCCGTTGGTCGGTAGAGCGTGGAAGCGCCCCGGGATTTCGGCCCGCAGGTTGTAGGAGATCTCGTGCTCGCCCTTGGGAAGCCAGCCGATGAAGAACACCACCTTCTCGTCGCGCAACTCGAGGTTCGAGGCGATCGAGCCGTATGCATAGCCGCTCCGCAGTTGCGTTGGCTCACACCCCGCGGGCTTAAAGTCTTCGTAGACGAGATACTCGTAGTTATTATCCGACTTGAGCTTGAGCCGCACTTCGATCTCATCGCCGCTGCGCAGCGGATCGCCCTCCTTCAGCGGAATCCGGTTGATCACTTCCCGGCCTCGGCCGTCCACCGAGCGCAGGATCCTGCTATACGAGCGCTCTATGTAGACGGTTGTCGAAGACGCGGTGAGGTGTTCCTCAAGGCTGAAATACGACAGGAACGCGTCGAAGTAGAGATTTCCGCGGCCCTTCTTCACGATCCTCAGGTGCTGCGAACCCGGCTTGAGATCAGCACCCTCGAGCACCAGCACGCCGTCATCGCTGAAGAGATTATCCCTGCTGAAATTCACGGTTTTGACAGCACGGCCGTCGACTTCGATAACCACGGTCATCTCTGGATCGAACTCGCCGCTGGTCTTAAGGAAGTCGGTCAGCGCGTAGATAGCGAAGGCGGTGTCGCGAGTGCTCTTCCACTTGCTGCCCTTGCGCATCGAGAGCAGCCAGCGAACCGCTCCGCTGACGTAGTCGCTGCCTGAGTCGCGCCGCAACTCGGCCATCAGCGCGAGCGCCGTGGCCTCGACGTTGTCCTGGTACCAGTACCAGCCGCCCGGCTTGCCCC
This sequence comes from uncultured bacterium, assembly GCA_965602675.1. GTDB lineage: Bacteria > Acidobacteriota > DATKUA01 > DATKUA01 > DATKUA01 > DATKUA01. The sequence continues at coordinate 805 of CBFCZO010000220.1, read as the reverse complement.
AGGAAACTATGCCCTGTTCCTGATTGATGTCTGCCCTCTCCTCGAGTTGCTTCATAACCGCCGCAAAGCGCTCGCTCTTTCCCATGTTGTGCAGCGAAACCGCAAACAACGCCGTCTCGTAGGCGCGCATCTTGGGCAGCAGGTCGTAAACGCGGTTGAGGAACGGCTCCGGTACGTGCCCGCCCCAGCTCAGAGCGAAAACCACGTAATTGAGCAGCTCAACCTCGTCCTCGAGTTCCGGCAGGCTACGCCGGAGATATTGCACCGCCCGGCGCAGGCGAGCCTCTTCGATCTCGATACCCGCCTGTCCAGCCACGCTGAGCCCGTAAACCACGTAGGCCGTCATGTAAACCTGCGAGTCGTCGTGCTTCCACCAGCCCCAGCCGCCGTCGTCGTGCTGGAAATCGTAAAGCCGCTTGAGTCCCGCTTCGATAACCTTGGGCAGCTTTTCTTCCAGCTCAGGTCGGCTTAGTCCAAGATCGCGCAGCGTCTTGGCTACCATCGCCGCAGGCATAAAACGGCTCATCGTCTGCTCGGTGCAGCCGTAGGGATAGTCGATCAGATAGGGCAGCGAATCGAGCATTGCTCCGGCGATCGTTGGCCTGACGGCCAGCTTCAGGATCGCGGAACCGGGTCTGATCTCCGCCGGCAGATTCAACTCGATCTCGCGCGAGTCCGCCACAGAGCCCGCCGCCGAGGCAAACTTCTCCGCACCGTGGACGTAAACCGGCAGGCTCAACTCCATCGCGTCGCTTTCCTCGTCGGTCAGCGCCTTGGCAAGCACCTTCGCGGTTCCAGGCTTGCC
>CBFCZO010000219.1:0-3007 GCA_965602675.1 uncultured bacterium | reverse complement strand
TTTTGCCAAGCTTGTGCACGATGCTGCTCCATTTGTCGAGGAGCCAGCCTACAGGCTGGCGGAGAGTATCGATTCAATAGAATCATGGAGCCGTTTCCTAAAAGATTATCCGGAGTCCTCCCGAGTCTCGCAAGCTCGCAGCCATCTTTCAGAGTTAGAGGCTATTGCAGAGCATAAAAGGCAGGAGGATGCGGCGTATCAGAATGCGGTTAGCGCTGAGAGCAAGGAAACGTGGGAGGCATTCCTGCGCGACTACCCGAACTCCTCTCATGTCTCTAAAGCCCGCAACCGAATTGCAGAGTACGATTTGCAGGAAAGGAAGTCTGAGCGTTTAAAGCAGGAGGAGGAACGCAGAGCTGAGCGACGAAAGCAAGAAGAATCTGCTTTTCGAGAAGCCCAAAGAGCTAATACCAAGGAATCATGGGAGGGATTTCTACGCGATTATCCGAATTCTTCTCACGCATCCGTGGCTCGCAAATGTTTGGAACCAAGTGCAACGGAAGGAGTTCCCGGCGATGACTTGGTAGTTGATCTAGGCCTCGGCGTGGAGCTCAAACTTCGCCTGATCCCTTCTGGTGAGTTCCTGATGGGCGCCGTTCCAAGGGACAGTGAGGCTGCATATGATGAAGTACCACAACACAAAGTAGAAATCTCTGCACCCTTCTACATCGGTATATATGAGATAACCCAGGCGCAGTATCAGCGTATGATGGCTTCAAATCCCAGCCGATACAAGGGCTCTAATTACCCTGTGGAGAAGGTAAGCTGGAACGACGCTCAGAAATTTTGCCGGAAGCTCAGTAGCTTGACGGGGAAGAATTATCGCTTGCCAACGGAGGCGGAGTGGGAGTATGCCTGCCGCGCGGGTAGTGAGACGAAGTTCTATTGGGGAAGAAGTGTGGATAGTGAATATGCATGGTATCTTGATAATAGCGAGAATAAACCACACAATGTAGGCCAAAAACAGCCAAACGCTTGGGGTTTATTTGACACGAGTGGCAACGTTTGGGAGTGGTGCGAGGATTCGGTTAACGATTTAAACATCATACGCGGTGGAAGTTGGTTTAATTCTGCAACAACCCTCCGCTCGTCATCTCGTTATAGCCAATCTCCAGATACTGGTTATTTCTTCCTCGGCTTCCGTGTCGTCCGTGAAGTTGAGTGATCTCTTAGTTCAACTTTTCCATTTCCTGACAATCAGTGCAGCGGCTGATACCTTTGCTGTTGATATCTTATAATCCTTTAGGTTCACTTGTATACAAATGATCCTCCTGTCTAAAACAGATACGATTGCTTATGCAATGTCACTGAAAATCGGCGCCGTTGGGTATTGCGTGTGCTATTATTCGTAGGTCTGCTGGAGGATGGAATATAAGAAGGGGAGGATCGAATGGCCAGGCTGGTTTTAGCTTTTCTATGCTTGTTTGTTTCCGTAAGCGCTGCCGACGACGTCGATTTCGACACGTGGTTCACGGGGGAGACGCTGAGGATCGACCTTTTCCGCACGGGGGATGCGGAGGGCGACGTATACAGTTTGGATGAGATAATCGTCGAGGGCCCGTGGGCGGGGAGCCGCACGAAGCTGATCGACACGCTCAACAGGGGATTTTTTCTCTATTCGGTCTACGACACGGAGAGCGGCAAGCTGATCTACAGCCGCGGCTTCAGCAGCGTCTTCGGCGAGTGGCTGACGACCGACGAGGCGAAGCAGCGCAAGCGCAGCATCGGCGAGACGGCCCGCATCCCGCGACCGCGCAAGGCTATGGATCTTACCGTCTCGAAGCGGGACGATCACAATAACTTTGTCGAGATCCATCGCGTCACGATCGATCCGAGCAGCCACAACAATGCTATGCAGGGCGGCGGTGCCGCCTTCAAGGTGATCGATCTGCACGTGCCCGCCGAACCGCGCAAGGTTTACGACATCCTGATTCTGCCCGAGGGCTACACGAAAGAGGAAGCGGAGAAGCTGCGCGGCGACGCCGAGCGGATGGCGAAGTTGCTTCTTGAGACGAAGCCTTACAGCGAGATGAAGGACAAGATCGCCGTGCGCACGATCGAGGCCTTCAGCCGCGAAAGCGGCATCGACCAGCCCCGCGAGGGGATCTGGAAGGACACGCTTTTCGACGCGCGATTCAACGCGTTCGACAGCCCACGCTACGTGCTGACGATCAACAACAAGGCGATCGCCGACGTGGCGGCCGGAGCGCCTTACGACGCGGTGGCGATCATGCTCAACACCGAGCGCTACGGAGGCGGCGGGATTTTCAATGCCTACCTTACTTTCGCAGCCGATAACGAGTGGGCGGGCTATCTGCTGACTCACGAGGGCGGGCACAGTTTCTCGGGGCTGGGCGACGAGTATTACTCATCGGACGTGGCCTACACCGATTTCTACACGGCCGACGTGGAGCCGTGGGAGCCGAACGTGACGGCGTTGCTCGATCCGGAGAATGTCAAGTGGAAGGTGTATGTCACGCCCGGCACGCCGATCCCCACGCCCGCGACCGACGAGTACAAGGAGGGTGTGGTCGGCGCGTTCGAGGGCGCGGGCTACATGGCCAAGGGGCTCTACCGGCCGGCGTTCGACTGCAAAATGATCTCCCGTGCAAACATCGATTACTGCCCGGTCTGCATGGCGGCTGTGCGGGAGATGATGCTGTTTTACACCGAAGAGTGAGATTCGGCCGCGGCTGAACAGCAGAGCCGAAAGGGACCCGGATTACGATAAGTGATTCCTCTCGAGATACTTGCGCCGATTGTCGTCGCTTTTGCCTTTTTCCTGCAGCGGATAACCGGCTTCGGTTCGGCGGTGATTGCCACACCTGTACTGGCGCTGATCTGGCAGCCACACGAGTCGATCGCGCTGGTGCTGATATTCCAGAATGTCTTCGGATTGTGGTTGGTGGCGCGTGTCTGGCGTCGGTTGCTGGACAAGAAGATTATCGCGTTTCAGATCTTCTTTTTGCCCGCAGTCCTGCTGGGGACATACGTGCTGCCGATGATG
>CBFCZO010000218.1:0-3016 GCA_965602675.1 uncultured bacterium | reverse complement strand
GAGGATGTTGTTGACCAGGTTGATCACCCGCTTAGTCGAGTGCTGGCTGTCGTCGTGTCGATCATGAACGATTTCAACTGATTTCTTGAGGTCCACACGTTCGACGGTATCCTTGCAGCTATCACTGTAGAGTCGCTGTATTGCGCGTGTAATTTCACGTGTTGAAGCGAGCACAGGTTTGATTTCGCGACGTAAAACGTTGCGTAGCATATTCAGTAGATTCCTGTCCTGGGGGTATGCCATCGCCACAAGGAGCGTTTTACCCTCAATGGCACAGGGTACGAGTTTGTTAAAAACAGTGAATTTCTCGGTGAGCAGAGATCTGAATTCGGGAGGTATCAGCAAGGGGAGGCGTTCGATGTATTCAATCCCCAATTTCTTTGAGAGCAGTTCCAGCACAGCCCGCTCCGGCACCAGGCCCTTGGAAATCAGCAGTTCACCGAGCCTGACATCCTTGTCGCTTTGCTCGTGGAGGGCCTTCTCGAGCTGTTTGGATTCGATGAGATTACGCTCGAGCAGGAGTCGGCCAAGAGGCTTTTGGCGGTTCTGTCGCTCCTCGAGCTTGCGTAGGAACCTGTTTACAGCACGGTTGAACTCGGTTTCGGTCGTGAGGGCGGGCTCGAGCAATTTTATGCCCAGCTTCTGTTTCACCTCGCTGATGAGGTCATCATCCACCTTGTCAACGGCGACCAGATAGATGTCTTCCACATTGCTCCCCTTGGCCAAAGGTAAAACCTTGCGCTGGAAAACAAGTTCCCTGGAGAGGCGGCTTATAAGGCTAACATCAAAAAGTGAGGTTTCGTTCATCGGCAGGAAGCGATAGCCGATTTGCCTTGCGAACATCTCCTGTACCGCCGTTTCCTCAACATATCCCAGTTTCCTGAGAATCTCCCCGATTTTGCTCCCGGGCGAACTCTCCTGGAAATGGAGGGCTTCAACTAGCTGTTTTTCATCGATAGACCCCGAAACTACCAGCATTTCGCCCAGCTTCATTCGGCGGTCCTTGTAGAATTTTTCGATCGCCGCCCGGATTTCGGCAGTTCGGAACTGTTCAAAGTCGTAGGCGAAGAGATGAATGTTAAGTCGGGCAGCGATGCCCTCAAGCCACTTATCATCCACCTTGCCGAAAGGAGTGGCTATCACTACATGGGTTCCGGCGTCGTAGACAGGAAATATGCAATAGAAGCGGGCGATGTATTGGGGTATTCTCTCAGCCAACCTCGGATCTATCCTGTCGGTGTCGATCGAGCTGTCGTATGTCAACATCGAGCGCTCCACTAAATCCTTTCAAATTCGGGGAAAACGACGGATTCGAAGTATTTCCGGCGTTCAGAAGGGTCCTCCAGAAGTTGCATCAGCGGCCACTCGACTCTTGCGGTGAAAAGCTCCAGGTAGGCTTCCACGTCGTCATTCGTTTCCCAGGTATGAAGGCTTAGCATGGCGGCGAAGTTGAACAGCACACCGCTGCTGATGTTGTCGCCGGCGTAGGGCAGCATGCCGTTTCCCTGGGGGGAGAGGATCTCCCTGAGATTTTCAAAGAGCTTCTCCAGGAATTGCTTGATCCTCCTGAATATGGCTCGTCGGCGCGTTTTATCGGCGTCGTGATAGAGTTTTCTCGCAGTACTCAAGGCGCCGTCGAGCGCTAGGCGATTGCAGATTACGAATCGCTCGAGATCTATTATTTTTAGTCTTTCGGGCCCCCCATTGGTGACGGAGAAATAGTGCAGCGAGAGCGTATCAGGTCCGGACGAAGTTATTATCCGCAGGTCCGCAGTGTCCTGTAAGTTCCTGCGGAGTCGGGACGCCCTTGCTTCCAGGTCCTCAAGGGTAAGTCTTTCCTCGCGGGGCTCCGTTTCTTCTTCTTCGACTATCAACATGCCCTCAAGTGGAGGCAGCTCACCAGTTTCGCGGGCAGCGGCAATTGGCTTCAGTGGTTTGTTGGTGGGAGCCAAAGAGAGAATTTCTTCATCCGAATTATCAGAGTCCACGCCCAATAGCTCTTCGAGGTTGCGCACATAGTTCTCCATCGCGGCGAGTTTAAGCTGTGCGCTTTCACGGATGGGCCCGCGGCGCAGGGCGGACCTCACGCGGGCGATGAGTTCCTTGGAGCTAAAGGGCTTTGAGATGTAGTCATCGGCACCGACGCCTAAGCCGAGGATGATATCGCTCTCATCGTTCTTGGCAGTCACCATGATCACTGGAAGTTGGCGGGTATCGGGGTCGCCCTTGAGCTGGCGGCAGAACTCGATGCCGTCGACCCCCGGCATTATGAGGTCGAGAATGATGAGATCGGGTTTCTGCACTCCGAGGTTGATCAACCCTTCGCCGGCATCCCGTGCGCAGACTACCTCGAATCCCTCGCGAGTTAGGTTGTAGTCGAGTATCTCCCGGTTATCGGGATCATCATCGATGACGAGTATTTTGCCCCTGGTCAAGGCCCCATCCCGAAACAATAGGTCAGACAATCTACGGCGAATATCGGATAATAAGTGAGTACACCTCAGAGGGATTATGGTCTCTGCTCAGGTTAACAGTCAAGGATTGCCTGTGACGCAAGTTCTAGTGGGGAGAATTGACGCCCTTCTTCTCTTAACGAGCTATATTTAATGCAAATGACAGATTTTACAGAAAATTAGCTGGCTTAATCGCTTGAAGTTTCAAGTATATTGTAAGAAATCGGCCGTTTGGGGTATTTATACTATTCATAGATTGGATAAAATACGCAGTTGCGACCAGATTCTTGCTGATGGTCAGCGTCTGTACGTAATTTCCCTTGATAGTATGCTGCTTGGCACGAGTGTGTCGGATGTTAATTCATTATCCCAGCGTCGACAGATGCATTCTATCCAATTCCCTAGCTGATCAAAGGCGCGATATTCGTATTCATAGCGTCGTATTAGGTCATCCTTGGCGTCGAAAACCTCCTCTTTCAAAAGATTACCCTTGCCATCATAGGTTTCTACGCGCTTTTCATCGATGACACCGGCATCGCCGTAGGTCATCCTGGTATAACTGG
>CBFCZO010000217.1:0-3041 GCA_965602675.1 uncultured bacterium | reverse complement strand
ACAAACGAAAACCGGCAGGGCTCGCCCTCCTTCTTCCTCGTATCGCCCAACGTGTTCGCGGATTTCGAAGCCCAGGCCGGTGAGCGTGTCACGCCAGACCTGAAGCGGGAAGATACCTCCGATGTGCTTGTCGCTCTCGATTCGCAACTTACCGTCCTCGCGGATGAGGAAAACGAACGTGCCCTCGAAATTTTCGTCATTGGGGTCCGGATCGTAGTAGTTTTCGATGAAGGTGACTTCCAGGTTCCGCCGGCCGGCCGAATAGACATGGGTAGCATTCTGCTGGAGAGTTTCTTTAGTTTGCTCGGCGGCGGTGATCATTACTCCTCCGGGATGCAGGTGATTCCGGGCCGATTCGAAAGCCGCCCGCAGTTCTTCGCGGTTGCACATGTAGTTGATCGAATCGTTCATGAACACGGCGTCGAATTTGCGGCCAAGGTCCAAAGAGCGCATGTCGCCGAAAAGGAACTCGCAGTCCGGATTCAGCTTTCGGGCGTTCTCCAGCATCGGCTCGCTGATGTCGATGCCGGTCAGCTTGAAATGGCGCTTGAGGTGATAGGCGCACTTGCCGCCTCCGCAGCCGATGTCGAGTACGGTCCGCGGTTCGATCAGCGCGTGTTCCCTGATCAGATCGACTGCTGACTCACAGTCAGCCCGGTAATCCTCGACAGTGCCCCACAGCGGCCAGAGCCAAGCGAGATCGTTATACAGTCGGTTTTCCGAGTTACCGGTGGTCGAGCCCATCGATCAACTCCGCATGAAGTGCAGCCAATGTTATTCAAGCCGCAGGTTAGCATCCGAGTGCGTCAAAGCAAACAGAAATCCCTACCCAAGCGACCACCCTCACAGGCTCCAGGCGTAGCCGACCTTTGCGAAGAAAGTCCGCTCCGACTGCGTAAGGCTGAATACGTGGCTTCCCAGGTAATTGTCGGAGTAGCCCAGGAACAGCACCGTTTGCGGGTTGATCTTGTAGGAGAAAAGGAGCTGGGAGGAGAGACGGCGGTACTTGGGATCGATCTCATAGGTGTAGAGGTCGGCAGCGTAGTCGTAGTTTCTGTACTGAAATATGGCCCTGACGAAAGTACGCGCGTTGAGCTGGTAGATGATTTTCCCCTGGCTGATATTGGCCGTGTAGAGCTTCCCCTCGTCGACCGTCAGCCTCTCGTATGTATGACCCAGGCTGACTTTGAGATTTCGACTGATGTTGGCGTTGATGTTAGGTCTCACCTGGAATCTCTTTCCGAGCCGCGAATTGGCGTAGTCGATGCGGTCCCCGAATACGAACCTGATTGCCCCATAGAAGTTGGAGGTGATATACATATCGCTATCGAGGTGATAGTAATTCTGGTCGTATTCCCGCCCCAGGTAGCCCTCGCGAAAACGTTTGTATCTGGCTTGTATGTACGATTGCATCGGGCCTTCGTATGTGAAATCCGCGACCATCGCTCTGTAGAGGAGATTGCCGTCCCTGTCTTCCATGTTATCCACCTTGCCCATCACTCTCAGATTGCTGAACCAATCGCCGGGCTTGGCGATCCATGAGTAGTAATTCGTGACGTAGTAGGAGCGGTATCCGACCTGGGGGATGTAACCGAGGTCGGCGCGGAAATCGTCGCCGATATCGGTGAAACCGGCAAGGATGTCCCAGTTTCTCGTGTTGCGGGAGTAGGTCAGATCGAGCACTCCGCCGGAGAGGCTTTCCTCCGGCTGGCCGAATTCGGCGGCGACCTGTGCTGGGTAGCTGGTGGAGGAGCCGAGTGCCTGGAAATAAATTCTGTCCTTGTCGGTAATGCGGATGTTGCCGTCGAAGCCGAAGACGCGGTTGTGGTATTCGTCGCCCTCGCGGTCGGTCCCGAGCAATCCAAAGGTGTAATTGTTGCCGATGTCGCGCTTGTAGCGGAAAACTGATGCGGTTGTTTCCATGGCCAATGAGGTGGACTCGGAACCCTGGTTTCCCGGGAAGATGAGGTTTGTGACCTCATCGCGGACGATGTATGCGCCGATGGTGTTGGCGCCTTCCTTGCCCGAGAGCTTCACGCCCCAGGATGGATCGTGCATGGTGCGGGTATAGATGGCCGTCAGGTTCATCGGGGTTTCGAAGAAATCAATCCCCTCAGTGAAAAATGGCCGTTTTTCCGAATAGTAGAGCGCGAAAGGCTCATTGATGTCGAGCTGCAGAGCGTCGGCTTCGACCTGTGAGAAATCCGGGTTGGCGGTGAATCCCAGGGTAAGGTTGGGTGTCATCCCCCAGCGTGTCGTGAGGCCGAGGTCGGCATCCTTCCGCACGTTCTGCATGCCGCCGCCGGGGAGTGAGGGGCGCTCGTCGGAGCTAATGGCGGTGAATGTGGGTGCTATTTCGATGTTGCGCCCTGGGCTGACGCCTTCGAAGCCTTTGATTTTAATGGCTTGGCAGAGATAACAGTTGTTGTTGCGGTCCCTGGGGAATGCTCCCAAATGGTGCCTCACGCTGCGCGGGTAGCTGCGGATCGCGTCGATCCCCCATACCTGCTCGCCGTCGGTACGCTGGAACCGGAGAGCGGAGAACGGGATCTCCATCTCCACGGCATAACCCCAGTCGGTGATCCGGCCGGCGCAGTCCCAGATGGCGTCCCAGCTGGTGTCGGTGCCGCTATCCGCTTCTATGCCGTCGGCCTGGATTCCCAGCGGGTTGGAGAAGAACTCCAGGCAGCGTCGCTCGTCGTTGAAGGTGTCGAGGAGGATGATCACCCAATCGTCGCTGAACATGTTGTCCCTGTCGCTGTAATGAGCCCGGATGGCGGAGGGATCGGGGTCGAAGGACTTGAAGGCGACGTAGAGGTTCTTGTCGTCATGGGTGATCAGGCAATCCGTGCGCACGGGCGCCGGGATGTTCTCACCGGGACGGACCTCGTAGGCGATATCAATCAGGAGGGCATCCTCCCAGGCGCTCTCTTCAATCTTGCCGTCTATCTTTATTGGTGAATCACAGACCGGTACCTCGTGAGGATTATCTCTGGTGCCTTTGTCATCCTTTGCCGTCTGGGCGCGGCTGGGAGCCGGAA
>CBFCZO010000216.1:0-3106 GCA_965602675.1 uncultured bacterium | reverse complement strand
CGTGCGAGGAAGCTATGGGCAAAGATGAGAAGACGAAGCCGAGGTTTTATTACGAGTCGGATGCCGTGCCCAAGACTCCCCTGCCTCAGGAGGATCTGGATCCCCTGGCCGGCGAGATGGAAATCATCGGCAAAGGTCTGCCGAGAGTCGACGCGTATGAGCGGGTTTCGGGGACGGCCAAGTACACGCCGGATGTGATGCTGCCGGAGATGCTGCATGTGGCCATTCTACGCTGTCCCCATCCTCACGCGATGGTGAGGAGGGTGGACACGAGCGCTGCGGAGAGGATGGCGGGTGTGCGCGCGGTGTTGACGGCCGATTCGCCCGGGGCCGACATCCCCTGGCCGTACACAACGTGGCTGGCGGATGTCCCGAAGCAGACCACGCTATTCGACAAGCACTGCCGCTACGCGGGGGACGAGGTGGCGGCGGTTGCGGCGGAGACTCCGCACCAGGCCCACGACGCCCTCAAGGCGATCAAGGTGGACTACGAGGTGCTGCCGTTCGTAGTGGACGAGGAATCGGCGTTGGCGCCGGGGGCGCCTGAATTGCACGAGGGCGGGAACCGCTCGATTCCCATTCCGGAGATAAGGCGGGGGGATGTGGAGGCGGGATTCTCGGCGGCGAATATCGTCGTCGAGGAGAGATTCACGACGAGCGAAGAGTCGCACGCAACGTTGGAGACCCACTGTTCGGTGGTGAACTGGGACGGCGACAAGCTGACGATCTGGGACCCGACGCAGGGGGTGTTCGAGGCGGTGCTGCCAGCGGCGTCCGAGGCATTGGGACTGCCCCTCAACAAGATCCGGGTGATCTGCAAGTACATAGGCGGAGCATTCGGCTCCAAGGCTCAGCTGGAGAAGCACACGGTGATCGCGGCGCTGATATCGCTTAAGACGGGGCGACCGGTGAAGGCGGTGCTGAGCCGCGAGGAGGCCCAGGTGTGCTGCGGTTACCGGCCGAATGCGAAGATGGATTTAAAGGCGGGAATCAAGAGCGACGGAACCCTGACGGCTTTGCAGCTGAAGAACAGGGGTACGCCCGGAGCCTACTACGAGTGGACGGAAGTCGGCTTCCAGGTGGCCGCGCTCTACAAGTGCGCAAATGTTCTCATCGACGAGTACAGCTATTACATCAACGCGGGTGTCTCCCGCCCCTTCCGCGCCCCCGGCTTCCCGGCGTGTTCTTGGGCGTTGGAGCAGATGATCGACATGCTGGCGGAGCGAGTGGGCATGGATCCGGTGGAGTTCCGGTTGAAGAACATCGCCGAAGTGAGCCAGGTTTACAACCTGCCGTACACGAGTTGCGGGCTGCGGGAGTGCATTACAGAAGGCGCGAGGCAATTCGGTTGGCGGGAGGCGAGAAACGCAAGCAAAGGCGAGGGGCACATCCGCCGCGGCGCCGGGATGGCGTGTGGTCTGTGGTTCGGGGGCGGGGGCCCGCCTGTGACGGCGATACTGAGGATGCTGACCGACGGCAGCGTGGCGATCAGCACGGGGGCGATGGACATCGGCACGGGGACGAAGACTGTGGCCTGCATGGTTGCGGCCGAAGAGCTGAAGATGCCGTTGGAGCGGATCAGGATCGAGAACGCTGACACGGACACGACGCCTTACTGCATCGGCAGTGGTGGGAGCCGGACTCTGCCCTCGCTGATTCCGGCCGTGAGAAGGGCGGCGTTTCAGATCAAGCGGCAGCTATTGGACTGGGCGGCGGAGGATCTCGGCGTGCCAGTGGCGGAACTGGAGTTGAAGGACAATGCCGTCTTCAGCACGCGGGATGCGGCGCAAAGGAAGCCGGTCCCCGGGCTGATCGGCAAGAGGCGGCAGTGGGAGGTCGTGGGCGTGGGCTACCGCGGCCCGAATCCCGAAGGCAAGATCATCCTCACGTTCGCGGCGCACTTCTCCGGAGTGGAGGTGAACACGCTGACGGGGGAGATCCGGGTGGTGCGGATGTTGGGCGCGAACGAGAGCGGCCGGGTGATCAACCGCAAGACCTATAACAACCAGGTATTCGGCGGGATGACGCAGGGCATCGGCTACGGCGTGACGGAGAAGCGCATCCTCGACAGGCAGACCGGCAAGCTGTGCACGGCCAACCTCATCGATTTCAAGGTGCCGACATCGATGGACGTGCCCGCCGACCACGAGGTGCTGGCGATCGATCCCCATGATACGGAGTGCAACATCGTCGGCTGCAAGGGGTTGGGCGAGCCGGCGACGGTGCCGACGAGCGCGTCGATTGCCAACGCGATTTACGATGCCATCGGAGTGCGGGTGCTCGACGGCCCGGCCGATCCGCGGCGGATTCTGGAGCTGCTGCGCGGGTAGAAGGCCTCACTTTACAAGTGAGCAACAAGACCGCGTCGTTTGGATCGAGTGGGATTCAAGCTAAATCATTCGCCTGCGGCGAATTCATCGGCTCGCGGGATAAGTATGGTGCGTTTTCCTCGCAGACATCCGGCTCCGAGGCGCTCCGCCGCGACAAGGGAATGTCTGCGCCACCGGATTAGGCAGCATCCGACAAACGGGCCTGAGGCCCGGCTGCTCGCGGGATGGGGGCGTGACTCGCTCCAGCGTTGCGCGGGGCAGGGCAGGGATTGGTTACAGGGGGCTCAGCGAACCTTCTGAGCCCTGACGGTTCTGCGCAGGAAGTGCAGGTCGATGGTGGCCACCTCTCCCGCCTCGTCGCGCCCGAAGACCACCTTCCACGGCTCCTGGACGCAGAAGAACTCGTCGGGGCCGGTCGGGTAGATGCGGTCGATCGAGAATTCGCAGAGGAAGAACTTGTCGCCCTCGCGCCAGACCTCGACGCCGAAGTCGCCGCCGAAGGAGTAGTAGCCGGTGTACTGGTCGAAGTCGGCGGGATCGAAGGCGATCCACTGCGGCCGCTCGAAGGCGTGATTACGCGGCCTCATGCCCTCCTTGTCGAGGGCGTCGGTGTCGGCCCCGGCGGCGATCAGCAGGTCCACCATCCCCGGCTGGCCGCTCTTGTAGGCGACGTGCAACGGCGTCCAGCCCTCGTTGGTGACGGCGTTGAGGTCGGCACCCCTGGCGATGGGCGGATAGGCGCGCCAGAAACCTTCGCGGCCGCGGAAGTCGGGCAG
>CBFCZO010000215.1:0-3125 GCA_965602675.1 uncultured bacterium | reverse complement strand
GTTTATCCTCAGGCCTTGGCGTTCCGCGCGCTCTCGCACCTTGACATGGCAAACGAGGAGGCGGGCAAGCGGGACTTTGAGAAGTTGATTCGGTTTTCGCCTGGTTTCATGCTGCCCGGCGATCTGGCCTCTCAGCTCTACCTCGATCTTTTCTCGACACTGAAGGAAGAGATGGTGGGCTTCCTGCAGGTATCCACCGATCCCGCGGAGATCGAAATCGAGCTGGACGGGAAAGCGTCGGGCCTGAGCGGGGGCGAGCCGTTCGCGCTGTTGGTGGGGGAGCATAGGGTGAGCGTGGCTCGCCGCGGGTACGCACCGGAAGAGCGGCAGGTGACAATCCAGCCGGAGGCAACAGCCGAGTTGAGCATTGAGCTTCGCCGGACTCTGGCCACGGTTTACCTGCGGACCTCGCCTCCAGGCGCCGAGGTGTTGCTCGACGGAGAAGTTGTCGGTGTGACATCCGGAACGGCGGGCAGCGATTACGCCGACAAGCTCTCGGAGTTGAATCTGCGGGCGGACGAGGTTTCAGCCGAATTCGCGATCGAGTTCGTCGAGATCGGCACGCATCAGCTGACCGTGCGGAAAGAGTGCTTTGCGAGCGAACAGAGGTTTCTGGAGGTACCGACTGCCGATGACTTCTGGCTCGACGAGTTGCTGGCGATGCCGCCGAGCCGGGGCAGCCTGCGTCTGAACGGCCTGCCCGAGGGCGCGGAGGTATTACTGGACGATGAGGTGCAGGAGCGCGGAAAGGATGTTTTCGAGGATCTGTGTTCCGGGGAGTACGTGATTGAAGTTCGCCACGCGGGTGGTATGTACAAGGCCGACGCGGTTGTTTCGAAAGATCTCGAGACGGAGATGGAGGTGCGTCTGTTGCCGACGTTGGCTTATGCCGGCGCGGTATTCAGGGGGCAACTTGAGGATGATCAACGCCAGGCGGCGACCCGCGAGCTGGATCGGCTGTTTGGCAGCGTTGAGAGATTCCGGATCATCGGTCGTGATGACGAGTCGATGCAGGGTTTGTTGAGAGAGGGAACATTAACTCCGGAGGCATTCGAGCGGCTTGTGGCCGAGGGGGCGGTCGAGGGGCGGATACCGGACGACATATACCGCGGCATCAGGGATGCGAGCAGGAGGCTGGGGACCAATCTGCTGGCCGTTGCCGTGTTCCAGGAGAAGACACTCGGGACCAAGTTCCGCCTGTTCATCGCGGGAACGCAGGGGCCTTATACCGATTCCTTCGTTGTGGTTACGGATGATCCGGCGAGTGTCGAGCGCGCGGTGCGCCGTCTGGATTACCAATTCGACATCGAGCAGAGCTGGCTTGGCATCAGTGCTGTTGACACGCTGATGCACGAGGGTCCGGTTGTTATCTCCGTTCAGGAGGGTTCTCCCGCGGCTGATGCGGGTGTGGAAGTGGCGGAGGCGATAACGGCGGTCGACGGGAATGCGATTTCCGGTTACCGCGATTTGATCGAGTCGCTGCGGGACAAGATGCCGGGCGAGAGCTTTGCGCTGGAGTTTCGCAAGGGCGGTGAGACGAACAGCCGGGAGATAGTGCTGGGCAAATCGCCGCTGCTGCTGCCTCTTTTCTCACTGAGTTTCAGTTATAACGCGGCTATCGCGGAGATGAGCTTGATTGCGGAGTTGAATCCGGGGACTGAGAAGGAACAACTGGCGTTGTTGAACACGGGTCTGGCGCTGGCTCATTTCGGCGCGTGGGAGGATGCGATCGTCTACCTGCGCCGCGTCAATCTCGGCGACCGGCCGGGCATTAACCAGGGCACGGTTGAGTACTATTTAGGCATCTGCTACGAGAGCCTCGGCTACCGAGCTGAAGCGCTGAATCACTACCGCAGCTCTCTCGGTTACGCGTCGGCGACTCTTGTGTCGAACGACGGCCCCCTGGTGGCTCCCCACGCCCGTCAGAAGGTAAGCCAATTTGAGCCAAGCCCCTGATTACATGAAGCCCAGGGCCATCGACGTGGACCGGATAAAAGCCGCGTTATCAATACTTCTAGTTTTGGCAGCGGTTCTGTCTATTCAGGGGTGCACCTCGGAGCAGCCGGAGGAGGTAGAGGAGCCGGAATCGCAGGTTGAGCAGGCAGCCGAAGAGGGGAGCCCCGCACCCGCCCCCGAGGCCATGGAGGTTGCCGAGCTGCGGCCGCTCGACTTGCCGGTGGAGCGCTATGTGAGGGAGATGGCGAAGCTGGAGGTGGAACGGGCGTACCGCGAGCCGCGGGGGGAGTTCATAGACCCCAGACGCGTGATAGAGCTGCTGCGAGAGGGAGCCGAGGAGCCGCCCGAGATCGAGGACTCGGGGGGGGGGGCGGCTGAGAGCGGCTGGTCGGGCAGATGGCCGATCGAGGAGGCGATCCACGCCGAGGCGTTGGAGCTGGCCGAGGCGGGTGACATTGAAGGCGCCGTCGACATGTGGAGAGGGTTGATGAGTGTCGACAGGGCGCTCACGATTTCGGTGGAGGTCGACTGTTCGAGGGCGATCCTGTCGGAGTCGATGAGCACGCTGGGGTCTCTTGATGTTCCCGTTTTCCTGATCCCGATTACGGTGAGCGACCGGGGTTGCATGCGGTTATGCCTGGGGCTTTTCAGTGCCCGTGGGGAGGCGTCGGAGTGGATCGAGAAGATCAAGTTGAAGCTTCCCAAGACGGTTCCGTTTATCCTCGAGGTGCGCAGAGGTGAGTGGTGAGGGGGCGGCTGAGCGGAGGTGCCGATAACAGTTTTCCCTTGACAGGTTAATAGTTTAGTGGATATATTTCATTTGCTGCGAGCCGCCAGCCGGGGGCATTTCTTATGATCGGGGGACATTCCTTATGATCAAAATCGATATCGTTAACGCTGTAGCCAACAGCGTCGATGGTCTTACCAAAGTCAAGGCTGAGCAGGCAGTAGATACGATTTTTTCGATGATGAAGAAAGCCTTGCAGAGTGGGGAGAGGATAGAGCTTCGCGGTTTCGGGGTGTTCCAGATCAAGCCTCGTAAGAAAGGGATCGGGCGCAACCCCCGCACGGGCAAGGAAGTCCGGATACCTCCAGGAAAGACGATCCGTTTCAAGCCCGGTAAGAACCTCACCAATATCAAATAGAAACTGAGAGATAAGCGAACCCGC
>CBFCZO010000214.1:0-3189 GCA_965602675.1 uncultured bacterium | reverse complement strand
TGGACCACCTCAACCTCAAGGTCGAGAAGGGGGTTATCTACTGCCTGCTGGGCGCCAACGGCGCCGGCAAGACCACCGCCATCAACCTCTTCCTCAACTTCATCGAGCCCACCGCCGGCACAGCCAAGATCAACGGCATCGACGTGACCAAGGACCCGCTGGAGGCCAAGAAGTTCGTCTCCTACGTCAGCGAGAACGTCATGCTCTACGGCAACTTCACGGCGCGGCAGAACCTCGACTTCTTCACCAAGCTGGGCGGCCGCAGCGACATGAGCCGCGACGACTACTACGACGTGATGCGTCGCGTGGGGCTGCAGGAGAAGGCGTTCGAGCAGCGGCTGAAGAACTTCAGCAAGGGGATGCGTCAGAAGCTGGGCATTGCGATCGCGATCACCAAGAACGCGCCCGCGATTCTGCTTGACGAGCCGACGAGCGGTCTTGACCCGAAGGCGGGTTCGGAGTTCTTGGACCTGCTGCGGAGCCTGAAGGAGGAGAGCAAGGCGGTCCTGATGAGCACGCATGACATCTTCCGCGCCAAGGACATCGCCGACGAGGTTGGCATCATGAAGGAAGGCAACCTGGTGATGAGCAAGACGCGGGACGATCTGGAGACTGAGAACCTCGAGCAGATCTACCTGGAATACATGCAGACCTGAGTCGAGCTTCGATCGGGATAAGTGGAACGCTGCCGCCGGCAGTAGTATTCTGTAACCATGGAAACATCTTTCGCCATCGCCATCCTCGCCGTCATCCATGGGCTGATATTCCTGACCCTGATAATCATTCTGCTTAGCGACAGGTGGCGCAGAACGCGGTATCGCTTCCGTCGGCTGTCGAAGAGCGAGAGCAGGATCGAGCAGAGGATGGTGAGCGAGGCGATAGCCGCCTGTGTGCTCGAGCGCGATCTCAAATCCCTGTTGCGATCCATCGGGAGGCGGGCCGCGGAACTGAACGGATTCGAGGACTGGATTGCCTGGCTGAGAGACGAGGAGGGGGAGTTTTACCCCGCATCCTTCGAAGGGCGGATAGTATCCGGAGTCGCTGATAGCCTGCGCAGCGGAGAGGAGTCGAGTTTTTTCAAGTGGGTTCGAGTCAATCACACGCCGTTTGTACTCGACAATAAATCGGCCAGGATGGCCGCGTCAGCGGCGATGCAAAAACTTCTGCGTGAAGTGACTCCGGGCCTGCTTATTCCGTTTCTCGACGGCCAGGCATTATTTGGATTGCTGCTACTTGGTGGGCAGCGCCGGGTTCGTGAGCAGCGAAGCGAGCAGTTCCTGACGCTTTTCGGCGCGTTTGCGGCGATAATGATCAGGAAGGTGATGCTCGACGAGGAGGAGCGCCGTTTGCAGGAGCGACAACAGCGGGCCGAAAGCCTCGCCTCGATGGGCAAGGTTGCCGCCGGGATCGCTCACGAGATCCGCAATCCGCTGACCTTTATCCGCTCCGCCGCCGAGCAGCTGGCCGAGGATTCATCAGAGGCTGAGGATTCGCCGGAGCTCATCGGGGGAATCGTCGAAGAGATAGTGCGGGTTAACAAGCGAATTGAGGAGCTGCTATCGCTCAGCAGGATGGATAAGGGAATTTTCGAATCGGTTGCGCTGGAGGGCGTTTTGCGGGGCACGGCGAGACTTGTCGAGGCCCGGGCGCGCGAACGGGGTATCGAAGTGAGGATCGAGACGCGGCTCGACGACGCCAGAGTTCTCGGGAGCTCTGACCGCCTGCGGCAGCTTTTCCTCAATCTGATGCTCAACGGCATCGAGGCCATGCAGAGCGAAACGGGGGGCGAGTTGACAGTGCGGGCGCAGGCAAACGCGGGCACAGCGGTGATCGAAATCGAAGATGACGGCCCAGGCATCCCGCCCGAGGCGAGAGAGAGGATATTCGAGCCGTTCTTCACCACCAAGGATAAGGGCACCGGTCTCGGCCTGGCGTTATGTTTCAGTATTGCGAACGCGCACGGAGGCAGCGTTGAGTTGCGGTCAACGGGGGAGGAGGGGACGTGTTTCGCTATGGAACTGCCCCTTCACAAAAGTGAAGACTCATAATCCGAGGATGGAGTGGAGCTGAAATCAATTACCTCTAACGTGGTTCCAAGGGTGTTTTGGTGAAATCCCGAATCCTGGTGGTCGATGACGAGCGCAAGATCAGGCTCGTGCTGGAGAAGCTGTTAAAGGGCCGAGGCTACGAAGTTGGCGTGGCCGACGGGGGGCAGGCTGCGCTCGAGGCCGCGGCGGAGGAGCCGCCCGATCTGGTGCTGCTGGATCTGCGCATGCCGGGAATGGGGGGTATGGAGACGCTGCAAAAGCTCCGTGGGGAAGGTTTTACGGGCAAGATAATAATCATGACCGCCTACGGCACGATCGAGAGCGCCGTGGAAGCAATGCGCGAGGGCGCATACGACTATGTGACCAAGCCGTTCAGCAACGAGGATCTGCTGCACTCGATCGAACGCGCGCTGGAACACGAGCGGCTGCGCCGCGATCTCGAGATGGCCCGCAGGCAGCTGGAGGGCAGGTTCTCCGTCGACGGGATCATTGCCTCCAGCCCGTCGATGGTGGGGTTGCTCGAAACGGTTCGTCGCATTGCGCCCACAGGTACCGCCGCGCTGATAATCGGCGAGAGCGGCACCGGGAAGGAGATAATCGCCAAGGCGATTCACCAGGAGAGCGGCAAGCCGAAACGTCCTTTCATCGCGATCAACTGCGGCGCGCTGCCTCCGAATCTGATGGAAAGCGAGTTGTTCGGCTACCGGCGGGGGGCGTTCACCGGAGCTGACAGATCGAAAGCGGGGCTGGTGGCCGAAGCGGAGGGTGGCACGCTTTTCCTGGACGAGATCGCCGAATTGAGCACCGAGGCTCAGACGAAGCTGCTGAGGTTTGTGGAGACGGGGGAATTCATCCCGCTGGGCGACACAAAGACGCGCAAGGTGAGCGTGCGGCTGCTGGCGGCGACCAACAGGGACCTCGAGGCCGCAGTGGCGGAGGGGAAATTCCGGGCCGATCTGTTCTATCGCCTGAATGTAGTCATGCTGAGAGTGCCGCCGTTGAGGGAGAGGACCGAGGAGATTCCGCTGTTCATCGAACATTTTGTCAGCCTTCATGCGCCGTCCTGCGGCAAGGACGGATACAGGTTCGGCCGCGAGGCGATTGAAGTGATGATGGAATACGGGTGGCCGGGGAACGTGCG
>CBFCZO010000213.1:0-3250 GCA_965602675.1 uncultured bacterium | reverse complement strand
CAAAAGGGTTATTGTCCATGTTCAAATCGCCGCCAGTATAGAAACCCCTCCCTCCACCCGTCAACCGGTGCCCCAAAAAAGCTTGCCCGCTGCAGGCAGAATCTTTGCCCCTCGAAGGGCCGCTATGTATGGAGGTCCGGTCTGTATCCACCCATGGTTTTGGACTGCCGAAGAAAGATTATTTGTTTTTCTTCAAAAAAATATCGAGCTGTTCATAATAACCATTCAAGTCTTTCCATTTCGAGCGATTCAACCATACACTGCATATCCCAATTGACTCCATGACCATAAATATTATTAAGATAAGAATCATTGATTTCAGCTTCAGCGCGCAATGAATATCATGCATGCGCATATAATACATATATTGCATAATTTTAATGCCAAGCATAATCATGGATACAAATGCGCAAGATCCTACAACGCCGAAAATTTGCTTGATAAATATTAACCTCTCTATTCTTCTTAGCAGGAATCCGTTACCTGCTTGTTGGGCTTCTGTCTCTAAAAACATTACGTCTCTCTTTTTAATCTTTTCTTGGGGGGCTTTCACAATATTGCACCTGTAAAATAATTCATGACAAAAAACTCCGATGAAATATGAGGTTATAATAAATATGATGATGTATACTAAATTCTCCATTACGCTTGACAGAAGCTTCGGCGGACAACGATCTATTAAAAACAAGAAGCTCGCCGACACCACGCCTCCACCAAAAATGAACGTCAGATCCCTCGCAACGAAATTCTCATAAAGATTCTCCAGCACACCCCTGGAACCGTCTCCACTCATTTTCATCACCCGGTTAAAGCTGTGTTGATATAATTAGTATACGAAGACGTTATATATTTAGCCAATCCGCCGTAGCCTCCCGCGGGCAACCGGGCCGCAGGCCCGCTCGCCAGATGCCTTTGAGATGTCAGCGACGCGGAACTGTTGCTTACTTGTAAAGTAAGGGCCGCCCGACACCGCGGACAGCCCCTCTCGCATCTTAGCTACCGGCGATCAATCGCGATAAAGGTCAAGGCGCGGCTGCGAGGAGCGACGCAGGTGTGGCGCAAGTCACTCCGAGGAGAGCAGAGCAGCCGCAACGCAGAGATTTGAAGCGAGTGCTCGCCGCACCGGCTTCTACTTCTTCGCCTGCTTGATCTCCTCCAGCTTCTGCTTGCCGTTCTCGTTGGCCGGATTCATCTCGATCGACTTCTCGTAGAACTTGATCGCCATCTCCGTGTTGCCGCTGAGCATGTTAGCCTCGGCCAGGCTGTCGTACACGTTCCACGACTTCGGGTTCATCTTGGCATTGATCTCGAAGACAGCGATCGCCTCCTGCAGCTTCTCCTCATTGATGAACCGGTAACCGAGAGCGTTGAACTCCCTCTCGTTGAAATAGAAGGCGTTCGACTCCTCGGCGAAGGCTTTTTCCAGCTTCTTGAAGGCCTTCTCCGCGCCCGCCTTCTCGATCATGGCATACAGCGCTTCCGCCGCCGACTTGGCGCCAGTCGCCTCGCACCACACCGTCCGCATGCTCGTCGCGTGACGCTCGGGGTAGAAACCGGGGCTGCCCACCAGCGCGGGGAACTTATTATCAAGCGCGAACTCGGCCGATATCTCGCTGAACTTCTTGCCCTCCTTGACCGCGGTCTTGATACCCTTGAACATCGTCGCCACGTAGGCGTAACGGTTCTTGAAGCCCTCGAAGCTCAGCTCCCCGTTCCAGTGCCCCGGAATATACCTCTTGATCTCGTCCTTCCGCGCGATCAGGCTCTTCCAGTTCTTCAGCAGCAGCGGCACGTCGCGCTCCACGCCGGACCGGATCATGAACGTCGCCAGGCACCCCGGCCTGTCCGAAAGCCAGTTGTCGGCCATCACGTCCCCGGTCAGCAGCAAACCCTCCTCGGGTACCAGAATGAAAATATCACTCGCCGAGTGGATACCGCCCGCGTAATACAGCTCCAGCGTCATGTCGCCCATGTCCAGTTTCGTCTGGTCCTTGAAAGTCTTCGTTGGAAGCGCCATCTTGAACGATCCACGGTCGCTCACCGTCAGCTTGGCAAAATGTAAATCCTCCGCGAGCTTCGCCGCCGCTTCGCCGTTGCCGTCGGCCGCCTTCAACTGTTCCTCCAACTGAGAGATCCGGTTCGTGTACAACTCGGCAATCTCGGCCTGGTTGCCCATCCTGGCCTTCATGCCCTTCGCGCAGCTCTCGTGCGCCACGATCGTGCAGTCAGCGTAGACCTGGTTGCCAAACGTGTGGTCGCCGTGCTCGTGCGTGTTGATCAGCAACTTGAAATCGTTCCTGCCCAGCTCACGCGCGATCACCTCTCTCAGCTTCGCATCAAGGCTGTGCCAACCGGTCGTGTCGACCACTACAATGCCCTTCTGCGTCGACAGCGCGATCACCGAAGTCGTCGACTTATAGTCGCCTACCCACACCCTGATCGCCTTGTCACTCAGCTTCTCGATGTGCAGCGGCATACCGTCGACCGTCTCCGCCGAAACCTGGATGGCGAATATCGCTAACAGCGCGCCCAAAATCACAAATCTCCTGACACTCATGGCTAGTGCCCCCCTCTGGATGAAGTGGTGTACTAGAAGATTCTCACGACAAAACAACTGTGACTGTAAGCGCACTTACAAAATGCGATTTTTGTCGCGCTTGCGCTCTCGCACCTGCCGGGATCCTACTTCCTATCTTGCTTGAGCTCGTCCAGCACTCGCTTGCCGTTCTCGTTGTTCGGATTCAGCTCGATCGACCTCTCGTAAAGCCCAATCGCCGCCTCAGTGTCTCCGTTTAGCATGTTAGCCTCGGCCAGGCTGTCGTAGGCGTTCCACGACTCCGGATACATCTCCACATTCAGCTTGAATACCGCGATCGCCTCCTCGAGCTTCTCCCTCCAGATAAATTGGTGGCCGAGACTGTTGAACTCAGCCTCATCGAAATAGAGAGCGTTCCACTCCTCGGCGTGCGCGATCTTCATCTTCTTGATGCACTTCTCGATTCCCGCCTTGCCGACCATCGTATAAATCGCTGCAGCCGCCGACTTGATCCCCGTCACATCGCTCCACACCGTCCGCATGCTCGTCGCGTGACGCTTAGGGTAGAAGCCGCGGCTGCCGACCAACGCCGGGAACTTGTTTTCAAGCGCGAATTCCGCCGATATCTCGCTGAACTTCTTGCCGTCCTTGACCGCTTGCTTGATCCCCCCGTACATCGTCTCCACGTAGTCGAAACGGTTCTTGAAGCCCTCG
>CBFCZO010000212.1:0-3318 GCA_965602675.1 uncultured bacterium | reverse complement strand
TTCCCCTGCGCATCGGCGACGACGAAGTGCGTGGTGTGCTTCGGCGGCGTCTCTTCAATGCCGGGGTACTCGAACGGCTTCGCTTTTTCCATATCGTAACCGCAAACCACCTCGTCCCAGTACTTCTCCGACAACAACATTTCCAGCGGCGGTGGGCTGATTTCAGGATCACCAGCGTGCCGCAGCCGGCACCAGAAGGCGTGCTTTGTCGACTCGATAAATCTGTGCAACATCCCGACCGAATTATGCCCCAGAGCCGCAACGTCGAAGCGGCTCATCAGGCCGAGCCGTATCAGCGAGGGGAATGCGGTGCTCGGGGGCGAGGCGGTGTAAACCTTGTATCCGCGGTAATTTATATGAACCGGCTCCCACCATTCTGCCTTGTCGGTAACCAAGTCTTCGAGCGAGAGGAATCCGCCGCTGCGGCGCATCTCCGCATCAATCGCCTGGCCGATCTCGCCGCCGTAAACCGCCTTGGCTCCCTCACGCGAGATCAATCTCAGGCTGCCCGCCAGGTCCTCCTGGATCAGCAATTCTCCCGCGCCCAGAGGCTCACCATCTTTTCCGTAGAATGCCTTCGCGTGCTCGGGGAATTCGCTGAACGCCCGCCCGATATAAAACGCGTATTCTTCATCGATCCGGAAGCCCTCCTCGGCGAGCTCTATCGCTGGCTCGAACAACGCGGCCCACTGCAACTTCCCGTAGCCCTGCCACATCGCCTCCCAGGCGTTGACGTTACCCGGAGTAGAAACAGCCTTCGGTCCGCGGCGGTTCTCGCGATAATTCGGCGCCGGAGACCGGAAAGCGTCGGAGTCGGTCTTGACCGGTATCTTACCGCTGGAATCGAGAAATAGGACCTCGTCCTTCTCCGCATCGTAAACCAAAATCGTGCCGTAACCCCCGATGCCCGACATCATCGGCTCGACCACGTTCAGTGCCGCCGCCACTGCCACCGCCGCGTCGAAAGCGCTGCCCCCATTCTTCAGAATCGCCAATCCCGCCTGCGTGGCCAGTGGGTGGGCGCTGCTGACCATGCCGTGGGCCCCGAATGCAAGACCGCTTGCATTTAACTCCTGTCCCGGGGCTACGGCCTTCCGATCCGTATCACAAGCGACCACCGAGATTAGCAATAGCCCGATAATTATCCCCAATCGTCCCTTATTCAATTCCTCCCCCTGTGATAGAAAGTGTGGGGGGCAATCCTCCCCATCAACAGCATTGTGCACATGCCGGCCTTTTGATGGTATCATGCTTATCTTTCCCGACAGGTTAATTACGCTCGCGTGCGTATTGACCCCGCGCAGCCAGCTTGGGAGATCCTGTTTTATCGAGTGGGAGCGTAACGGCACCGGATAATAGAAGGACAAAAACACGATGAAAGCGCTGCTTATTTATCCCTGCTACCCCGACACGTTCTGGAGCTTCAAACACGCCTTGTGGTTTGTCTCGAAAAAAGCCGCCTTCCCGCCGCTCGGCCTGCTTACCGTCGCATCAATGCTGCCCGACGATTGGGAAAAGAAAGTTGTGGACATGAACGTCAGCCGCCTCAAGGATAAGCAACTCGACTGGGCGGACATCGTGTTCATCAGCGCCATGATAGTGCAGCGCGATTCCGCGCGGGAAGTGATAGAGAGGTGCAAAAAAAAGGGGGTGAAGGTAGTCGCCGGGGGACCACTGTTTTCCGCCGAGCACGAAGACTTCGACGGTGTCGACCACTTCGTACTCTATGAAGCGGAAGCATCCCTGCCTCGATTCCTCCACGACCTCGAGAACAATCAAGCCGCGAGTATTTACTCTTCGCGCCGCTTCCACGACCTCGAGAGAACCCCCATGCCCCAGTGGGACCTCATCAATCTGAACAAATATAATTCGATGAATATCCAGTACTCGCGGGGCTGCCCGTATCACTGCGAGTTCTGCGACATCCCGGAGCTCTTCGGTCGCAAAGTCCGAACCAAATCCACAGAGCAGGTAATCGCGGAACTCGATGCCGTTCACTCGCGCGGCTATCAGGGAAACGTCTTCTTCGTCGACGACAATTTCATCGGCAACCGCAGGAAACTGAAACGGGAAATCCTGCCGGCAATCATCGAATGGCAGAAAGAGAAAGCGCGGCCTTTCGAGTTCCTCACCGAAGCGTCGATCGACCTCGCCGACGACGATGAGCTGCTGCAAATGATGGCACACGCGGGCTTCACCATGGTCTTCATCGGCATCGAATCGCCCAACGAGGAATCCCTGGCCGAGTGCGGCAAGAACCACAACATCAAGCGCGATCTGATGGCTTCCGTCAAAAAAATCCAGGAGGCGGGGCTCCAGGTCACCGGCGGCTTCATCGTCGGCTTCGATCACGATCCCCCATCCATTTTCGACCGCATGGTGTCGTTCATTCAAAACAGCGGAATTGTCACCGCAATGGTCGGCCTCCTGGAAGCCCCCAAAGGCACCAAGCTCTACCAACGCCTCAAGCAGGAAGGAAGGCTGACGAGTCTCTTCACCGGCGACAACACCAGCTTCTCGACCAACATCATCCCCAAGATGGGCCTGGCAAAATTGATCAGCGGCCATAAAGAGTTAATCGGCAAATTGTACTCACCCGGGCCATACTACAAGCGCGTCAAGGAATTCCTGAAACGATTCAAACCCAAATTCAGAAAATCGATCAAACTCAAGCCCTATCACATCGGAGCGCTGCTCAAATCCATCATACGCCTTGGCGTCTTGGGCAAAGAAAGGCTTCAATATTGGAAACTGTTTTTCTGGGCCGCTTTCAGGCGCCCAACTCTTTTCCCGATGGCCATCACGCTCGCGATTTACGGGCGGCACTTCCGCACCGTCTTCGAAAAAGGCGACTGAGACGGGCCCCGGATCGAGCCCCTGCGTATCCTGCTACTGATACCCCGCAGTCATTTCTCCTCCGGCTCCTCCGGCTCCGGCGGCTTCGGAAGCCACTTCTCACGAACCGCAGTCTGCGCCTCCGAAGGCTCCTCCACTTCCTCTAACTTGTACTCGCGGTAAGGGCGTTCTCCGAGAGTCACTTCCATCGTGCGGATCTTGCCGTGGCGTGAGATCAGTATTTCCAACGTATCGCTCGGCCCGTAGCGTCCATACTGCAGGATGAAGGCATCGTAATCGGGGATGCGGATGCCGTTGATCGCTAACATCTCGTCGCCGCAATTGAGGCCGTCGCGCCACGCCGCGGAGCCCCGGACAACCCTCGATATCGTCAGCCTGCCGTTCGTATCCCTCGGCGAAACGCCCAGGAAGCCCCTCCGCTTCTCCTTATCCTCCCCCTCCTTCTCCTCTTCCTCCTCCACC
>CBFCZO010000211.1:0-3328 GCA_965602675.1 uncultured bacterium | reverse complement strand
GTAATGGTGTAGCTACGCGTTTCGCCCGACTCGTCGTAATCAAAGACCAGCAAGTTGCCCCAACCGTCATAAATTACATTTCTATTATTGATAATCTCAAGCTCGATCAGGATGTCGGCCAGCGTTTCGACATCAGCGGTCCTCGGCGGGCCAAACCGGGGTCGGTCCATAATATACAGCTCGATTGATTGGCCGAGGTTGCGGATGTGCTCAACTGTCCTGGCCTGTCGATCGCGTTCGATTGACGACCCTGTATAACGTGAATCGACTGTCTCTTCTTCATCCTCGCCTTGCTTGTAGGCCTTCTTGAGCAAGTCGATAACATCATCGTCTTCCATCCTCAGGCTGACATCGAGCTCATTACCCCTCTGCTCGACCTCAATCTCCTTGAGGATGTCCTCGATATCATCCGGCTCGATGCCGATATTAAAAGCCCTTGCGAACGATCCCAGCTGCGGTACGATCTTCTCGATCACGTCGTCGCCGTGCTCGTCATAAAAATCCTTGAGAGCCTTCGCGTCGTCCTCATCACCAAAGCGGATTTTCACATGGAGTTCGATCCCATTGCGAAGGTAACCGTAGAGGCTGAAAGCCTCGATCTCCTCGAAGGCCTCGGCGGCGTCCGCAACTGCGTCCTCGTCGTCGACAACCATCCTCAGCACGGGCTCGACATCAGAAGCTTTGATCTCGATACCATCCCAGATAAGCATATAGGCATCGGCATTGAGATCGACCAGCCGCAACGACTCGTTAAATTCTTTGCTGGCCGACAGCTTGTTCTTGCCCTTTTTCATCGCGTCGAGGGCGTCTTCCAGCAGGTCCTCATTCGAGAAAAGAGCCATGCCGCCGGCGATTT
The DNA here is from genome assembly GCA_965602675.1 of uncultured bacterium. Taxonomy (GTDB): domain Bacteria; phylum Acidobacteriota; class DATKUA01; order DATKUA01; family DATKUA01; genus DATKUA01. The sequence continues at coordinate 2,472 of CBFCZO010000211.1, read as the reverse complement.
CGGTGACGGCGCCTGCCTGCTCGTGCACCCAGTAGGTCTGGCCGTCGGTTTCCTCCTCCTTGTACTCGATTAACATGTTCGTCTCTTCCATGTAGTCGACATAATCCTCGGGATCGATCGGCTTGCTGCCACGGAGGTAGGCGATACCTCCTTTTCCATTAATTGCGGACAGGACTACGACACTCAGCAGTTCCTCGAGCTCGATGCCCGCATCCGACGCAGTCTCTTCTAACTTCTCGTAGCCATCCTTAAAAGCATCGATTTCGTCAACAGCCTCCTTGAAGAGTTCCGAGGTAAATATCCTCGCCGGAGCAGCCCCGACGATCATATTGAAATCTCCCTCGGGTGCGAAGGTCATCACGCCCGCGGCGCCACCGCCACCCCCGCAGGCGCCAAACAGTAAAGGCACCGAAAAAAGCAAGGCAAACATTGATGCGGCTTTTAGTCTCATTACCCCCTCCTGAGGTTTTAAGCGCCTAAAAACGCAATCAGCCACGATGCGGAAATTGATAGTTGAATTACCTGAAGCAATTATTGCCCGTCGATGATAAATTTTCAAATCACCAGGACACGTGTCTCGAATCCCAAGCAGCGGACATGCCGAAGCAGGCTCAGAATAACTTGGATTTTCCGTTCTGTATCAGAACACTCCTGTTACGCTAAAGGCCTATGCTTGCCAGCACTTCCTTGGTCACGGCCGGGATGTCGCCGAAGTTCTCGACGATGTGGGCCCCGGCTTCTTTCAGCGCTTTGACCTTTCCGGCGTGGGTGCCGCGGCCGCCCTCGACAATCGCCCCTGCGTGGCTGAAGCGGGTGCCTTCCTTGGCCGCCTTGCCGCCGATGAAGGCGATCACCGGTTTGGTGACCCTGCCCTCATGCATCAGGGCCGCGAGGCGCTCCTCCTGGGTGCCGCCGATCTCGCCGAAGAAGACGATAGCCTTGGTATCGGGGTCGGCTTCGAACTCGAGCGCGATGTCGGGATGGGGCAGCCCGACGACGGCGTCGCCGCCGACGTGGACGATGGTAGTCTGGCCGATGCCAGCCTGGTTGAGGTAATAGGAGATGGCCGAGGTGATGCCCCCGCTGCGGCTGGAGACGCCGACGGGGCCGGGCTTGAACCACTCGCGCGCCGACTTGGCCCTCCCGCCGATCATCCCCGCGACCGCCTTGTCGGGGCTGAGCACGCCCAGCGTGTTGGGTCCGAGGAAGCGGGCTCCAGCGGCCTTGGCTGCCTCGGCGATCTCGAGCACGTCGTAGATCGGCACGCGGTCGGGCACAAGAACGAGCGTCTTCACTCCGGCGTCGATAGCCTCCAGCGCAGCGCCCTTGACCATCGGCGCGGGCACGAACACGGCCGACAGGTCGATCTGCCCGACTTCCTCGACTGCTTCCCGAACCGTGTCATAGACCGGCACGCCAAGCGTCTCCTGGCCGCCTTTGCCGGGAGTGCAGCCAGCGACGACGTTGGTGCCGTAGTCGATCATCAGCTTCGCGCGCGCCTGGCCCTCGCGCCCGGTTATCCCCTGCACCACCGTTCTGGTCTTCTCGTCAATCAGGATGGACATCTCAGTTCTCCCCCTCATCGCGCGAAGCGATCCACTCGTCGAGACCCGGTATCGGCAACTCGATGCGGCAGCCGCGCTCGCCCTGCGCCAGGCACTCAAGCTCACAGGCGAGGCACTCGATGCACTTGTTGCGAGCAGCTTCCTCGCGCGTTACGGCGAGGACCGGCACGCCATCCTCCAGCTTGAGGATCTTGGGGATGCACTCTTCAACGCAGGCCTTGCTTTCGCAGGCGCGACACTTGTCGTAGTCGAACAGCACCTTGCCGGTGGGCGAGTCGAACTCGTAAGCGGTGCTGAACGGCTCGGGCTCGGGGCGCTCCTTTGGCTCGACCGGTTTGCTGAGCAGTTCCTTCATCCGGGACGCGCAGAAAGCCGGTGTGTCGTGCTTCTTGTACCCCTCGACCGGCGCGGGCAGGTCGGCGGTCTGCCTGGTGAGAATTTCGACCGCCTTGTCCTCGCCGTTGCCGCCGGGGCGGATGACGGCCGGTATGCTGAGCCATTCTTCGCGAAAGGCCTTCACCAGACCGCGGGCGCTGTGGAACTGCTCCTGGCTGGCGACACCGCTGCCGCTGAGGAAGTAGCCGTCGACCGGCCCCTGATTAAGGATGATGCGCGCGGCGCGATAGACCTTGGAGGCCGCCGGGTTGCCCGAGGTGTCGCAAAAGTTGGCGAGCTTGTAGCCCTGGTCGAGCAGGGCATCCATGCTCATCATACTTCCTCCACCGCCGGAGCCGTGGAAGCCGATAACGCCCTTGCCGGGCCCGAAGTCGGTTTCGAGCTGAATGAAGTAGAAAGTGCCGCGGTAGTCCTTCTCCTCGACGCGGTAGGCAATCTTTTCAAGCTCGGTGGCGGGGCGGTCGAACTCGCGCGCGATCTCGATGCCCAGCTCCGGGTGGCGGAAGACGGC
>CBFCZO010000210.1:0-3471 GCA_965602675.1 uncultured bacterium | reverse complement strand
GTGTTGGAGAAGAGGTAGGGGCGGCTGCGCTGGCGCGACATCTCGATCATCTCCTTCGGGCCGGCGATGCAGCCGCCAGAGGCGCCGCCGAGGGCCTTGCCGAAGGTGGTGGTGATGATGTCGACGCGGTCCATGACATTGTGGTGCTCATGGGTGCCGCGGCCGGTCTTGCCCATGAAGCCGGTGGCGTGGGAGTCGTCGACCATCACCATTGCGTCGTACTTCTCGGCCAGATCGCAGATCTCGGGCAGCTTGGCGATGTCGCCGTCCATCGAGAAAACGCCATCGGTGGCGACCATGCGGTAACGGCAGCCTTGAGCTTCCTTGAGCTTGGCCTCGAGGTCGGCCATGTCGGCGTGCTGGAAGATGAAGCGCTGGGCTTTGCAAAGGCGGATGCCGTCGATGATCGAGGCATGATTGAGGGCGTCAGTGATGATGGCGTCGTCCTTGCCAAGGAAAGGCTCGAAGACGCCGCCGTTGGCGTCGAAGCAGGCCACGAAGAGAATTGCGTCTTCCTTGCCGAGGAATTTTGCAGCCTTCGCCTCCAGCGTTTTGTGCAGGTCCTGGGTGCCGCAGATAAAGCGGACCGATGAGAGGCCGTAACCCCACTTGTCGAGGGTCTTGTGCGCGGCTTCGATCAGCTTGGGGTGGCTGGAAAGGCCGAGGTAGTTGTTGGCGCAGAAGTTGAGAACCTCCTGACCGGTTTTGACCTTGATCACGGGTCCCTGCTGGCCCATGATGATGCGCTCGGACTTGTAAAGGCCGGCGTCACGGATCTCCTGCAATTCCTTCTGGAGATCGTTTTTGATCTTTCCGTACATTCCTTTGCTCCCTTCCTAAGGGTTGTTGGTTTCCGTTTTCTTCAGATTCCGCGACGCTTCCTTGCCGCCTCCAGCTCCGCGGGATCGGGGAAGAGGACAACCTTGGCGCTGGCGCGCGGCCGTTTGATCATCTCGTTGAATCCGATCTCGTAATCCTCAAGGGTATACATGTGGGTGATGACCGGCGCGATGTCGAGCCGGCCAGAGGAGAGGAAGTTGCGCACGCGGTACCAGGTGTCGAACATCCTGCGGCCGCTGATGCCGTGCACCTGGGAGCCCTTGAAGACGATGCCGTTGTTGTAGTCGATTGCAGCCGGCGTCTCTGCGCTGATGCCGAAAGCGGTGAAGCGGCCGCCCTTGCGGAGGAACTTGAAGCCCTCGTCCAAGGCCTGCGGGCTGCCGGCCATGTCGAGAACGATGTCAGCGCCGTAGCCGCCGGTATGGTCCTTGACGTAGGCGACGCGGTCGACATCGTCCTTGTTGGCGTAGAGTAGGTGATCGGCACCCATCTTCCTGCCAATTTCCATGTTGAAGTCGTACTTGCCGACCAAGAAAATATTCGTGACACCGCAGACGCGGGCGACGCCGACGGCTAAAAGCGAGATCGGGCCGTCGCCGATCAGCACCATCGACTTGCCGGCAACGTCGTTATCCTCCGCCAGAACAGCGTACGTGGCGTTTCCAAGAGGCTCCTGAATGGAGGCGAACTCGGGTGGAATCGACTTGTCGTTGATCCAGCAGACGACTTCCGGCACTGCGAAATACTCGGCAAATGCGCCGTCGCAGTCGACACCAAGGATCTGCATCCGCTCGCCGATGTGCATCTGGCAGAGCAGCGCTTGCAGGTCGCCGGGATGCGGGATGTGGGTCTCGGCGCTGATGTAGTCGCCCACGTTGATCCGCTTGACCTCGGGGCCAATCTCGACGACCTCACCCGCAACCTCATGACCGAGGGTCTGCGGAAGGGCTTTATCGCCGATGCGACCCTGGCTCCAGGGATCCCACTTGTAAATGTGCACGTCGGTGCCGCAAATAGAAGTCGCGCGAACCTTCACCAGCACTTGATCGGGAGCAATCTTCGGGATGTCAACTTCCTTGTACACCGCTCCCAGCTCGGGTTGGGTTTTTACCACTGCTTTCATTTTCCCGGCCACGAGATGCCTCCTATATTTTGATTGTGAACGGATTCACTATTTCCTCTTTTTCGGGAAACCCGACAGTGAAAATAGCCCTCACGGGCGGCAATTATCGAGCCTAGAAATGTATCATCGCCCCCTTGGGGTGTCAAGGATCGACACATAGAGAACAATTAAAATGAAAGATCAAGGATAAATGCGGATAAATACGCGGTACCGGGTAAACCGCAGTCCCTCCGCACCTGCTAAAGGCGCGATGATGGCCGTGTCTTGCTTGTTCTGTCACGCTCTCTCGGCGTCTACCTCGGCTCCCCCGCTCCGCCCGCCACTGCCACCCACTTCCACCAGGTCGACCTGCTGGCGCTCAATCCAAAGACCGGCATTGTGGAAACTCTCGCTACCTGCGAACCTTCGCAGGGCAAGCTCTACTCGCAGCCTCTGCTCGACGTCTTCGCCGGCGAAGCCTGGATCATCCTGCAGTTCGAGGGAACGGAAACCGGAGCCCTGTTCGCGAAGTACAAGTATTGAAAAAGCGGTCTGCCTGAAACGGACTGTCCGCCCAAATTTGTCTGTTCAACTTGCTCGACCGGCTACTGTGCTCACTTCACGGCGAATTTGAGTTCGCCGCCCTTGCCAGCATCGATTCGAACCTCGCTGCCGTCTTCTATTTTGCCTTCCAGCAACAGCTTGCTGATCGGATTCTCGACCAGGCGCGTGATCGCGCGCTTGAGTGGCCGCGCTCCGAAGGCGGGATCGTAGCCCTCGTCGGCAATCCTCTGCTTGGCGGCGTCGGTCAGCTCGATGGAAACCTTGCGGTCGGCGAGGCGCTTCTGCAGGTAGCCGAGCTGTATGTCGAGGATGCGGGCCATGTCGTCGCGCTGCAGACCGCGGAAGAAGATGATCTCGTCGACGCGGTTGAGGAACTCCGGCTTGAATGTCTGCTTTAGCAGGACATCGACCTTGTCGCGCACCTCAGCGCTGTCGGAATCGGACGCGCCGGTGCGGAAGCCGATCGCCTGGCTGGCGCCCATCATGTACTGCGCTCCGAGGTTGGAGGTCATAATCAGCACGGTATTCTGGAAGTTGACCGCGCGGCCCTTGCCGTCGGTCAGCCGGCCTTCGTCCATTATTTGCAGCAGGGTGTTGAAGACGTCGGGGTGCGCCTTCTCGATTTCGTCGAGCAGGATCACTGCATAGGGACGGCGACGGATCTTCTCGGTAAGCTGGCCGCCCTCCTCGTAGCCGACGTAACCTGGCGGAGCGCCGATCAAGCGCGATACCGAATGGCGTTCCATGTACTCGCTCATGTCGATGCGCACAACCGCGCGCTCGTCGTCGAACATGAACTCCGCCAATGCGCGGGCCAACTCGGTCTTGCCTACGCCGGTCGGACCCATGAAGATGAATGCGCCGATCGGGCGGTGCGGATCGGAGATACCGGCACGGGCACGACGCAGGGCGTCGGACACGCAGGTAAGCGCCTCGTCCTGCCCGATCACCCGGAGTTGCAGGCG
>CBFCZO010000209.1:0-3493 GCA_965602675.1 uncultured bacterium | reverse complement strand
TCTCTGCGGCAGGCGGTGTTGGTGCTGCTTGGGGTGCCGATAGCCCTCGCGGGCGGCCTGGCTGCCCTGTGGATCTCCGGAGGCTCCCTGAACGTGAGCTCTGCGATCGGCTTCATAGCCCTCTTCGGCATCTCCCTGCAAAACGGCATCATACTGATCGGCACGATCAACGAGCTGAGGCAGGGAGGCATGCCGTTAATGGAGTCGGTGATCGAGGGCTCAAGAATTCGTTTGAGGCCGATTCTGATGACTGAGCTGGTTATGATCTTCGGCGCGCTGCCGCTTGCGCTGGGCACAAAGACGGGCTCGGAGATTCACAAGCCACTTGCCATCGTCTACATAGGCGGCTTCATTTTTGCTTTGATATTAAGCAAATTCGTGCTTCCCGCCCTTTACTACATGTTTGAATCCTGGCGAGGAAGCGGAGGAGACAACTCGAAAGCGAGGGCATTTTTGACGAGAGAAAGGATTTAGTTTGGCGGAGAGCCGGGCGAAGCCTGGTCTCAACCCAGCGTGAAAAAGATGGTGGTGCCTTCGCCCGGTTGCGATTCAAGCCGGATTTCTCCGCCGTGTTTTTCGATAATTTTCCTGACGATGGTGAGGCCCGCACCCGTGCCTTCGCCGAATTCGCCTATCGGATGCAACCTCTTGTAGAGTGTAAATACTTTTCCCTGGTCCTCTGCTGAAATGCCGACGCCATTGTCTCGAATGTAGAAGGTCGGGGTGTTATTGTCGTTGATATCGCGGGCCGCTCTTCCAGCGCCCTTTGCCTCGCGGTAGCCTATTTCAACGTTTTTCTCTTGCTTGTCGTTGTACTTGATGGCGTTTTCGATCAGGTGAGTAAATACCTCTCCAACGCGCACGCTGTCGCATTCCACCACCGGCAGAAGGCGCGGCACGCTGATATTCGCTCCAGATTCCTTGACCGTGAGATGCAACGAATCGAGCACGTCGTCGAGCAATCTCGCCAGGTCGGTTTTCTTCGGGGTGAATTCGAGCCTGCTTATGCGGGAATAGTAGAGCAGCGTTTCGATCAGATCTTCCATGCGCTTCGACAATCGTTGCAGGGTTTCCAGGTGGGCACGCCCCTCCGCTCCGAGCTGCTCGCTGTAATCTTGCACAAGCGCGTTCGAGTAATTGACAATCCCCTTCAGCGGTCCCTTGAGATCGTGTGAGACCATATAGGCAAAGTCTTCAAGTTCCTTGTTACTGCGCCCGAGCTTGCCGACAAGTTTTTGTATATGCATTTTTCGCCTCGCCAGGTTAAATGCAGACGATTTCGAGTTAACCCCCCTTACCTTCAATCCGACGCCAAGGCCGGATCACGAACATGCAAGAAATCCTGGGGAGGAAACTCTCAGGCTCGTCTTTCCACTGCAGCTTGGAATAGATATAACCCGGCCTGGTTCCCTCTCATCCAAGACCTTCTCACCGCAAAGCAGCCAGCCCTCGGGATTTTCACATGAGAGGTATTCTCTCATTCCGATTCGGCATTGGAACCGGATTTCGGGAATCCCCCAAAGCAGTGATGCATCCCGGGCAACAGCAACACAGCCATGTTGTTTTCGGGGTGAGCGTCAAGCCCAAGTAAGATCTACAACTGAAGAATCGGCGATAGAACGTAAGCTCTTTGAGTATTTGACGATAGCCTGGTGAATGCAACGCCCCTCAAAATAACCCCACTACTGTCTATATCCAACGCAAAGCTGAGTGTATCACATGATCAGAGATCATTGAGCGCAAATATTGCCAAAAACGTAAAAAAACTTTCACATGAGATTTTATCAGGCTATGTCTGCCCAATTCTTTCGTTTCCGGGCTGAATTCCAGCGACTCTTCGCGATTAATCTTCGAAAATAACGACTTCGACGTTGTCGAGATACTGCCTCAACTCGGTAAGCAGGCGTTCTATCTCCGCAGCATCCGATTCCTTTGCGGCTTTTTCCATCTGCGCGCCGACCGACGTTACCGCCTCGAAACCGTAACTGCCGCCGACGCCTTTCATTTGATGGGCCAGCGAGCTGATCGCTTTGTAATCCCCGTTCCGCAACGATGCTTCTATGGCCTTGACATCTTCCCAGCGGTTTTCAAAAAACAGGTCCATGAGATCTTCGAGAGCGGAGTCGACTCTCGCCACGAACCTTTTGTTTTTATCGGAACTCATCGGCTTCACAATTATTCCTTTTTTGACGCCAAGCGCTCTATCGCGCCTATTAATTCCGCCTTGCGCACCGGCTTGTTGACGTGTGCATCGCAATCGGCGTCGAGGCTTTTTCCCCGAGCCTCATCGCTTGCGTGCGCGGACAAAGCGACTATCGGGGTCGGCTTCCATCCGGTCTCTCGCTCCCAGCGGCGGATCTGTAAAGTGGCCGCATAGCCGTCCATTTGAGGCATGGCTATATCCATCAAGACGAGGTCGTAAACACCCTTTTAGAATGCCGCCAGCGCGTCCTCGCCGTTGTCGGCAACGTCGATCTTGAAGGGCCGTTTCTTGAGGAATGATTTGATCAAGAGCTGGTTTTGGTGTGAATCGTCGGCCACCAGTATGCGAAGTTTCCTATCGGAAGCGGGCGGTTCCGGCCCGTCCGCAACACCGTGCACGGTGACTGCTTTGGCGGCTCCTGTTTCCGCCCGAACGGCCTCAGCCGGGTTGACGGATTCGATGACTGCCTGTCCGTTCGACGTAAGAATCCCCTCGCCCAAGGCGTTGAGGACGGCCTCGGCGTCGCGAAGCGCTTTTTCGGTGTCGGGATCAGGTTTTGTTAATTCACATTTATCGAGCGAATTAACTCAGAAACAATACATCTTACGATCGTTTTTCATGAGCTCTTCCTGCGCCGGCTGTATAAAAGCATAGAGTGAAGCCCCGCGGCCGGGTGTTTCCGACCGCGGGGCTGAGAACGCGTTGAGCCGCCCTCATACGGCCCGCCGGGTTAATCGTTCTAGATTAGCGTCCGCTCACCAACGGCGTGGTCCCCTGGCCGTGTTTGGCGTTGAGGATACGCGTATTGAGCAGGTTGTCGACGGCGATCCAGCGGCCGTTCTGCGAACGGTAGACAGCCGGGATTACGCGGCCGAGACCGGCCCAGTCGTTGGGGATCGGGGAATCTCCCCTGCGACCTACTTTGAGCTCGTACTGTTCGTAGACGTCGAAGATGCTGGCGGCTCTGCGGTAGACGGCGAAGTCGGTTGTGCGGTCGCCTGAGTAATCGGCCTGAATAGGAATGTTACCAATCTCACCGTGCTGGAGCGGGAATTCGAACGTGCCGTCCGGAGTCGTCAGCTTCTTGACGTTGATCCAGGTGGCCTTGTTCTTCTTGTAGATCGCAAGGTGCCACGTGCGGGCCTTGACGTCGTAGACCGCCAGGTCGGTGCGGCCGTCGGAGTCGTAGTCGCCCGGCACCGGCACTGTGCCGAACCAGCCGAACTTGAAGGTTGTGATGTCGCCGCCCGGTGCTGTCTGATCGAAGAGGGCGTAGAAGATCCACTCTCC
>CBFCZO010000208.1:0-3516 GCA_965602675.1 uncultured bacterium | reverse complement strand
TGTTGCTCACTTCTAAAGTGAGTTGCTCACTTGTTAAGTGAGGGCACGCTCCAGCAGCTCAATCAGCTCATCCCGCGTCAGCGAAAACTTCTCCGGCGACTCCGCCACCCGCGGGCACGTGTCGCACTCCAACGCCGGCACCTCGATCCCCCGCTCCCGACCGACGCGCTCCAGCTCGCCGACCCTCTCCGACGTCAGCACGTTCTCCCGCCCCAGAATCCGCGTCACCAGCGAAATCTTCGCGAAGTGCTCGATCGTCTCCATCTTGAAATAGGCGTCCATCAGGCTCGGCCCCACAGTCAGCGCACCGTGGTTCGCCAGCAGGATCCCGTCGTGCGCCTTGATCAGCTCGCGGATGCTCTCCGCCACCTGCTCCGTCGACGGCGTGCCGTAGTGCGCGATCGGCACGCACCCCAGCGTCAGGATCACCTCCGCCAGGATCGCCTTGTCTAGCGGTTCCCCCGCGCATGAGAAGCCGGTGCTGATCGGCGGGTGCGCGTGAACAATCGCCTTGATATCCTTCCGCTGCCGGTAAGCCTCCACATGCATCTTGATCTCAGAGCTCGGCGCCAACTCCCCCTCAAGCACCTTGCCCTCGGAATCCACCAGCAGGATCTGCTCCGCCCTCAACGTCCCCTTGCACAGCCCCGACGGCGTCGTCAGGATGTTGCCGTCCTCCAGGCGCGCGCTGATGTTGCCGTCGGCCGCAACCACGTATCCGCGCGTGTAGAGCCGCGCCCCGATGTCAACGATCTGCTCCCTTAGCTCTCCGATCTCCTCGCTCACGCGCCGCCCCTCGCTATCTGCCTTTCTCGTGTAAAAGGATTATATCAGTGCCCCCCCGCCCCCACAACGCAGACGGAACAGTCTGGTCAGCCCCCGCCGATGCTGCGGCAATTTGTCAGAAAATAAGGGGATTTTGTCATGAGTGGTAATGGAATCGGGGAAAAATGAGGGGGTGATGTCACTTAAAGGGTACGAACGTGTGACATCATGTGTCGCGATTGTAGTGCTTAATGAATGCAAGGTCGACGTACCGCTCCAACACTATCCCACCCGCTCTCGCATGGACCGGTATCAACTCCACATCGCATCACCCCTTCACCTCCAATGATTATAAAATGACATACGTTAACTTGCTTTTTTATGTTTTATGCAGTATGTTTTATAACACCATGGCAAGCGCGAACAATACAAAGGCATCAGCGGGCAACGGACCGCACGGTAACCGGCTGCTCATGGCACTGGCGGAGGAAGGGAGGATTATCTTCACCACGTCCGACGCAAGGCGCTTGGCTCGGCGGGCAGGCATCCCGGAAAGCTACACGACCAACCTGCTCATGCTCATGGTCCGCAACGGCTGGATATCCAGGCTGCGGCGCGGCCTCTACTCCCGCTCGGGGCCCGTTCTGAGTGATGTCACAGTCCACCCTTTCGCCATAGCGACCCGTCTGGTCACGCCCTCCGCCGTCAGCCACTGGTCAGCGCTGCACCACCACGGCCTCACCGAACAGATTCCTCGCGTAGTCACTGCTTTCACAACCAGGCAGGTTGTCACACCCGGCATGCGCAGCCCCCGCATCGGTAGAAACGGACAGAAGCACGCTTGGATCGTCGACGGCGTCCGCTACGAATTCGTGACCGTCAGGAAGGAATTCTACTTCGGCATTGAACAAATCTGGGTGACCGAGTTCTCCCGAGTCCCGATTACCGACAGGGAACGCACGGTGCTGGAAGCATTCATCTCCACCCGTATGCTGGGAGGAATGGGCGAAGCGCTGGCAATCGTCCATCGCCACCTCGATTCGCTGCAATTGGACAAGCTTGTGGATTACGCCCGCCGCTACGGCAAGATATCAATCGCCAAGCGTCTCGGTTGGGCGCTGGAACAGGCCGGCGTTGAGGAGTCCGTTCTTTATCCGCTCCTCAGCATGCGCGCCGCAGGCTATCACCTGCTCGATCCTTCCGGACCGCGCCGCGGAAACTGCGACAAGCGATGGAAGCTGCACAACAATTTATTGACGACGAAGGGCATATGAAAGCGCTCCCCAGTAGCGTCCCCAATGCCGCTTGGTGCTCGATCACTTGAAAGCACATCTGCGAGAACTGCTGCCGAACTATGCCTGATGCTAGCTACTTTCGCCGCGTCACCCGCAGATAAAACGCCCTCTCCTGCCAAGTCTTGCCCCCGTCCCGCGAAAAATCCGTCCGCCACTCGAAGCGGTCCTTCTCGATGTTGTAGAACACCCTGCGGAAGTTCACTTTCCCCTCCGGACTCTCCAGCACGCCGTGCATCTCCATCGTCTCCCCGACCTGCTTCGCGGTCATGTGCACGAATTCCAGGTCGGTGTGCCGCTGCTCGACAATCCGCCACTCCCCCGCTGCCGGGTTGAACGTCCGGAACATCGTCCCGTGCTCCACCTCCCCGCTGGCCAAGTTGCGGTAAATCCACGCGTCCTGAATCGCGCAGCCGTTCAGGATGTAAAAGATACGCCAGTCGGCGTAACCGAACTCCACTTCATTTCCCGAATCATCGATGAGGTACGCGTGCGCATCCCACTCACCGATCAGGAAGGCGAACTGCTGCAACTCCGCCGGAGCGTTCGGATTCGGCCCCGCGCTGCGCAGAATCTCGTCCTCCACCGCGCCGGGCGCAGCCGCACCCATCACAAAAAACGCCGCCAGAACAAACACAAATGCCGAATTGCTCACAATTTTGTTAAACATGGTTCTCTCACGCTCGTTTACCTGAAAATAGAACACACCGTCGAATTTGTTATGTAATTAAATTAACACAAGGTAGTGGGAAAGAAAGCAGATGCGGGCCGGCCTACTCCGCGCGCTCGCCGCGGCGGTAGCGCTTGGCGTTCTCCTTCGAAATGAAGTAGTGCTTCTGTCCGTCGATCGTCTCCACGTGGGCGTCGACCTCGGACACGTACGTGCCGCTCACCGGGTCGCGATGCAGCTCGCCGCCGTCGATCTCCTTGCGGATCTTGTTGAAGCTCGGCCTCGAAAAGCTGCGTTTCTTGCCACCCGAATACATCGCCCTGAGGAAGATATACAGTAAAAGCAGGATTGCAATCACCGTCACTATGGGAAGAAGTGCTCTGAATATTGCCATCTTACGACCGCTCTCCGGAGACCGGAAATTAGCACAACGCCCCGCTCTCTGTCAACGAAACTCAGTGTCTCAGTCCTGGAATCCAATCCAAACATTCGGCACGATCTCGCATCATAATGTAGGGGGCACATTTATGCGCCCCGATCCCGCCACCGGCGGGATAATTCCATACCCAACCCCGCATGCCCATATAGGGCAGTCCTTCAGAGCCTGCCCCGCAGAACGCGGGGGCCGCCTCATCCCCGCGAAGGTTCATCCTCCCTCTTCTTTTCTCAGCGCTCTTCTCATCCTCTGTCCGCCACGGCGGATACGGCCATCCGCCCCACGAAGGGCCGCCCTAATTCACGCCCCGCGCGATAAATCCTTTCCAACCTCGCCACCGCATCCCGCGAGCA
>CBFCZO010000207.1:0-3567 GCA_965602675.1 uncultured bacterium | reverse complement strand
CTTTCGACTCTGGGGCATCCTCTGCCGGAGTTTCCGTCTCCTCGGAAACCTCCTCAGCGGCGTCCTCAGCTTCGGCTGCCTTTTTTCCCTCGGGTTTCTCTGCCTTGCCTTCTGCTTCTTCAGAGCTTTCGCTCTCCTCGGTCTTCTCTTCCTGTTCCTCAGCGTCCGTGTCCGCCGTCGCTCCAAGCATTCCTAGCTTGTCGCCGAGGAGGTCCGCCAGCGTCGCTTTACCTGAAGTCTTGGCACTGTAGACGTCGCGTGTTTCCTTCTCTTCCGCTTCTTTAAGCGCCCTGACGCTGAGTCCGATCTTGTTTTCGGCCTGGTCCAGCTTGATGATCTTTGCCTTGAGTTTGTCACCGACGGAGAAGATCTCTTCGGGATTGCGGACGCGGCCTGTGTCGAGCTCTGAGGCATGGATAAGTCCCTCCACACCCTCGACGTCCAATTCGACAAAGACTCCGAAGTTAGTGATCCTGACTACCCTGCAGTTGACAACGTGGCCGATTTTGTGAGACTGGAAATAATCGTCCCAGGCATTAGGCTGCATCTGCTTGAGGCCAAGTGACAGCCGCTGGTTCTCTACGTCGATGTTCAGCACTATCGCCTCGATCTCCTGTCCCTTCTTCAGCACTTCGCTGGGATGCTTGATTCGCTTGGTCCAGCTCATGTCGGACACATGAACGAGGCCGTCGATGCCTTCCTCGATCTCCACGAATGCTCCGAAATCGGTGATGTTACGGACCTTGCCTTTAATGATATCGCCCTCGCGGTAGCGCTCCTTGACGAGTATCCACGGGTTCGGCTCGACCTGTTTGAGCCCGAGGGAAATTCTCCGGGCGTCGTTGTCGATATCGAGAACGACGGCTTCCACAACCTCGCCGACGCTGACGAGTTTCGAGGGGTGCTTCACCCGCTTGGACCAGCTCATCTCCGAAACATGAATCAGACCCTCGACGCCCTCTTCAAGCTCGATGAATGCGCCGTAGTCGGTGATGGAGACTATCTTGCCCCTGATGCGGGAATTGACCGGGTAATTCTCCTCAGCGTTCTCCCAGGGATCGGCCCAGCGCTGCTTGTAGCCAAGAGAGACACGATCCGTTTCCGGGTCGTACTTCAACACAACCACTTCAGCTTCGTCGCCGACCGTGAACAGCTCTGAGGGATGGCTGATGCGGCCCCAACTCATGTCTGTGATATGCAGCAGGCCGTCGATACCGCCGAGGTCGATAAAAGCACCGTACTCAGTGATGTTCTTGACGACTCCCTTGATCTTGGCGCCATCAGTCAACTTCTTCAGCGTTTCCTTCTTGCGGTCCTGGTTCTCGGCTTCTATCACTTCCCTGCGAGAGAGCACGATATTGCCGCGCCGCTTGTTGAGCTTGATCACCTTGACGCGTATCTTTTCGCCTCTGAGCGATTCGAGATTCCGAATCGGCCGGACGTCTACCTGCGAACCGGGCAGGAAGGCTCTGACGCCAACGTCAACGGCGAGACCGCCCTTGATCCGATCGATCACGCGGCCTTCGATGACTTTATCGTTTTTATAGGCTTCCTCGATATCATCCCAGACCTTCATCTTCTCGGCTTTATCTTTCGAGAGCACGAGGCGACCTTCAACATTCTCGGTGGCTTCTAAGAGAACCTCTACATCGTCTCCGACTTCGACGGTACAGTTGCCCTCACTATCGATGTATTCATGGATGTTTATCAGGCCTTCAGACTTGTAACCGATATCAACAACAACCGCCGACTCGGTGATCGTGATAACTCTACCCTTTACGAGTTCGCCTTCGGTAAACTGATGGAAGCTCTGCTCGTAGAGCTCTTCAAGCTCATCTTCTGATAGATCATCGGATTTAGAATCTTCTTTTGCGTCAGCAAGAGCCGGCATTTCTTCTGTCTCGGCATCCTCTGCATCCTCGGCAGGGGCCTGTGCGTCGCCTTTTTCAGCTACTTCCTGATCCTTTGACTCCGGTTCCTTCGCTTGATCTTCGTCCGATGTGTCGCCAGTTTCACTGGCAGGGTTGGTCGGCTGGTCGGTCGATGCGGAATCCTGATTCTCCGTGTCGTTAATGTCGCCGACGTTATTGGTTTCTTCCATGCTGTTTCTTTTTCCTCCTGGTATCGGATTTGCCGCTCAAGACGGCATCGCAGAGGAATAGCGCAAACCCCTACCCCTCGGCGGGCCAAATTATATGTCTGAGTCCATGCATGTCAAGAAATAAAGCGATATCCCATACTTGCGCCATTACCCTTTAGCTCCTTGCTCGGGTGGTAACGCCATCGCTTTTCCCTCTCGTCAACCATCCATTCCTGAATGTTGCTGTTAACTGTTTTTGCGTCTAGACTCTCAGCATGCAGCGCTCAAACACTATCAGCATTAGCCCAATGTATAGTAAATACGTCATTTCACTGGCGGTTATTCTCCTGCTCCTTCCCGTTTCCGCTCCGGCTGACGAACAGAAAACCGAGGTGTTATTCCCGCTCAAGGAAGTCTGGCGCCATCGCGTTGAGGAACTGGAGGTCACTGCCGGCCAAAGGGCAATCTACTGTTCCCCTGCTACGGATTCCCTACGCCTCTTTTACGCCAGCGCCAACGGCACGTGTGGAGCCCTGCTGAAACAATCCGGAGTGGTCTCATGGACCTTCCACATTGGAGAGCCCTTCAACAATGGCCTGGTGTTATTTGACGAAGGACCAGTAGTCGTCGCAACCGAATTCAGGATATTTGCTCTCGATCGAGAAAACGGATTTGTCATTTGGCACCGCCACGTAGCCCCCGGATTGTCCGTTCCAATTTCCGGATCCGGAAACTCCTTACTGGCATGTGACAAAGAGGGCGGAATAATCTGCCTCGCTCCGTCGACCGGCGCTATCCGCTGGCAAACCAAAATCGGAGCATCGGTCACTGCGCCACCTTACATAAATGATGGTCGAGTTTTTCTTGGCGACGAAGCGGGAAATATTTATTGCCTTGATGACACTGATGGTAAGGAAATCTGGAAGTACGTAGCCGGCGGCGGAATTCGATCCGGTTTCGCAGTGCACGAAGAATGGCTCTTCTTCGGTTCCGACGATAATTACCTTTACTCGCTAGATGCCGGCGAAGGTTCGTTGCGCTGGAGAACGAGGACGGCGGGAGATGTGAACGGCTTCCCCGTATGTTCCGAGAGAACAGTTTTCATCACTCCGTCCGACAGGACACTCAGGGCATATCGTTGCAGCAACGGCCACGCGCGTGACGGCAGTCCCATGCAACTGAACACCAATATCGGGGCTCCCCTGCTACTTGATGGTAGCCAGGTGCTGATACCGAGAAAGCACGAGCTCGTCGCCGTAGGCGAAGCTGAACTTCGCGAGAGAGGTAAATTCACAGCCCCTGCCGATATAACGACTGGGATTTATCGTGATCCTGAAACCGGCTTTATATACTTCGGCTGTCGTAGCGGCGATGTGATGGCGATCGCCCCGGAGGCAATTGCCGACGCCAACGTCCCCCTCAGGGATACGGGGCCCGAGGATCGGCGCGTTGAAACTCGGACTGTTGAGTTAATTCCACCCGAGAGC
>CBFCZO010000206.1:0-3589 GCA_965602675.1 uncultured bacterium | reverse complement strand
GGCAAGACAACCCTCTTCAACCTGCTCTGCGGCGCCGACCTCGACACCGGCAAGTTCGCCGCAACCAGGGAGGAAGTCCACGTCGGAGTCGTCCACGTCCCCGAGCCGCGACTCGACAGGCTCGCGGCCTTCGAAAAATCCCCTAAGAAAGTCGAGGCCGCCATCGAATTCCTCGACTTTGCAGGTCTCGCCATCGGCGCCGATAAGGAAAGCAAGCTCATCGGCGACCTCCGCATCGTCGATGCAACCGTCCTCGTCGTGCGCGCCTTCGAAGATCCCGAGCTGCCTCACCCCGCCGGCTCCATCGATCCCCCCCGCGACGCCGCAGCCGCCGAGGCCGACATGATCGTCAACGACCTCATCGTCGTCGAAAACCGCCTCCCCCGCCTCGAAGCGACCATTGCCAAGGCCGGAACCGACGAGCTCGTGCGCGAAAAACAAGTCCTCGAACAGATCAAAGCCCACCTCGACGCCGAGCGCCCCCTGCGCGCTGCAGGCCTCGGCGAAGAAGCAATGCATATCATCAAGGGATACGGCTTCCTCTCCGCCAAGCCCCTGCTCATCGCCCTCAACATCGGCGACAACGAAGCCTCCGATCTCGATGCCGCGCCCGAACGCTGGAAAATCAGCGAGTTCGCCGCCAGGCCCAGAGTCGGCGTCTGCCCTCTTAGCCTCCAGCTCGAGTTCGAAATCGCCAGCCTCGATCCCGCCGACCGCGAGGAATTCCTCCAGGAACTAGGCATCCAGGACCTCGGCGCCGAGCGCCTGCTGCACTCCGCCTACTCACTCCTCGGCCTCATCACATTCTTCACAGGCAACGAAAAAGAAGCACGCGCCTGGCCACTGCCTCAAGGCGGCACAGCCCTCGACGCCGCCGCTACCGTTCACACCGACCTCGCCCGCGGCTTCATCCGCGCCGAAGTCATCGCCATCGACGATCTCCTCTCCGCCGGCTCCTGGGCCGAAGCCCGCAAACACGGCACCCTGCGACTCGAAGGCCGCGATTACATTGTGCAGGACGGCGACGTCGTCAACGTCCGCTTCAACGTCTGAACGCCGCACCCATCGCAACCCGCCGCCTCCTTGCGTTTCCACGTAATCTACTGTACAATAAGACCTTAGAAGAAAAGCTTCACCGGGAAATCTGATAAAAAACATGTCCGCCACGGCCACCATCCAGACCAGCGAGCAACTACCGCGGCTACAACGAACCAGCCATCGCCACCCATCCTTCGGCCCCATCCCCAAGCTCACCGGCGAGCTCTGGACCGCCCGCCAGCGCCAGATGCACTCCCTCCACTACGTCATCAGCTACCGCGCCAGCTTCAAGCCCGAGCTGCCTGAGTGGTTCATCCAACGCTACAGCCGCCCCGGCGACATCGTCCTCGACCCCTTCGCCGGACGCGGCACCACAGCCCTCCAGGCCAACCTCATGGGCCGAGCCGCCTGGTCGGCCGACGTCAACCCCCTCAGCGAGCGCATCATCTCCCCCAAGACCAATCCCGTGCCGCTCGATGAGATCGAGCACAGGCTCAACCGCATCGACTGGCGCCGGCCCTCGCGCAACGGCATCGACCTCTCCATGTTCTACCACCCCCGCACCGAGCGACGCATCAGGGCCCTCCGCGACCACCTCGCCGCCTCCCGCAACCCCGTCGACCGCTTCATCGAGCTCGTCGCACTCTCACGCCTCCATGGCCACAGCCCCGGCTTCTTCAGCGTCTACTCCTTCCCCCAGATCTCCGTCCCTCCCGGGGCCCAACGCCGCATCAACCGGCGCAGAAAACAACAACCCCCACACCGCCGCGTGCACGACCTCATCCTCCGCAAAGCCCGCCGCGCCCTGCGCGACGGCCACATCGAACAGCTCGCGCAAATCAGCACTCACAACCGTGTCCTCACCGCCGACTCACGCAACCTCGAAGGATTACCCGATTCGAGCGTCGACCTCGTCGTCACCTCACCGCCCTTCCTCAACAAAGCCGATTACATCACCGACAACTGGCTCGAATTCTGGTTCTGCGGCATCGACGCCGCCCCCTTCGCCGCCGACCTCCTCGTCACACCCGACCTCCACGTCTGGCGACGCTTCATTTCAGATAGCTTCAGGGAAATTTATCGCGTGCTCAAGCCCGGCTGCCGCGCCGTCGTCGAAGTCGGCGAAGTCGAAATCGGCGGCCGCCTCATCCATCTCGACGAAGAGCTCCTCGACATCGCCGCCGGCCTCTGCCTCCAGGGAGTCCGCCTCGTCCCCGAGCGCATCTACATCCACAGCCAGCGCTTCACCAAGCTCGCCAACTGCTTCCGCGTCGACAACAACCTCAAAGGCACCAACACCCACCGACTCGTCGTCTTCACCAAACAATGATTGCCCTCCCCACCCACCACACCAACTCCACACTTGCACTCCGCCGCCCGCTTGCCTATAATCTCACCTCCTGAGCGCGCCCTTAGCTCAGCTGGATAGAGCGTCTGACTACGGATCAGAAGGTCGCGGGTTCGAATCCTGCAGGGCGCGCCATTTTTTTGTACACAGAAATCGGCTATTCAGCCGCGGATCAATGGGTTAAAGAAGTATGGGAGGCCTCGATTCCGTTTTTTTGACGGTCTGTGCCCCCCAGGTGAATTCAGGAAGCCAGGGCCGGTAGAGTGCCGCTTGACGCCAGGGCAGAGCAAGCGGAATGCTGGCGGGAAATGCCCGGCGAGAGAGCTTGCGGCGTTGACTTCAGCGACAGCGATACCGACGGTGAAAATGCTTGTATCAATATGATAAAATAAAGTATTAATTATCAAGCACCGCAGCGACCACAATGTGGAGGGAGAAATACCTCTTTATCTCTCAAATGACACGGTAGGCGGCTGAATGACGGCTGTAATTCTCGGGAATTGCCGCATATTGCACATACCGAAATGTGGCGGAAATTGGATTATCAACGCCCTCCGCAACGCCGAGGTGCCGTTCGAGTTGGCGGGGCCGTACCATCTGGATTACGAGAACTGCCCCAGAGGCGACCTGCCGACGGTGGCTTTCGTCCGGAACCCGCTCACATGGTGGCAGAGTCTGTGGCGACATCACGCTCGCATCAATGGGCAGGATCCATTCTGGCTCTATCAATGTGGGCCGAATCTGGGAGCGCTGTTCGCTCCCACATTCAGCACCTATATGGATAATGCCCTTCGAGAGATACCCGGATATTGCACGCAAGAGTTCGGGCGCTTCACGCGCAACGGCGATATAGATTTTATCGGCAAGATCGAAAACATAGCCGAGGACCTCGTCCGCGCGCTGGAAACCTTCGGAGAAAAATTCGACCGCCGCAAGATCGTAGACTCTCCGCCCCGCCATATAGGAATGAGGAAGAGATTCAAGGCTTTTTACACGCCCGAGCTGGTTTTGAATGTAATCATGGCCGAAATAAAAGCGATCGAGCTTTACGGATACCATAAGCACTGCGAGCAGTTACTGAGAAAGATTACGGTAGACAGAAAGCACTCGGCGAATTGGTGACGGAACATTCATGCGATCCGCCTACTCGGCCAAGGCGAGAAAAGGCCGTTCAGAATGCCGCGGGTTCGAATCCTGCAGGGC
>CBFCZO010000205.1:0-3596 GCA_965602675.1 uncultured bacterium | reverse complement strand
GGGCGAGAGGATTTGAACCTCCGACCCCCTGCTCCCAAAGCAGGTGCGCTACCAGGCTGCGCTACGCCCCGAATCCGCCTAAATTGTAGGTACCGCCCGACAGGGGTGTCAAGCTAAGCCGGAGACCGCCGCCGCGGCTACTCCTGGTCCAGCGCGGGCTTCTCTCCCCAGAAGCAGAGATCGTATAGCGGACACTCGAGGCACTTCGGCTTGCGTGCCGTGCAGATCTTGCGGCCGAACTCCAGCAGGTTCATGTGCAGGCTGTAGCTCTTGTGCGGCGGCACCAGCGGCGCCATCAAGCGGTAGGTCTTAACCGCGTCGGTTTTATCGGGCACGAGGCCGAGACGGCGGGCGATGCGATGAACGTGGGTGTCGACCGGGAAGACGTCGCGCCCGCAGGCGAACATCAGCACCACAGCCATCGTCTTGACGCCGATGCCCTTGACCTTAGTGAAGAGCGCGAATGCCTCCTCGGTCGGCATCTCGTGCAAGAAATCGAGATCGAGCCGGCCGAACTCGGCTTCGATCCAGCGCAGCATGGCGATCAGACGCTCGCTTTTCTGGTTGGCGAGCCCTGCGGGACGGATGGCGTCGGCCACCTCCTCCCGCGGCGCTTCCATCACATCGCGCCAGGTGGGAAATCGCTCGCGCAGACGCTCGTATGCGAGGTCGCGGTTGTTGTCGTTGGTGCTCTGGCTCAGCAGCGTCCTGACGAGCGAGTCTAGCGGGTCGCTCTCGCCTTTCCAGTGCGGTTCGCCCTGCGTTTCCTCGAGGATGCGGGTGATCGCTGCGGTTCGTTCAAGTTTGCTTCTCTGGCTCTCTATCACTTGCTGAAATCTATCTCCAATAGCCCCGAGGGGTCGCAGACTACGCCGTCGATCCGAAGCATCCAGTGCAGGTGCGGACCTGTGACGCGGCCGGTTGCGCCCGAGAGGCCGACGATGTCGCCTCCGCCGACCGCCTGACCGTGCTTCACCCAGATCTCCGAGAGATGGAGATAGCCGGTGAAGACGCCGAGGCCGTGGTCGACAATTACTGTGTTGCCGCTGAAGAAGAGGTCGCCGACGAGCGCCACGTGCCCTGAGTTGCTGCAGTGCACAGTCGTGCCCTTGGGCGAGGCGATGTCGGCACCGCGGTGGAAGGAGCGCTCCTCACCGTTGAAGTAGCGGCCAACGCCGAATTGTGCGCTCCAGCGGCCCTCAGCCGGCTTGAAGAACGGCCCTGACCACAAACGCTCTTTCGCGCTTGAGGCATAGGCTTCGTTAAGCATCTTCGTATCGCGCTGCGCGCGCTCGAGGTCTTCCTTGCTCAGCTTGACGAAGCGCGGGTCGACTGTGAGCTCCTGCGTAGGGAAGTCGGTCGCGCCGATGTTAAGCGTTTGCGCTACGAGCGACTCCGAGCCGTCGGCCTGTTTCAGCCGCACCTTTATTTCGTAGGCGCCCGGTTTCTGGTTTCGGTCGACGGCTACCAGCGCAATGAAACCCTCTCCTTCCGGGCTGAACATTATCTTGCGGCCGAACAGCTCGCCTTCCGCCGAAACCGCCGGCGCGGGTGGGGTCAGTATCAGCAGCAGGGGATCGCCCTGCCGCTGCCCGCGGCTGCGCACCTCCAGCCCCGGGTTCGAAGCCAGACCGAGCGCGAGCAGCGCGGCTATCGTGGTCAGCGAATAAATCAACCTTCTCATAACATGGCAAGGTTAGCAGATGGGGCGGGAAAAGAAAGTCCCGGAAATCGTGATTTTTGCAGCGAACACGAATGCAGGCCTTTGCCCTGCTGCCGGGCTGCACAGACTATACCTTTATATATGGTTATCCTGGCGGGGTGTTCCATGAGCTCATGCAGAGGCTAAGCTGCTGCTCCTCGTGGCGGCCGGGCTCTGCCCGGCGCCCTCTGCCGCCAGCGACAAGCAGGCCAAAGTCATCGCTCCGCCGGCCGGCCGTCATCGGCTTCACCCCGTGGAACGACGCCGACCGCGCCCACGTCACTATTATGTGCATCCAGGATTGGAAGACGTTGAAGAAAGGGTTCAAAAAGAAATTGCGAATGAACCGCAAGAAACCGCAGATGAAACGCTGGTTGGTCCACAGACAAAATAGGTCTTAGTTGGGTGTGATGATTACGGCTTGAGATTTAAGCCGATCGGCTTGAAAGTAAAGCCGCTAATGCACGACGTGGTCGTCGTTGTCGTCGTCCTCGAGCATGTGGCGCAGCTTCTCGGTGTCGATCACTCGCAGCTTCGGCTTGCGCCGCCGGCTGAGGAGCGCGCCGAACCAACGCCAGATCTTGTGCCGCTTGATATAGAAAAAACCAAAGACGAACCCGCCGAGGTGAGCGACGTGTGAGACTCCGCCGCCGGGGCCGCCAAGCGAGGATAGAAATATGATCGCGCCGATGATCATCACGAAATACTTCGCCTTGATCGGGAAGAGGAATCCCATCAGGATGACACGCTCGGGGAAGAAGAGCCCGAAGGCGAGGATGATGCCGTAGATCGCGCCCGAGGCGCCGATGGTGGGGATCCCCAGGCCCGGCTGAAGTATTGCCACCAGCAGCCCGGCGCCGACCCCGCAGAACAAGTAGTAGACGGCGAACTGGCGCGCGCCGAATACCTTCTCCACGTCGCCGCCGAACATCCAGAGCGCAAGCATGTTGAACAGCACATGCATCGGCGAGGTGAGCGAATGCAGGAACATGTAAGTGATTGGCATCCAGAGGGTCAGATCCCCCCAGAAAACGGTCGGCGTCATGCCAAGGTAGTAGACGATATTGGCGACGACCTCAGTGCCGCCCTGCGAGCCAATCATCACCGGGATGACCGTGAACAGGTAGATCGCCGCGTTGGCGATCAGCAGCGCCTTGACCACCGGCGTCAGCGGTCCGCCGATCCTCACCTGCATCCTGTCTTGTCCGTAGGGCGAATACATATCCAACGCCTCTTCAGCAACACTCAGCAGCACGCTTACAGCTCGACCAAGTGCCGGAGTGCTCCACAGTATAGGTGCAGGAATACGCAAGTCAAGAAAGGGTGCGGTTCGATCGATTCCGGCCTCCGACACCTTTATATATAGGGCGCCGGCGAAGCATCCCCGACGGCCCTCTGAAAAAACACAAAAAAATCGTTCGTCCCCTTGACATGCCCCAATCGCTGAAGTATTCTCCCGCTTCCTTGGATGCGGGAGCGCACTACGCGTTCGGCAGATGGCGCAGTAGGCGGCGCGTTGGCACCGCTCGGGTCGAGAATGGCAACCCATTCGCGCCCCCGACTTCCGTAGCCGGGCGACAGCGGATGGGTTTTGGTTTGACATGAGCAAGGCAAGTCGGTATAGTTTTTGCAACATCTTAGTTAGGTGGAGTTTACCCTACGGACGGGCTGGCGTAGCTCAGTCGGTAGAGCAGCTGATTTGTAATCAGCCGGTCGGGGGTTCAAATCCCTCCGCCAGCTCCAGAGCTTCGGGGGGATGCCCGAGTGGACAAAGGGAGCAGACTGTAAATCTGTCGCCGCATGGCTACGAAGGTTCGAATCCTTCTCCCCCCACCATTCGAGCGGGAATAGCTCAGTTGGTAGAGCGTCAGCCTTCCAAGCTGAATGTCGCGGG
>CBFCZO010000204.1:0-3668 GCA_965602675.1 uncultured bacterium | reverse complement strand
TCCGCGGAGTGGATCTTCATCACTTCCTGAAGCACGCCGCCGTGAGAGAGGTTGGCGACATGACCGGTCTTATATGCTTCGATCCGGGCTAACTGCATCAGTTCCGTGTAGCGGACGTCGGAGGGGCAGCGGACGGAGCACATGCCGCAGGTCAGGCA
Source organism: uncultured bacterium (assembly GCA_965602675.1). Classification (GTDB taxonomy): domain Bacteria; phylum Acidobacteriota; class DATKUA01; order DATKUA01; family DATKUA01; genus DATKUA01. The sequence continues at coordinate 3,510 of CBFCZO010000204.1, read as the reverse complement.
GGTGTAAAGCTTGTCGTCGGTGATCAGGTCCTCAAGCGAGCTGCTGAGCAGGCGGCTGAGCTGCATCCGCGGCGAGAACTCGGGATTAACCCTCGAGACTGGGCAGTTGGCGGTGCACTTGCCGCACTCGAGGCAGAAGAGCGCGCGCGTTTCCCTGTTAATCGCGTGTTCGTTCGCGTTCATGGCCTCTTGCCGTTGTGCAGGGGGCTCGGCCCCAGTTTTTTAACCTGCTCCACGAACTCGTCTATCACCTTGCCGAAGCGGACTCCCTCGGCGGCGGATATCCACTCCAGCCCGATACGGCCTTCCTCGATGCCGAGGAGCTTTGTCAAATTCTTGGTAGTTTCGAACTTCTCCACAGCCTTGTAGTTGCCGAAGATGTAATGGCAATCGCCGAAGTGGCAACCGGTGACCAGCACGCCGTCGGCACCCAGCCTGAAAGCCTTTACTACAAAGCTCGGATGCACGCGGCCGCTGCACATCGTGCGGATCACGCGGAAGTGCGGGCTGTACTGGATGCGGTTGATCCCAGCGTTATCAGCGCCCGCGTAGCTGCACCAATTGCAGGCGAACACGACTATCCGCGGGATGAACTCCTTATCCTGTTTCGCCTTCCGTTTAGCCACTGGTAACTGTCTCCTCGAAGAGCGCATCCATCATCGAATTTATCTGCTCATCGGTGAAATGCCGCGCGACGATTGCGTTGGTGGGGCACCAGGCGGCGCAGGTGCCGCAGCCCGTGCAGAGTGCCTCGTTGATCTCCGCCACGGCAGTTCCATCAGGCCGTGTTACAACCTTTGGCGCGCCGAAAAGGCAAATTTCGGCGCAGGTTCCGCAGCCGCGGCAGAGCTTTTCTTTGACCGTCGCGGTGGTCGGATCGATCTTGATCGTCTCGCGGCAGATCAGCGTCATCGCCTTGCCGGCGGTCGCCCCCGCCTGTGAGAGCGTGGCGGGGATGTCCTTTGGGCCCTGAACGCAGCCGGCGAGGAAGATGCCCGCCGTGTTGGTCTCCACCGGCCCGAGCTTCGGGTGGCGCTCCATCATGAAGCCGTCCTCCGAAGCAGGTACCTTCAGCATCTCTTTGAGGCGCGCCACCTCTTCGGTGTTCGGCTTCATCGCCACGCCGAGCACTACCGCATCGACGCCGACTTCGACATAGTCACCGAGGAGGTTCTCGTAGACTTTCACCGACTCGGCGTATTTCTTGCCCTCGACCTTTGGCGCGTCGGGAATCTCGAAACGGACGAAAACCACGCCCTTCTTGCGCGCTTCGCGGTAGACCTCCTCGGCGCCGTGGCCTACTGTGCGTATGTCGCGGTAGAACACGACCACGTTGAGATCGCGTTCGCGCAGTTCCATCGCCTGCTTGATCGTCGTCGGGCAGCAGTAACGCGAGCAGTTGATGTTCTTCTCGGGATCGCGCGAGCCCACGCACTGGATGAATGCAACGGTCTTGAGCGTCTTGCCGTTTAGCTTTAATTCCTCGCCGCTTTCGTTAAGCAAATGCTCGAAATCCTGGCTGGTGATCACGTTCGTGTATTTGCCGAAGCCGTACTCGCCCTCCTCCGGCGTGTAGAGTTCGGAACCGACGGCGAGGATTATCGCGCCCACATTAAGCTTGCCGGCTGTGGTTTTCGCCTGGAACTTGCCAACAAAACCGCCGACTTCCTCGACTTGCGTGCTTGTGTGCACTTTGACCTTGGAGCGTTTGAGCGCATCAATCTTTTCGTCGAGCACCTGCTTGGCGTCGCAGCCCGAGGGGAAGAGCCTGTGCAATTCACGCAGCCGACCGCCGAGGGAACCGCTTTTTTCGACGAGATGGACTTCGTAGCCCTGGGCGTCGATGTCGAGCGCGGCCTGGATTCCGGCAATACCGCCGCCGATAACCAAAGCCGACTGGTTCATCGGGCTTTCCCGCGCCGTCAGCGGCTCCAGCCGGTGCGCCCGCGCGACAGCCATCTTCAGCAATTCCTTGGCCTTCTGCGTCGCCGCTCCCGGCTCTCTGGTATGAACCCAGGAGCACTGGTCGCGCACATTGCACATTTCGAATAGATAAGGATTGAGGCCGATACGTTCCAACGTTTCGCGGTAAATCGGTTCGTGGGTGCGCGGTGTGCAGGCGGCGGCGACGACGCGGTTGAGCTTGTGCTCGACAATCATTTCCTGCAGGCTGCGCTGGCTGAAGTCGGAGCAGGCGAAGAGGTCTTGCTGCACGTGCACAACCCCAGGCAAGTCGCGGACGTATTCCTCCATCTCGTCGACGTCAAGCACGCCGGCTATGTTGATTCCGCAGTGGCAGAGGAAGACACCTATGCGCGGCGGTCCGCTGACATCGAGTTGCGGGATCTCTTCTTTTACCTCTTCCAGTAGATGACCGCCCATGTAAGCGGCCGCAGCCGAACCGGCGCCCGTGGCCTGGGCGACGCAGTCGGGGATGTCATCAGGCCCCTTGCAGCAACCGCAGAGGAAGACGCCGTCGCGCGTCGATTCCAGCACGTGGCTGTTGCTGTGTTTCGTCTTGAAAAAGCTTGATTCGTCGGTCTCGATTCCCAGCACTTCGGCCAGCGCGGAGTTGTCGGCGTTCGGCAAGCCGGCGGTGGCCAGCACAACCATATCGGCGTCGATCACTTCCGCTTCGCGCGTGTGCGTGTTCTCGACGAATATATGCAGGTTGCGGGTTTTCGGATCCTCTAGAATTTTCGACGGCTTGGCGCGGTAATACTCAACCTCTTCCATCTGCTGCGAGCGCTGCAGGAACTCCTCGTAGCCCTTGCCGAAGGCGCGCATGTCGAAATAGAAGACCGTCATCCTTTCAATGTCGGGTTCGTGGTCTTTGGCCAGCAGCGTGTCCTTAACGCTGTTCATGCAACAGAAGCTTGAGCAGTGATAGCAACCGTGCTCTCCGCGCACGCCGACGCACTGCACGAAAGCGATTTTCTTCGGCACCTTCATGTCGGTCGGCCGCACCACGTGGCCCTGCGTGGGGCCGGAAGAGTTAAGCAGGCGCTCAAACTCCAGCCCTGTCAGGATATTGGGCGAGGCACCGTAGCCGTAGATCTTCATGGTGTAGGGATCGAACGGCTCGAAGCCGGTGGCGACGATGATCGAGCCGACATCAAGGTCGACGTCCCGCGGTTGCATGTCGAGGTCCACTGCGTTGATCTTGCACGCCCTGGCGCAGGATTCGCAGACGAGTATCCGCCGGTCGCCGTTGAGGCAGGTTTCGGTGTCGATGGTGTATGCCGCGGGCACGGCCTGCGGGAAGGGCGTGTAGATCGCCTTGCGTGCGCCGAGTCCCGCATCGAAGAGGTTCGGCACGACTACCGGGCAAACCTCTGTGCAGTCGCCGCACGACGTGCAGGCGTCCTCGTCGACATACCTCGGGTGCTTCCTCACCGTCACGGTGAAGCTCCCTGCCTTCCCTTTGACTGCCGTTACCTCGGAGTTCGTCAGAACCTCGATATTGGGATGCCGACCGGCATCCATCATCTTAGGTCCGAGGATTCATAT
>CBFCZO010000203.1:0-3678 GCA_965602675.1 uncultured bacterium | reverse complement strand
GCCCGGTCGATGGGCATGACTTCGAAGCCGTCCATGACGGCCTCGAGTGCCTTGATGGGGTTGACCTCGACGACGATGACGTGGGCGTTGAGCCCCTCGGCGGTGTGTGCGAGGCCGCGTCCGCACCAGCCGTAGCCGCAGACGACGAAGCGCTTGCCGGCGAGGAGCATGTTGGTGGCGCGGAGGATGCCGTCGATGGCGCTCTGGCCGGTGCCGTAGCGGTTGTCGAAGAGGTGCTTGGTCTGTGAGTCGTTGACGGCGACGACGGGGAATTTGAGGACGCCTTCGCGCTCCATGGATTTGAGCCGGACGACGCCGGTGGTGGTTTCTTCGGTGCTGCCGACGAGGTTTTCGATGAGGTCTTTTCTGTCGCTGAGGAGGGCCGTGACGAGGTCGGCGCCGTCGTCCATGGTGATGTGGGGCTCGTGGTCGAGGGCGGCGGCGATGTGCTTGTAGTAGGTTTCGTTGTCCTCGCCTTTGATGGCGAAGACGGGGATTTTGTGCTCGCGGACGAGGTTGGCCGCGACGTCATCCTGTGTGCTGAGTGGGTTTGAGGCGCAGAGGACGGGGTCGGCACCGCCGGCCCTGAGGGCGCGCATGAGGATGGCGGTTTCGGCGGTGACGTGCAGGCAGGCGGCGATTCTGATTCCCTCGAGCGGCCGGGATGCGGCGAATCGTTCTGTGACCGAGGCAATGACGGGCATGTTTTTGGCAGCCCACTCGATTCGCAGCTTGCCCATGCCGCTCAGGCTCAAGTCCTTGACATCGTACCTCATGGCGCATCCCCCCCTGCGATATGTCTCTTATATTATACGTTACACGCGGTGCGCAGGTCGTCCACTTTATCGGTTTTTTCCCAGGTGAATTCCGGCAGGTCGCGTCCGAAGTGCCCGTATGAGGCGGTTTTGCAGAAGATGGGGCGCAGGAGGTCGAGGTGCTGGATCATTTCCTTGGGCGTGAGGGGGAAGACGGAGCGGATTGCGCGCCTGAGGGTGTCGTCGTCGACCTCGGCGCGGCCCCGGGTTTCGACCCAGACGGAGACCGGCTCGGCGACGCCGATAGCGTAGGCGAGCTGCACTTCGACGCGCTGGGCGAGCCCCGCGGCGACGATGTTTTTGGCGATGTAGCGGGCCATGTAGGTGGCGCTGCGGTCGACCTTGCTGGGGTCCTTGCCGCTGAAGGCTCCGCCGCCGTGGCGTCCCCATCCGCCGTAGGTGTCGACGATGGTTTTGCGTCCTGTGAGGCCGCAATCGCCCATTGGGCCTCCGATGACGAAGCGCCCCGTGGGGTTGATGTGGCGGACGGTTTTGTCGTCGAGCAACTCGCCGGGAATGACGGGGAGGATGACGTGCTTCTCGATGTCGGCCTGGATCTGCTCGTTTGAGACCTTGTCTGAGTGCTGGGTGGCGATGACGACGGAGTCGACGCGGACGGGCTTGAGCTCCTCGTATTGGATGCTGACCTGGCTCTTGCCGTCGGGGCGCAGCCAGTCGAGGATGCCCTGCTTGCGGATTTCGGCCAGGCGGAGGACGAGTTTGTGGGCGAGCATGATGGGCGCGGGCATGAGCTCCTCGGTTTCGTCGCATGCGTAGCCGAACATGAGGCCCTGGTCGCCGGCGCCGCCGGGGTCGACTCCCATGGCGATATCCTGGCTCTGCTTGTCGATGGATGTGACGACGGCGCAAGTGTGGCCGTCGAAGCCGAACTCGGCGCTGTCGTAGCCGATGTCGAGGATGGTGTCGCGCACGACACTTGGGATGTCGACGTAGGTGTCGGTGGTGATCTCGCCGGCGACGACTGCGAGGCCTGTGGTGACGAGGCATTCGCATCCGACTCTGGAGTTGGGGTCGTCTTTGATCATTGCGTCGAGGATGGCGTCGGAGATTTGATCCGCGACTTTGTCGGGGTGACCCTCGGTAACCGATTCCGAGGTGAATAGATGTTTGCTGTCCATTTATCTTTACTCCCTATTGAAGGCTGCTCTTGAGCACTGAATTCCGTTCAATTAAGTAGCGGAAGATTCTAACAAAAGGTTACGCCAGAAACAAGGCCTACATGATACCTGTTCTCAATAAGTCGAAAAGGTATGTGGCTTTAATAAAAGGAGGCGGAGAAAGTATGGGATGTTACGAAATTTGGGCGTGGGGAGAGGTTTATTTACGTTTCTTCGATACCTCGGCGTCGGAGAGCCTGATGTAATTCATGATCAGATCGCGCGGTTTTACACCTTGTCCCGACAGAATCCGGCTTCGAGCCGCATCGGCCATCGCGGGGGCGAGGGGGGGGTGGCCGGGGCGCAGCTCGAGAAGATCGGTGCGGAAGCCCTCCAGACGCGGGCGGCATAGGTCGAGGCCGTTGCCGAAGAAGAGGACCTTTTGTCGAACGGAATCGGGTTCCAGCTTGTCGGGAGGGATCACGATTTCATCGGTTTCGCGCGAGAGGGAGTTGTTTTCGTATCTGAACAGGGCGGTGTAGATTTCTCCGCGTCCGGCGAGCAGGAGGGGGCGGCGGAGGGGCGGTCCGGCGCCGGCGGCGAGGGCCATGGCTTCGAGGGTGGAGAAGGGGAGGAGGGGGCAGCCGGTGGCGAGGGAGATGCCTTTTGCGGCGGCGACGCCGATGCGCAGGCCGGTGAAGGAGCCGGGGCCGACTGTGACGGCGACTGCGTCGAGATTTTCGAAGAGGTCGTCGTGGTGGTTGGTCAATTCGTCAAGCCAGCGGAAGAGGCGTGAGGAGTAGGTTTCGGTGATGTCGCCGGAGAAGGTCAGGGGGGCGGCGGGGGCGGAGAGCAGGGCGACGCTGCCTTCGCTCGAGGATGTGTCGATTGCCAGGATGTTCATGCCGTCGCGCCCTCTCAGAGGGGGTTGTTCAGATTAAAAAGCTCTTTGCCAAATCGGGATCCATTGGCAGCGCCGTGACAAGTTTTAGCAGGTTTCCCCGGTGGTCCCGCGCGGCGACTTGCTCCGGTGCGCCTTTGTCGACGTCGGCGTATCTTAACATCAGGGAGGCGATCCAGGTCCAGTCGTCGTGGGGGATGGTGCCGCGGGCGAGGGCGATGGGGCCGACGTAGCGTTTGCGATCGGGGGTGGTGAAGAGGAGGTCGCCCGGTTTGGCGGAGGCCTCGAGGCGGTCGTTGTCGGACATGTTCCTGCCGACGACAATTTTGAATGAGGGGTGCTTGCGGAAGTGCCTTCCGAAGCGCAGCAGGAGGGCGTCGTCGCAGGTGGGGAGGCCTTCGGGGGCGTGGATGAAGATGTCGCGCGCCCGATTGCCAAAGGCTTTTTCGGTGAGGGCGCAGCCGCCGCCGGAGCCGGGGAGGTCGTCGATGCCGAGGTTGCGGGCGAGCTCGATCTGGCGTTTGCGGGAGCGGCCGCTGAGGTCGAGGAGTTTGCTTCTGTCGACGATGCGTTTGAGTTCGGGGAAGGTGGGGGGAAGCAGTTTTGCGCTGAGGGGACGCAGGAGCCGGCCGCGGAGGCCGGATTCGCGTTCGACGCGGTTGAGGGCCTGCAGGTGCTGCGACATGGGGCGTTGGCCGAGGACTTCGCCGGAGATGATGAATGAGGCGCCCTTGGCGGGTATCATCGCGCGCGCGGTTTGCAGCATCATGACGTGGCAGTCAATGCAGGGATTGAAGGCATTGCCGTAGCCGAATTTCGGGTCGGCGAGCATGCGGATGTAGTC
>CBFCZO010000202.1:0-3713 GCA_965602675.1 uncultured bacterium | reverse complement strand
TCCTTCACCGGCTCTTTTTCCGGCACAGGCTCAGCAGCGGGCTTTTCTTCCTCTTCCGCCTTCTCTTCTTTCTTCTTGGCTGGTTTTTCCGCGGCCGGGGGTGCTTCGACGGCCTCGCCCGCTTCGCCGATGTAGGCGATCACAACTCCGACAGCGGCGCTCTCGCCTTCTCCCTTGACGATCTTGACGAGCACGCCGTCCTCGAAGGCCTCCATCTCCATGTCGGCCTTGTCGGTCTCGATCTCGGCGATGACGTCGCCGCTGGAGACTTCGTCCCCTTCCTTGACAAGCCACTTGAGAATCTTACCCTCCTCCATCGTGTCGGAGAGCTTGGGCATCGTCACTTCAATCGCCACTTCAAACCCCCTGTGGTGTCCCCGGCGCTTCGTTCCGCCGGATCAAAGGTAGCAGGCTTTCTTTACCGCTTTGATGACTTTCTCCGGCCCCGGAATCGCTGCGTGCTCGAGGTTTTTGGCGTAGGGCATCGGCACGTCCTCGCTGGTGACGCGCTCCACGGGCGCATCGAGCTCGTCGAATATATTGAGCTGGATGCGGTCGACCACCTCGGCGCCGACGCCGGCGAAGCGCCAGCCTTCCTCGACGATCACGGCGCGGTTGGTCTTGGTGACCGACTTGAGGATAGCCTCCTCGTCGAGCGGCCGGATTGTGCGCAGGTCGACGATCTCGCACTCGACATCCTCTTCCTCGCTCAGCCGCGCCGCCGCTTCCAGGGCCACGCCGAGCATCTTGGACCAGGTGATGATGGTGCAGTCGCCCCCATCGCGCTTGACGTCGGCCTTGCCAAGCGGCACCAGGTATTCTTCTTCCGGGACCTCGCCCTTTACGGGATACAGCACCTCGCTCTCGATGCAGATCACCGGGTTGTTATCGCGGATGGCGCTCTTGAGCAGGCCTTTGGCGTCGAAGGGCGTGGCGGGCATGATCACTTTGAGGCCGGGAATGTGGGCATACTGGGTCTCGAGGCTCTGGCTGTGCTGCGCCGAGAGCTGGTGGGCTGCGCCGCCGGGGCCGCGCATGACCATCGGAATGCTGAATTGCCCGCCGCTCATGTAGAGCATCTTTGCGGCGTTGTTGATGATCTGATCAAGTGCGAGGATGGCGAAGTTGATGGTCATCATCTCAGCGATCGGCCGCAGGCCGACCATCGCCGCGCCGATGGCGACGCCCGCGATCACCTCTTCGGCGATCGGCGTGTCGCGCACCCGCCACTCCCCGAAGCGGTCCAGCAGGCCTTGTGTGACTTTGTAGGCGCCCTGGTATGCGCCGACTTCCTCGCCGATGATGAAGACGTTCTCGTCGCGCTCCATTTCCTCGGCGATCGCCTGGTTGAGGGCATCTCGATACAGTATTTCCGCCATTTAAGGATTCCTCAGTCTGCGTAGACGTCTTCGTGGAGGCTTTCCGGCGGCGGCTCCTCGCTCTCCAGCGCGAACTTCGCCGCCTCGTCGATCTCCTGCTTTACCTTTGCCACCAGCTTCTTGTCCTGCTCTTCGCTCAGGAGGTCGTTCTCGATCAGGTGGAGCTTGAAGCGCGCGATCGGGTCGCGATCCTTGTACTCCTGCAATTCCTCCTTGGTGCGGTACTGGGCGGGATCGCTCATCGAGTGGCCGCGGTAGCGGTAGGTTTTGGCCTCGATCAGCGTAGAGCGTCCGCGCAGGCGGGCCAGCGAGACCGCCCGCTCGGTCACCTCGCGCACGCTGAGCACGTCCATGCCATCGACGAACCTTCCGTAGAGGCCGTAACCGCAGGCGCGCTGGAAGACGTCGACGAGGGCCGAAGCCTTGCTGACGGGAGTGCCCATGCCGTAGCGGTTGTTCTCGACGACGAAGACCACCGGCAGATCCCACAGCTCGATGACGTTGAGCGTCTCATGGAAGGCGCCGATGTTGACCGCGCCGTCGCCGAGGAAGGCCAGCACCACTTGGTCGCCGCCGCGGTACTTGATCGCGTAGCCGACTCCCGCCGCCAACGGCAGGTGGCCGCCCACAATTCCATGGCCGCCGAGGAAATTTCGCTCCTTGTCGTAGAGGTGCATGCTGCCGCCCTTGCCTTTGGAAACACCGTCCTTGCGGCCTGTGAGTTCGGCGAGGATGCGGTTGGGCTCCGTGCCGCGCATGAGGCAGTGCACGTGTTCGCGGTAGCTGGCGATCACGTAGTCGTCGGGGCGGAGCACTGAGATGGCGCCGACCGCGACGGCCTCCTGGCCGATGTAGAGATGGCAGAAGCCGCCGATTTTGCCCTGAGTGTAGAGCTGGCCGGCTTTCTCTTCGAGGCGGCGCGCCAGGAGCATTTTGTAATATAGGTCGGTGTAATCGATGTTTTCGTCAGCCATAATCAAGCGGTCCTCAAAGGTAAGTCTCTCCTTTGAATCGGAATCAGCCTGTAAGGTCAGGTGGAAGTTATTATAGGAACTGCTCCGGTAGGCGTCAACGCGGCCCGCGGGCAGATGTTACATCGGCGAAGCATTAACCGCCGCGGGCACGCAAGGATACATACGAACTGATCCGGAAAAATATTCGTCTCGGGAGTTTATCTACTGCATAATTGTAGCCGCCCGCCGTAAGCCGGGCTGACGTTTCTTGCCGGATCAAAAATATTTAGCTACGATCCGATTGCTTAGGCCTTTTTATGATTTGATAAATAGGAGGGGAAAAAATGAAATCCTGCCGCGGATTTGTCCTTGCCTTTGCCTTGATGGTGCTTTTCGCGCTGCCCGTCTCGGCACAGCAGGCGGAGGTGCCGAAGCCCGTTGATGTGCTTGGCTTCGAGCCCGGGACCGACCGGAACCTTGCCGATTGGGGGCAGATCCGGTCGTATTTCGCAGCCGTCGCGGAGGTATCGCCGAGGGTGGAGTTAGTCGAGCTGGGCAAGTCGACCAACGGCAGGCCGATGTTCGCAGCCTATATTTCTTCGGCGGAGAACATCTCCGCCCTTGCGGGGCTGCTGGCCACGCAGAAGCAGATGACCTACATGCCGCGGCAGGAAAACGAGGGGGAGTTGTGGCGTGATCACAAGCTCTTCATGCTGATCGATTGCTCGATCCACTCCACCGAGATCGGCGCGTCGCAGATGTCGATGAAGCTGCTCCATCGTCTGGTTACCGGTGATGATGCGGACACCGAGATGATCCGCGAGAGGATGGTGGTGATTCTGATTCCGTCGCCGAATCCCGACGGCATCGATATGGTGGTGGAGTGGTATCGCCGCTGGCTGGGGACGCCGCACGAGGGAGTCTCACAACCCTGGCTCTACCAGGAGTACGCCGGTCACGACAACAACCGCGACTGGTACATGCTGAACCTGCCCGAGACGCAGGTGGTGACCAGCTGGCTCTACGGGGTGTGGTACCCGCTGATAGTGTGGGACGCGCACCAGATGGGCAGCAGGGGGCCGCGCGCGATCATCCCGCCCCATGCCGACCCGCCCAACCCGTTCCTGCACCCGCTGGTGCTCGAGGGGATTGCACGAGCGGGTCACTCGATGAAGATCGAGGCTATCCGCGACGGCTGGCGCGGCATCGCCCACGGCGTGTGGTTTTCAGTCTGGTGGAACGGCGGATTCCGCACGACGCCGTATTTCAAGAACTCGATCGGGCTGCTGACCGAGCTGGCCAGCGCCCGCCTCGCAACGCCGATCGAGATCACGCGAGAGGAGTTGGAGCAGCAGCGCGAACCCGGCGCCGGGCCGCTCGA
>CBFCZO010000201.1:0-3747 GCA_965602675.1 uncultured bacterium | reverse complement strand
CGACCTTACCCTTCTCCAGCGTTCCGATATAATGTCCGAGGTTGCAGATGTGCGCGGCATGCTTGGTTGCCGCGACGATGATCTGCATCGGCGTCATACCCGCCTCCCGCATCCAACGGATCTCGCGGATCGGCATCCCCAGGTCGAACACTGCATCGTAACCGGCGTAATCGGTTCCCAGCGCGACCAGGCCCCCAGCTTCGACGAAGCAGCGCAGGTTGAGCTTGGCGGTGTTCCCGAGTCTGCTGCTGACATTATGCCATAGCTCAAGCGTCAGCACCCAGTAGGTGCCACTGTCGACTACGCGCCTGGCCTGAGGAATTGAGAGCGTGCCGTCGGCCACCATGTGTGCAAGGTCGTCGACACCCGCCGCGAGCGCGAGATCTATGTCCCTGCGCGAGGTGATGTGCGCCGAGACGATTGTCCCGCGGCCGTGGGCGGTCCTCACTATCATCCTGGCTGCTTCCGGGCTGAGGACCGGGTAGGGTGTGTCCGGCTGCCAGATGTCGCCGCGCTCCATGGCTATCTTGATTACTTTTGCGCCCCTGTCGAGCAGGCGCTCGACCTCGATGCGCGCCTCCCCCGCTGAACTCACCTCCAGCGCGGTGTTGTGGTTATTCCACGCTGCGATCGGATAGCCGCCGACTGCGGTGATCAACGGGCCTGCCGCAACCAGGCGTGCGAAACGCGGCCTGTCCTTGTGCGTTTGCAGGAATCCGGCCAGCTCATCGGCATTGCAGCCGATGTCTCTGACGGTTGTGACTCCCTCGTTGGCCCATCGGCGCAGCCTCGTTTCATTCAGGGCCGCGTGCACGTGGGTGTTGATGAAGCCCGGCAGCACTGTGCAGCCGCTGACGTCGATGATCGTTGCACTGGCTGGTATCTCGATCTTCTCACGCGCGGCCACGGCGACGATTCTGTTTTCCTCAATGATCACGGCGGCGTTTACCAGCGGCTCTGCCCCTGTGCTGTCGATCACCGTGCCCCCCACCAGCGCGATCAACTTGGATTCCTGTGCCGGCTCAGATTCCTGCTCGGCGGCACTACAACCGTTTGCTAATAAGAGAGTGATCAGGAGGGAGATTAACTTGAGGCACATCAGCTCTCTACTCCCTGCTATTCGGGCCTCAGAGCCTCGATGACTCCGGCATCGACCCAGTAGATGTCGCCACCGCTATTGAGCGGGGAATTATGGATCTCCTGGAGGTCCTTATAGGTCAGCGGCGTTTCGAGATCCTCACGGCTCCTTCTGCTCGTGAAGAACAGGTATTTTCCACAGGGTGAGAGAATCTGGCAGTTTTCGCCGCCGGAGGAGTTGATCTTCGAGCCCATGTTGATTAGCTCCGACCAGCCGCCCGCTTCATCCCTGAAGCTGATGTAGAGATCAGAGGAGCCGTGGTTTTCATACTCCCTGAAAGTCGATACGATGATGTAACTCTCGTCCGGTGCGATAAATGCGTCTCCTTCGAAGGCCGGACTGTTCACCGGTTCCGGCAGGCACTCAACCACCGTATATCGCCCGTCCGTCAATCTTGAACGATAGATATCCGCCTGCCCGATTCCGCCCTCACGCCAGGACTGGAAGTAGAAGGTGCCGTCGCGGGTGAAGGAAGGGTAGAACTCGTTGGCGTCGCTGTTGATGGGCGAGCCGGAATTCACGGCGTCCGACCAGCTGCTATCGGTCTTCTCGACATACCAGATATCGAAAGTGTCTTCCGCTTCGCCCTCACCCGAACGCGGCCGGTTTGAGCAGAAGTAGATGCGCTTGCCGTCGGGCGAGGTACAGGGATCGACGTCGCTGTAGGTTCCGGAGAACGGCGCTACCTCGGGCGAGGTCCAGCGGCCGTTCTCTTCCCTCATCATCACCAACGCCCATTTCATCTGGCCGTAGGTAACCGAGAAGACGAGCTCTTTGCCTTGTGGCAGGAATACTGCGTTGAGCTCGTTCTTGCCGGTTGAGACGATCCCCGGCGCGAACAGCACCGGCTCCATCCCCGGCGGCTCCTGACCCAGATAGGGCCCGCTCAACTCCGGAAAAGTTATTACCTCCGCCTGCTCCTGCACCGATGGAGTGCAGGAGAACGCAAACATGACTACGAGAAGCAGTGCTGGTTTGACCTTCATCGTGATACCCCCTGTGTGCTTGTTTACCGTCTGAACTGTTCGATTATCCGCGCATCGACCCAGTAGATGTCGATGTTGCGGTCGGAGACGCCTGCCGCCACGCCAAGCCTCTCCTTATAGCCCAGCTTGATCGGCGGGTATTCCATACCCGGTGCCCGCGTGCTTGTGAAGAAGATGTATTTGCCGTCCGGCGTGATGCTCGGGCAGAACTCCGTGTCCGCGGTGTTGATCGTCGCACCCAGGTTCTGAAGCTTGCCCCAACTGCCGTCCTCCCCGTGGAAGCTGACATATAGATCGCCCCTGCCAAAGCCGCCCGGGCGGCTGGAGGTTACGATGATGAAACTCTCATCGGCGGCGACGAACGGATCCGATTCATTCTCCTCGGTGTTGATCCCGTCGCCGAGATTCTCGGGCTCGCTGAACTTGCCGTCCACGAACCGCGCTCGGTAGACATCGCTGCCCCCACGGCCGCCGGGTCGATTGCTGAAGAAATAGAGTGTGCCGTCGTGCGTCATCGAGGGGTACAACTCCCGGTGTTCCGTGTTGATCGGCGGGCCGAGCGATCGCGCTTTGCCCCAGCCGCTTGCTGTCCTTTCCACCATCCAGATATCGGAGTCGGACTTCTCAGGGCCGCTGCCCGAAGGCGGGCGGTGCGAGGTGTACATCAGTTTGCCGCCGTCGGGAGTCAGGTTAAAGTCGTACTCTGAGTATGTCCCGGAGAACGGCGCCGGCATCGGTTCGGTCCAGAGTCCGTCTTTCTCCTCCATGAACAGAATCGCGTTCTTCGGCGGGCTGGATAATCCGAAACAATAAAACCTGCCGTCCGGCGAGAACGACGAACTCCACTCACGCGAGCCAGTCGAGACAATCCCCGGCGCGAACAGCACCGGCTTCATTCCCGGCGGCTCCTGCCCCAGATAGGGCCCACTCAACTCCGGGAAGGTTTGCTCTTCCGCCGGATCCTGCACCGGCGGCGAGCAGGAGAGCGTCAGAATGACTGCGAGAAATAGTGCTGGATTGACCTTCATCGTCATGCCTCCTACGGGTTTGTTTAAGGTCTGAACTGCTCGATAATCCGCGCATCCACCCAGTAGACGTCGCGCTTCCCGTTCCCCGGGCGCAGCTCGGGAGTGATCTGCTGCAACGCCGGATCGCCGTTGGGCTTGCTGCTGGTGAAGAAGAAATACTTGCCGTCGAATGTTACAAACGGCCTGTTCTCCGAGTGGGGCGAGTTGATCTTGTCGCCCATATGGATCCCTTCCGCCCAAGAGCCGTCGTCCCTGCGGAAGCTGATGTACAAATCGTCCCTTCCAAGCCCCCCGGGCTTCATTGAGCAATAGATCAGGTAGCTCTGGTCCGGGGCGACAAAGGGATCCCATTCGTGCGCCTCGGTGTTGAGGATCCCGATATTAACCGGCTCGGCGTACTTGCCGTCGACCAACTTGGAGTAATAAAGATCGCTTTGTCCCTTGCCGCCCGGCTTGCGGCTGAAGAAGTAGAGCGTGCCATCCCCTGCGGCCGATGGGTAGCTTTCATGTTCGGGGGTGTTGATCCCCTCAGGCTCCTCGGGCTTGGACCAGTCGTAACCGTCTTTCCTCGATATAAAGATGTTGGCTCGCTCCG
>CBFCZO010000200.1:0-3812 GCA_965602675.1 uncultured bacterium | reverse complement strand
TGCCGTGCGTCAGGGCCTGGAGATCGACCCCGACGATGAGGAACTCAAGGAGTACTTTGAACAGCTGACACAGATGCAGGCAGAGAAGAAGTAACCGCGCGTTAGCGAAGGCCGTTCCACGTAATGGAGTGTGGCAAAGCCTCGGTAAATTATTTGACGTGTTGCGTGGCCGATTTGCCCTGTCGTCGCGACTATATGTGTGCCGAATGTCGATTTAAACAGAACCGACCACGGATTTGCTTACAGGTGTCCAATGCGTCCGATTTTCCACTTTTTCTGGAGGTATTCGGCTGCGAGGCGGCGGTGGTCATGGTCAGCCGATTCGGGGTCCCCGAGCAGGCAGGTTTTGAAGGAGGCGTAGATTTCGGGATCGAGATTCTCCTCGACGCGCTCGACGCGCAGCAGCTCAAAGTAGGAATCCTCAAAGCGGTGCCAGTTGTGGTCGCGGCGGAACTGTTCGCGGATCTCGCGCGAAGGCACGAGCGGCTCCTCGCGGCGGTACTCGATTCCGGCGACCTCTTTCAGCAGAAATGCGATGTCGCGCTCGCGCGTGAAGCCGGGGCCTGATTCGGCGGCGTAGGTCCGCACATCGGCGACCATCTCCACGCCGGCATCGACAAGCAGTTGCATCAGGTTCTGGAGTTTCTTCCTGCCCATGCCGACGGTGTAGAGCACCGCGGGCTGCGGCAACTCATGCCCGATCCGCCCGTTGCGATGAGGCCGTTGCCGCCGCCGCTTGAACGGCTTTGTGCTACCTGTCTTCTTATTGTCAAATGCCATGGCACCACGTCCGCGCTGCGAATCGTAATGTTGTTTGTCGCGCCAGATAGCCGCGGGGATTTTCGCCCGTCGCGGCATCTGTCGGGTAATTCCCCAATCCCCCGGCGTCAAGATGATACTAGATTCTCCCGCCAAGTGAAGACACTTTTTCACTTTCCCGGCGATACAATGTTATGAAAAGAATCCACAGGACCTCTCCCGGCGGATATTCTGAGACCGGTTGATCGTTTCTTAGCGATCACCTACCGCCTTCCTTTTGAATCAAGCCAGGCGAATCCCTTTGCTGAAAGCTGTTCACGGTGTCCTTGCGGGCATCGTTTTTTATCAACGAGGTAATCCCATGTCTTCCGAGAACTTCATTCCCGGCCCGATCGCAGAAATCAAGTTCAGAACCCGCCCGGGACGCAACCCGAAAATCGTCGTTAGGAAAAAGAAGAGGCGGGAAAACCATCCCGAGCGTTACGTCTTCGTCCTCGTCAACATGGAGAACATAGTCGCCGGCGACAGGATTATCCTGCGCGCCGCACCCGGCATCACCCTGGCCGTCAGGGGACCGGCCGCCCGCGCTACGACATCCGGCCCGACGGACATCCTTTACGTTTATGGGCAAGGGAGCCTCCGCATTGCAGTTGGCGGCAAGCCACGGGCCAGCCTGACCGCCGCCGTCTCCCTGCCGGAGCCTCGGCAGCCACAAGGCAGGCTGGTTGGTCCGCTGATGCCCTACCTCGGCGCGCCGGAAAGTAAAAAGCGCCACCCCCTCGACGCCTACTTCCTCGCCCTCGACGACCTGGTCGTGCCTTGCGGCTGCAACTATATGTCGCTTTGCCCGATTGCTTGCTGGAACGACCTCGACATCGGCTCGCCGTTTACACTTGTCCGGGGTAAGTGCGATTTGAGCGAGATCGATCCCCTCTTCGAGGGCGCCTTCCGCTGCCTGCTCTGGCGCGCCGCCCGCTCGGGCGTCGCAGTTCATCTTTACCCCTTCGAATTCGTCAGCTTCAACCATCCCTCGATGTGGGCTCGCTCGCCGCTTAACGCCGTAGGAAATGTTCACGGCTGGATCGATGAGGACGCGCCGCGTGGGTACAAGGGTTTTCACCGCATCCTCAAGAACGGCGAACCACCCGGGGCGCGCGAAATCCTCTGCGATTACTTCCAACGCCTCTCCCGCATGATCGATCCGCGCCAGCCGCACGCCGTCGTGCCCGTGCTCGAGGGCCAGAGCCGCCGCGTCGACATTAACCTCAGCATGCTTCGCCAAGGTCGCACTCTCGGCATCAACCAGAAATCGCTCTACCAAGACAGCGCCTGGCCCGCGATGGAGCAGCATCTGAGTAACGATCCAGCCTGGCGCGGACTCCTGCGCGACGCCGCGTTCATCTCCTGCCACTCCTGCGACTCGGGCGGCGTCACCGCCCGCATACTCGCCCGCCTCAAGCCTTTCGCGCTGGATCTGAGCTTCTCTCTGCTTGCCTCTACCGACGGCACCGGCGCCGGCTGCGGAGAGCTCAGCCGTCACCGCCGACCCAGAGGCACACGCCCCAACCTCGACGACCTGATAGATATCTGGCGCGAAGGCCTGGCAAAAGCGGGTGATCGGTTCCTCGGTCTGGAGATCAAGACACTCGGCTGGGAAGACGCGCTCGAAATCCTCCCCGCCGTCACGGGGCGGATACAAACGAATTGACGCAAAAACCTGGAACGCAGACATTTTTATTCGCGCCCATCTTGCTTGAGTGCGATGAAGCGATGTCTTTTGTTGTATTTGTCATTGAGCGGTGATTATCATGTCGCTCGATTTTCGCAACACAGCTGATGGAGGGGCGTTATGAGAAAGATCCTGGCGGTCACAGCATTTCTTGTTTTCCTTATTGCTATCGCGTGCCAGCCGCAGGGAGAATCCGAACAAGCCGCAGCCGTCGACCCGGCCGCCGAGGAGCAGGCCGTCTCCGAGGCACTTGACGACTTCATGAATGCCGTCGAGATGGAGGACATGAATTATTTCGGCGATGTTGTCGTTCACGATCCGGATAAAGTCTTCATCGGGGGTAGCGCGGACGGCTACGTCGTCGGCTGGGATGCGCTGGTCGCGTTGATGGAAGCGCATAACGAGGTATTCTCGGATACGAAGATCACTCAATCCGATCTGAAGCTTCACCTCCTGCCCGACGGAAAAACGGCCTGGGCCACCAGCCTCTGGGACATGGCAGCTACTTTTGGTGAGGAGCAGAAGCAACTGCCCGTCCGCTGCACCTGGGTTCTCGAGAAACGCGACGGCGAGTGGAAAATCGTCCACTTCCACTTGTCAGTCGGCATGCAGGTGTGAGAACGACCGGGCGCGCCCGAGTCATTCCGGTACTATAAATGGTGTCGGTCACCGTGGCGTATCTGACCGACCGTACAAATTGCGAGCGATAAAACCGCAGCTCCACATAACGCACAAATGCTTGTCTGTATCCCATTATTGAGTCGCATTCCCGTCCGCGTATTCTAATCAACTAAAAACCGTAAGCTTGACTCTCCCCTATTGAAATCCCCGCGTGTTTCGGACATCATTTCAGGCTCACGCACAGGAGAGGGATACATGGCTTTCGACAAGATCATCATCAAGGGCGCCGCCGAGCATAACCTCAAGCACATAGATCTCGAGATCCCGCGCGACAAGCTTATTGTTATCACCGGCATCAGCGGCAGCGGCAAGAGCAGTCTCGCCTTCGACACCATCTATGCCGAGGGCCAGCGTCGCTACGTCGAGAGCCTCAGCGCCTACGCGCGGCAGTTTCTCGAGCAGATGGAGAAGCCCGACGTCGAGAGCATCGAAGGGCTCAGCCCGGCGATCTCGATCGAGCAGAAGACCACCAGCCGCAACCCGCGCTCGACGGTCGGCACCGTCACCGAGATTTACGACTACCTCCGCCTGCTCTACGCGCGCGTCGGCAAGCCCCACTGCCCATCCTGCGGCAAGCCGCTCTCGCGCCAGACGCCGCAGCAGATAGTCGACCGGACACTCGCCCTGCCCGAAGGCGAGAAGA
>CBFCZO010000199.1:0-3816 GCA_965602675.1 uncultured bacterium | reverse complement strand
GCCAGCGAGGGTTCGATCCGCGACGCGATCAGCGCACTCGACCAGACGATCAACTTCGCCGGCGGCAAGATCACTTACGAGGCCGCACTCAGGGCGCTGGGAATGATCGGCCGCGAGGAGTTGAGGCGGCTTGTGGACACTGTCATCGAGCAGAACGCCGAGGAGGCCTTCGCCGCAGTGCGTTATGTCGCCGACACAGGTGTCGACATGCGCCTCTTCTGCCGTCAGCTCATCCGCCACGTGCGCGACCTGATGATCGCACGCGTCGCAGGCGACTCTGAGCCGCTCCTGCCTTACAGCGACCGCGAGCGCGAACTGCTGCGCGATCAGGCACAGCGTCTCAGCGAGGAGGACATCGTCCGCTTTTTCGACATCCTCGTGCGCGCCGATTCCGAGATGCAGCTTTCCGCTTCGCCCCAATACCACCTCGAGGCTGCGGCGGTGAAGATGATCCATTCCACGCGCTTGACGCCGCTGAGCGAGGTAATCGCCGGGCTGCAGTCCGGTGAACTGCATGCTCCCAGGGCTATCGCAACTCCGTCACCGATCGAGCAGCAGTTGGAATTCGAGTCGTCCTCGCCCAGGCGCGCAGCCGCCGGAGTGCCGAAAGGAGCAACGGATCGCGACAGGTTGCTGGCCGCCGCGCGCGGCACGAGCCTGCATCGCGTCCTCGACATGGCTCCCTCGATAGAGCTCGACGGCAAAGTGCTGCATATCGTTGCGGGATCGGCCGTCAACGCCAGCCTGCTCTCCGGCGGAGAGTTCAATGACACGCTAAAGCAGGTTGTGCATGGGACATTCGGCGAAGACATCGTTCTCGACATCACGGGCACGGGAAGCGCCGCCCCGGCTCCTCCCCCGGAGGCTGTGCCGGAGCCCGCACCGCAGGAGCCCCCGGTCGAGGAGGAAGAGAAAGCCCCGCCGCCGGTGCCGCCCGAGGAGGCTGTGTCGGAGGAACCGGTGGGGGCGTCAACGGAAACCGAGCGCAAGGTTAAGCAGGATCCGCTCGCGGGGCGGCTGTTCCGCGAGCTCGATGGCACGATAGTCCACGATTACGGGACGGAAAAGGACGAAGAGGAGCAGCAGGGATGAAGAACTTACAAAAGATGATGAAGCAGGCGCAGCAGATGCAGGAGCGCATGCAGAAGGCGATGGAGGAGTTGGAGGTCGAGGGCAGCGCCGGCGGCGGCATGGTGACCGCCCGCATGAACGGCAACAAGCAACTTCTCGATCTTACTCTCGACCCGGAGGTCGTCGATCCCGAGGATGTCGAGATGCTGCAGGACATGATCGTCGCTGCCATCAACGACGCCGCGCGCCGCGTCGACGAGGCCCTCCAGGAGCAAATGCAGGGTATGGCCGGCGGCCTGCCCCTGCCCGGCATGTTCTGAGCTGTTTCAACTCCCCGACGATTGCGGCAGACGGCGAAGACTTGTGTCACCACAGAAAATGTAATTAAAAGTGCTGATGGTTGTGCATAGAGAAGCCATGCTTTGAGTGCGAACTTTTTGTTGTGAAAACACTGGGGGAACGCATGATTAAGCTAACCTTTTTGGTTTTCGCCTTGCTGCCCCTGGCTTTCTTGCAGGAAAACAGCCAGCGCGCCATCGTCAAAGAGCTATTCGTTCCGGCGCCGGTCGAGGATGTCTGGCTGGCGTGGACCACGCCCGAGGGCATCACCTCCTTCTTTGCACCCGCCTGCAACGTCGAGCTACGCATCGGCTGCCCTTATGAAATCCTGTTCTATCCTGACAATCCGCCCGGGTGGCGCGGAGCCGAGGACCTCAAGGTGCTCGATTTCCGCGAGGGAGAGATGCTCTCGATCGAGTGGAACTCGCCGCCGCAGTGGCCGGAGGTGCGCAAGCACACGATGCGGGTGACCGTCGAGTTCGCGCCGGCTGAAGACAGCACGAAATTGACGTTGACTCACGACGGCTGGCGCGAGGGCAAGGACTGGGACGAGGTTTACGAATACTTCCAGAGCGCGTGGGACGATGTCCTCGGCCGCCTTGTCCAGCGCTTTGAGTCCGGCCCCATCGACTGGAGCACAGCCTACTCGCAGGATAAGCAGTAAAAACACTTTCGACCTGTCGTAAAATCCCACATGGTGCAGCTGTACGCCGTCTGACTGAAGAATATCTTTATGACGCGCATATCAGCCGTGCAGGCGTTAGAATGGACGGCGCGAACTTAGCAGGGGGTAAACGATGTCTGTCACTATCGCCTTGGCAATCCTGATAGCCGCACTGGGCACTCCATTGTCCGAGGAGAAAGAAGTCGAGTACATTCCCGATCATAGCGAACTCTGCTACAATTACGGCGGCTGCGAACCGGTGATGCATATAGCGCCGGGCACGATTTTGAAAAGCTGGACCGAGGATTGCTTCGACGGCAGCGTCAAGTCTCCTTCCGACCTGCCCTCGAAGAGCCGCGTGCCCTTCCACGCCAACCCGCAGACGGGCCCGTTCTACATCGAGGGCGCCGAGCCGGGCGACACCATCGCCGTCACCATCCTCGGCCTGCAGCCAGCGCGGCCATATGGCATCAGTTCACTGAGCGACCGTCCCGACCTGCTTTCCTACCTCGCACTGCCGCCCGCCGATCCGCCTGCGTCCAGCGAACGCGTGTGGTTCTACCAGGTTAATCCCGAACGCGGCACGGTCACCTACAAAGCCCATGACGGCGTCCACAGCGTCGAGATCCCGATGAAGCCCTTCCTCGGCTGCATCGGCGTCGCGCCCTCGGCCGGAGAGGTGCGCTACAGCATCGTTCCCGGCGATTTCGGCGGCAATATGGACACACCCGAGCTCGGCATCGGCGCGACAGTCTACCTCGGCGTCAACGTCCCCGGCGCACTGCTCAGCTTCGGCGATGGGCACCTGGTGCAAGGCGGCGGCGAGGTGATCGGCACGGCGGTCGAGGTGGCGATGAATGTCAAACTGCGGATCGAGTTGATAAAGGGACGCCGCACACCCTGGCCGCTGGCTGAGACGGACGAGTGGATCATGGCCATCGGTTCCACCCGCCCGCTCGAGGATGCCTACCGGATCGCCCTGCGCGAGCTCGTTTTCTGGCTTGAACGCGACTATGGATTCGGGCGGCTCGATGCATTGCAGTTAATCAGCCAGGCCGGCGAGAATCACATCAGCCAGATCGTCGATCCCAATTACACTGTCGTCGCCAAGATCGAAAAGAAATATCTGCCCGCCAAGAGATAAGTAGTTGAAAAACCGTTGATTGCAAAGGGTTGTCCGCCTTCGGCGGAGTCCTTTGGCAACTTGCGTTGGGATTCCCGCGACGCCTTCCCGGATTCATGTGTTTGATTTTGATTAGTAATCTGCAACAATAACAAAATCGCAGCTATTATGTAGTTTTGATTCGGGGGGCTTGTTCATGCCGGAGGAAAAAACCTGCGCTTATAAAAGCGAGTTAACTGATTATAAATGTAAGCGTCCCGCATGGAAAAGCGGTGGTAAGAAAGAGAAATACTGCCTCTTTCACAGCGAGCAAGACGAGAAAAAGAAAGAAGAGTTCAAGAGAGAGATAGATTTATTCAAGGAGGGGAATCCGACTGAATATTTATTAGGAGGAAAGAGGGGAGAGTTAGAGTTTTACGATTTCAGGGGTTTCCGCTTTCCCGAGGGCTGTTCAGAATTCGAAGAACACGAGTTCATTAAGAGTGTTGATTTTGATGAAGCCACCTTCAGCGGCTACGCCGGGTTCGATGGAGCCACCTTCAGCGGCTACGCCGGGTTCCATGGAGCCACCTTCAGCGGCGACGCCGGGTTCCATGGAGCCACCTTCAGCGGCGACGCC
>CBFCZO010000198.1:0-3848 GCA_965602675.1 uncultured bacterium | reverse complement strand
GCCGCGGGTGGCGTAGACGAAGTCGTGCGGGTAGCCGCCGGAGCCGCGCGGGTTGGGGTATAGGACGAAGAGTCCAGATGCGGAGAGTATGTGGAAGGTGCGGAACCAGTAGTTGCCGTAGAAGGAGTGCGGCCCGCCGTGGATCTTGAGCACCATCGGGTAGCTTTTTCCGGGCTCGAAGTCGACGGGCTTGATCAGCCAGCCCTCGATCTCGGTTCCGTCGGCCACCTTCCAGGTGAGGCGCTCGGGTGGAGCCAGGGCGATTTCGCTTAGCCAGTCGGCGTTGAGGTTGGTGAGCCTGATCTCGCCGGTGCCGTCGCCGGCGGAGAGAAAGAGGTCGGAGGGGGTGAGGGGATCGGTCATCGCGAAGGCCATCAGGGAGCCGTCTTCGGAGAATGAGAAGCCGCGCAGGTTGCGGTCGCCGGTGGTGACTTGCTGCACCTGTCCGCCGGCCGCCGGTATTTCGTAGAGGTGGCTGTTGCCGTTGATCACGGTGCTGAAACGCAGTGCCTTGCCGTCGGGCGTCCAGAGGGGCCTTCCTGGGCGGTATGGCCAGTCGGCGGTGAGGTTGCGCGGCTCGCCGGCGAAGGAGCCGTCGTGGGCGAGCTCAACGATCTTGATATCCGTCTCGGAGCCTCTGTCGGGAGTAGACATAAAGGCGAGCAGGCGGCCGTCGGGGGAGACCACGGGGGCCATTTCGCTGCCGGGATTTGTAGTGATTGGTTTCGCCTCGCCGCCGCTGAAGGGGACTACGAAGATGTCGGCTGTGAATTCTTCGTTGTATTCGTCGTCCTCGAGCGCGTTGCCATTAAAGAGGAGGTAACTGCCGTCGGAGGCCCATTCGAAGCCCCTGACCTGAAAGGGCAGATCGGTTAGCTGCCTCGGTTCGCCGCCCTCGGCGGGCATGACGAACAGTTGATTTTTCTTGCGCGTCGAGGGATGGGGCAGGAGAGCGAGAACGCCGTCGCGCTTATAATTCATCTGGGTTATGACGCGGCCGTCGAAGCGTTCGGCGTCGAGCGTGTTGGTGATCGCGTCGGGTGCGATCCAGCCCTCGCGCTTTTTCGGCTTGTTCTCTTCCTCGTCGTCGTCGGCTTGCCGGGTGTAGGCGATCCACTTGCCGTCGGGCGACCAGACGGGCGCGCCGTCGACACCGTCGATGTGGAAGGCCTCGCCACCGGGTGCGGAGACGCGGATGAACCAGATGCTGTTTTTGTCCTTACCCCGGCGGGAGACGAAGCTAAGCAGGCGGCCGTCGGGCGACCAGCCCGGCGAACTGGATTCCTCGGTGGGCGAGGTGAAGCGGAACGGTTCGCCATCGGGCTTGCCTGCGGAGAGGCGTTGCATCCAGATCTCGCTGTGGCGGTGGTTGTCCTCCTCGAGGATCGACATGACAGAGAAGGCGATGAGGTTGCCGCCGGGCGACAGGGCGACGTCGGTGATCGTCTTTTCCTTGTAGAAATCCGCCGGCTGGAGACCCCGTTCCTGGGCCGTTAAGGTAACCGAGAGCAAACATACAACGACACAAGCGAGAACCAATACGCGGCGCATCGTTCCCTCCTTCGATTATTTTAATTGTTCTGCGGTCATCAAGCTGCGGAGTGATTTTAACGCCCCGCAGCCGAATTATCATCCCGCCGATTTGGAATCGGGTTTATCTCGACCTTTGTTGTGCGGCGACAGATGTAATTATTGCGGCCGCAGGGCTTCGATGAAGGCGGCATCCATCCAGTAGATGCTCGAGTTGCCGTGCTCGGGGGCTTTGTGGATCTCGAGGATGTCGGCAAGAGTCAGCGACAGATTGTGGTAGCCCTCATCGAAGCGAGTGCGGGATGACATGAAAAAGAAGTACTTGCCGTCGCGCGTGACGTAAGGGGAATACTCTAGCGCGCCTGTGGTGTTGACCTTGTCGCCCATGTTGACCGGCTCGCGCCAGGTGTCGTCGTCGTTGCGGAAGACGATGTAGTAGTCGACGGATCCGACGCTGTCCTCCATCCCGAAAGCCGGGACGATGCAGTAGCTTTCGTCGGGCGCGATGAACGCATTGAACCGGTCTCTGCCGCAGTTAACCTGCTCGGGCAGCCGCTCGGGCTCTGCGTATTTGCCGTCGACCAGCCGCGAGCGGAGGATCTCGTTGCCGCGCGTCTGCGTATTGAAGCGGGTGAAGTATAGCGTGCCGTCGGCGGTGATGGACGGGAAGAACTCTCCGGCTTCGCTGTTGACCGGCGGGCCGATGTTGTAGGGCTCGCCCCAGCCGTCGTCGACCCGCTCCACCACCCAGATATCCTCGTTATCGGTCGCCTCGCCCCCTGCTTCCAACGGCCGGTAGGAGAGGAAGAAGAGTTTCCCGCCGTCGGGAGAGATGCAAGGCTCGATGTCCTTGTATTTGCCCGAGAATGGGGCGATTTCCGGCCTGGTCCAACGGCCGTTCTCTAGCCTGGTATATGCGATGGCGGCGAACTTATAGTTCGGCAGGAAGAGACCGAAGTAGATCTCGCTGCCGTCGGGCAGGATGGCGACGTCGCGCGTCGATAGTCCCGAGGTGACGATCCCCGGCGCGAAGAGTTCGGGCTCCGTGCCCGGCGGCTCCTGGCCGATGTAGGGGCCGGTCCAGAGCGCGAATTCATCGGTGGCCGCGGCCTGCTCCTGTTGCGGTGCGCAAGAAGTGAGTGCCCAAAGAATGATGAGTCCGATGAGGAGTGAAGATGGTTTTCTCATAATCCCTTCTCCTGTGAATTAATGAAAGAGGCTTTATTTATTTTTCAGCTGGTTGATTGCCTCCGTGCTCACCCAGTAGATGTCCCTTGCAGCGTGGTAGAAGAGATATTTGCCGTCGGGGGTGATATAAGCGCACATGTTGTCGCCCGGCGTGCTGATATCCGTCAGGTGTGAGGCTTCGCTCCAGGAGCCGTCGTCTTTGAGGAAGCTTAGATAGAAATCGCTGTCGCCCTCACCGCCCAGCGCCCCCGCACGCATGGAGTCGAAGATGATGAAGCCGCCGTCCGGGGAGATGGCGGGGTGGTGCCAGTCGTCATTGTGCCCCGTGGTGGTCGAGCACTGGAGTTTAACGGGAGCCGAATAGCCATCGCCTGTGGGGCGCAAGAAGAGGACACCTCCTTCGGGAGAAGCCATATCGCCGCAGATGATCGTGCCGTCGAGAGTGGAACTGACGTACATCGCCTGGAGAATGAATTGCGGTTCGCCCCAGCCATCGCCGGCGCGCTCCATCATCCAGATTCCGTAAGGATTGCCGTCGACCCCGGCCCGGGGTCTGTTGCTGCCGAAGAAGAGCCTGGATCCGTCGAGAGAGATGTGCGGTTCGTGGTCGAGTTGAGGAGTGTTGAAGGGGGCGGGCTCGGGAGCGGTCCAGCCCTCGTCGGTCAGGTGGCTCCACCAGATGTCAGTGCCGCGATTGAAATAGAACTCTTTGCCGTCGGGCGAGAAGGTGCAACTGAATTCAAAGCCTTCTGCGATCGAGACGATTCCCGGCGCGAAGACCTTCGGCTCGAGACCGGGCGGCTGCTGGCCGAGGTACGACCCCTTGAGACCGGTATTCTCACCGGGATGGAAGCGGTTAGCCTCCTTCGTCTGGTTCGATCTGTCGAAGATTATGCCGTCGATCCGCTGGATCTGCGAGGTGGCGTTCCTGTTCTGCGGATTCAACTCCAGCGATTTCTGATAGTAAGCGATGGCCTTATCCTTGTCGCCGGCGTTGGTGTACGCCTCGCCGAGGCTGTCCCAGGTGTTCCAAGAATCGGGGAATTCCTCTGTGTTGATTGTGAAGACGGCGAGCGCCGCTTCGATGCTTCCCGCATTCAACAGGCGGTAGCCGAGGGCGTTGAATTCGC
>CBFCZO010000197.1:0-3939 GCA_965602675.1 uncultured bacterium | reverse complement strand
TTTCCGGCAAGCCCGTGCAGGTGGCGTGGACGCGCGAGGAAGAGTTCATGTACGATACCTTCATGCCCGCCGCGGCCGTCAGGATACGTTCCGGCCTCAACGATGCAAATCAAATCGTCTTTTGGGACTACGTCGCCTACTTCTGCGGCAGCAGGAGTTCGGAGCCGTTTTATGCCATACCCCATTACAGGGTGGTTTCGCGCGGAAACTGGGGCGGCCGAGGCCCGGCGAGCCCGGCTCACCCATTCGGCGTCGGCGCTTGGCGCGGCCCCGGAAGCAACACCAACAACTTCGCCCGCGAGTCCCACATCGACCTGATGGCAGCCGCGGCCGGCATGGACCCCGTCGAATTCCGCCTCCTCAACCTCACCGAGAAGCGGATGATCCGCGTTCTCAAGGCAGCCGCCGACAAGTTCGGCTGGACCTCCGCACCCACGCCCAGCCGCCGCGGCCACGGCGTCATCTGCGAGAATTACGTCGATACGCTTGTCTCCACCATCGCCGAGGTTGACGTCGACAGGCAGTCGGGCGGGGTCAAGGTTAAAAGAATCGTCTGCGCGCAGGATATGGGAGAGTGCGTCAATCCCACCGGCGCCCACGCACAGATCTCCGGTGGCATCACCATGGGGCTCGGTTTCGCACTCTCGGAGGAGATCGACTTCAAGGGCGGCAAAATCCTCACAAAGAATTACGACACCTACGACATCACTCGCTTCTCCTGGACGCCCGAGTTCGAGACGATAGTCATCGACAACAAAGTCGATCCCGCCAGCGGAGGCGGCGAGCCGGCAATCACCACCGCCGGAGCCGTGGTCGCCAACGCCGTTCACGACGCCCTCGGTGTGGAACTCGTCCGCCTGCCCCTGACGCCCGCTCGGCTGAAGGCCGCGATGAGCGCTAAGAAATCCGATTAGCGCTGTTGCCGGGGTAACATCTTCCTGACGAGGCGATACCGCTCCATTCGCCGGCAGTGCCTGCGTTCCAGCAGGTATTTCAAACCGTGCGGAGTGTTCTTTCCGGCTGGAGCGGAACCTCCCTGCATCAACATTTGAATGCAGCCCCGCCGCCACATAGAATGGGCTTACCCGGCAACCCGGTAAATAGAAGGGGAAAACCATGTTTGCTGATCCGCGGCTCACTCTTCGCAACTTTTCCTGTGTCATCGTGGCGGCCGTCGCCGCCGTTGTTCTCCTGGCTCCTGCATCTGCCTTCTCACAGGAGAAACCCAGGGCCAGGGACCTCGGCATCCCGTTCGAGGGCCAACCCGGCCCGCTCAATGCCATCACCGATGTCGCCGGCGTTGAGGTGGGGCACACCACCCTCATATCCGGCGAGGGGAAACTCGAGGTCGGCATGGGCCCCGTGCGCACCGGCGTGACCGCCGTCCTGCCGCGCGGCAAGAAACACGATCCGGTCTTCGCCGGCTGGTTCTCCCTCAACGGCAACGGCGAGATGACAGGCACCACCTGGGTCGAGGAGTCCGGCTTCCTCGAGAGCCCGGTGTTGATCACCAACACCCACAGCGTCGGCGTGGTGCGCGATGCCGTGATCGAGTGGAAGATCGCGCACGGCGATTTTGACGAAGGCTACTCGGAGTTCTACTGGTCGCTGCCAGTCGTCGCCGAGACCTGGGACGGCTTCCTCAACGACATCAACGGCTTCCACGTCAAGCGCGAGCATGTCTTCGCGGCGCTCGACAACGCCGCGCCGGGTCCCGTGGCCGAAGGCAACGTCGGCGGCGGCACCGGCATGGTCTGCCACGGCTTCAAGGGCGGCATCGGCACCGCTTCGCGCCTGGTCAGGCTGGATCAAGGTCTCTATACCGTCGGCGTCCTGGTCCAGACCAACTACGGCATAAGGAGAAACCTGACCATCGCCGGTGTCCCCGTGGGGCGCGAGATCAGCGATCTCAAGGCCGTTTATAATCCGGGTGAGCCCCCGCAGGGTGCCGGATCGATCATCGTCGTCGTCGCCACCGATGCACCCCTCCTGCCACACCAGCTCAAGCGGCTCGCCAGGCGCGTTCCCCTCGGTGTCGCGCGCGTCGGAGGCACGGGCAGCAACAGCTCCGGCGACATCTTCATCGCCTTCTCCACCGCCAACCCCGGCGCCGCAGAAAGCAGCGGCACTATGCAGCTCCAAATGCTGCCCAACGAATTGAACACCCCCTTCTTTGAAGCAACAATCCAAGCCGTCGAGGAGGCGATCGTCAACGCCCTCGTCGCCGCCGAAACCATGTCCGGCATCAACGGCAACACCGTCTTCGCCCTCCCTCACGACAGGCTGATCGAAGTGCTCAGGAAATACCGGCGGCTGGAAGAATAGGCTTTGCCTTGGTGATTCGCCGGGCATAAATCTGCCAAGGCGTAATCGTGGTTACTTTGTCGGAGCCCGCAATCTGCTAAGGTTTTATCCGGAAATCAGTGATTATATCTAGTCGTTGAAGCCGTGTGTCGGCTTCTGCTCGGGGTGAAATAATGAAGCCTTTGAGACTGGTTCTTTCCGTAATTCTCGTCTCTTCAATTCTTCTCGTGGCTGTTTCTTATGCGGAAGATGGCTCCGAATCCTCTTCCAGGATTAAAAGGACATTCCACTCCGTCACAATCTCGCCCAACACGAGTCTGATCAAGCCGGATTTCGTCGACCACCAGATCCTCGACGGCCTCAGCGACGACCAGATACGGACCCTGCAATCGATTCGCCTGATCGAGGGCACCACGACCTACATGATGACCTACTACGGCAGCTACGGCACCGTCGATGACATCGCGGCGCAGGACTTTGACATCCCATTTGAGCAGGATCAGCGAATCTCCTGCTCGACATTCTCCGCCGCCACGCCGAGCGGCGATCCTCTCTTCTCCTACAACAACGACAACGCAGGCGCCGACTGGATGATGGTCATCTTCGCCGATCCGCCCGACGGCTACGCCACGATGTGCATCACCTCCACACGCTTCTGCGGCATCAGGCAATACGCTCAGAATTTCCACGATACGGCGTTGCGCGATTTCGTTTTAACGGCGCCGCACTATTCGTTCGACGGGATTAACGAGTACGGCGTGACGATGTCACCGATGAACAACGGCGACGGTGAGAGCGTTTACGATCCCAATAAAAGATCTCTGCACGGCCTCACAACCATCTGCCTCGTTCTCTACTCCGCAAGGGATGTATACGAAGCCATTGATCTCTTACAACGCTACAACAACACATTCTCCAACCAAATCCACTATCTCCTTACCGACGCTTATGGCAACTCCGTCGTCATCGAATACTTCGACGGCAGGGTTGTCCCCACATGGAAGTCGGGACCATTCCAGATTTGCACCAACAGAAGGATAAACGGCTATCAGAATGATGCAGCCCATTGGGGCGGGACCTGCGTGCGGTATTGGAGCTTGTTGCTGTGGCTGAATGAGTGCAACGGCATCCTTACCGAGGAAAGGGCGTTCGAGTTTCTCGAGGCAGTGGCGCCGCAGCCCACAAGCGACAGCAGTTCCGCCAGAACGGTCTGGTCGTTGGTATACAACAAGATCAACGGCACCTGGAAACTCGTCCTCGATCGCGAATACGACGAAGTCTACGAGTTCTCGATGCCGCTCGTCACCGACCTCGCCCTCACCTCGTTCAAGCTGCTGACAAAGCCCGCTCTTATGGAGATCGGCGGCAAAGTCCGACTCCTTGCCAAGGTCAAAAACGCCGGCATCAGGCCCTCAGCGGCCACCAAAGTGGCTTTCTACTTATCTAATAGAAAAAAGATAAACAGCGAGTCAGTGCTGCTTGATAGCTGCAAGCTGAAGGTCCTGGCTGCCGGCCGAGCGACAAATATCAGGACTTCAGCTCGCATCCCCTCGGATCTAACACCCGGCGGCTACTTCATTATCGCCCGCCTCGATCCCGACGGCGACTGCAGGGAAGAAAACACTAAAAACAACG
>CBFCZO010000196.1:0-4072 GCA_965602675.1 uncultured bacterium | reverse complement strand
GGGCGCGGCACGCTCCAGTCGACCCAGTCGGCGGTCAAGCGGTCGAGGGGCCGGAGGAAGAGTTTTTCGTTGTAGGGGCGCATGAAGTGGCGGCAGATGCCCTCGCCGAAGGAGGCGAGCGCCCACTGCTCGAAGGTCTCGGGTTCGCTCCATTCGAGCTCGCGGGCCCTGATGTAGCCGAGCAGGCACTCCCTGACTACCTGGCGCGGGAGGGGGAAAAAATTGGCCTGGAAGGGATATAGGATGATGCGGCTGTGGGAGTGGATACCTGCCTTACGCGCGACGGGCTTCATCCCGCCGGGTAGGAGTTCTTCGATGAGGGCTTCGAGGCCGGAGCCCTTGAGGTGGAGGAGGTGGCCGGTGTAATCGTAGACGCTGCCGCCGCAGTGGACGCTGCGGACGAGGCCGCCGGGCGTGGCTTCCCTCTCCAGCAGGATCCAGGGGCGGCGCAGGTAACGGGCCGCTGCCAGGCCGGCGAGGCCGGCGCCGATGATGAGGACGTCAGTCCGCTCCACCGCTGCCCTCCCCGTTGCGGTGCAGCCCGCGCGTGCCGCGGAGCCGCGGCTCCTTGAAGTAAAGGAATATGCCGAAGGCGACGGCAACGACGGCCGTGAAGGCTATGACGGTGGTGGCAATCGATCCCGGCGTATAGACGACCACCAGCCCGAGCAGACCGAGCGCGATGCCGACAGCATAGACGACAAGCACGACGGTGCGGATCCTCCACCCCAGGCGGCGGAGGCGGATGGCGAAGTGGTCGGGGCTGCCGCGCAGAATGGGAATGCGCTTGAGTGAGCGGACGATGACGAGGAATGCGGTTTCGAAGATGGGGATGCCGAGTATGACGACGGGCGCGAGGATGCCGATGCGCTCGTTCACAACCGTGTAGCGCTCGTTGATGGTGAGGGCTGCGAGGACGAATCCGATGGCCATGCTGCCGGTGTCGCCGAGGTAGATGCTCGCTGGTCGCAAATTGTATGGGAGGAAGCCGATGAGGCTGCCAGCCAGGGCGACGGTGAAGGCGGCGATGAGGTAGTTGCCGTTGAGGAAGCTGACGATAGCGAGGAAGACGCACGCGATGAGCGCGACGCCTGAGGCGAGGCCGTCCATGATGTCGATGAGGTTGAAGGCGTTGGTGATGCCGATGACCCACAGGAGTGTGATGATCCAATTGACGGGCTCGGGGAGCCAGACCAGCTTGACGCTGATGCCTGCCTTGATGAGTAGCCAGAGGGCGACGAACTGTCCGCCGATCTTGACGGCGGGGCTGAGGACTCCGAAGTCGTCGACGAGTCCGAGGATGATGATGATGGTGGTTCCGAGGAGGATGCCGATGATAGTGCGGTCGAAGTCGTAGGCGAGGGAGGTGCTTAGCAGCAGTGCGAGGAAGACTGCCACGCCGCCGAGGTAGGCGACTGGTTGCTCGTGTTTTTTGAGGTGCCCGTCGGGTCGGTCGACGATGCCGAAGCGTATGGCGGCCGCGCGCACGATGGGTGTGAGGTAGTAGCTGAGCACTGCCGCGAGGAGGAAGGCGAATCCCAGCTTTACGAGCTCGAACCAGTCCATCATCGTGTCACCCTACCCCACCTGAGCCGTCTGTTCACCCCATAACCCATCATTCCGCTACCATCCCCTGCCATTCACGACAATAAAAGATCATTCCCTCCTATCACCTACCACATGCCTGCCGCCGTAGCGCCGGATGCCTTTTTCGCGCGCCATTCGCTTAAGTTGTTTACGCATTGTAAAGCCATGTCGCAGGAAGCCGAAACCCTTAATGTATCGCGGGATGAGGCTCGGCCTGACGAGCAGCAGATATGTGAAGACCTTGAGTTCGTAGAGGAGTATCCATGGCAGGCCTATTAGCCAGCTTGCGAGCCGGTCGTTCTTGGCCATTGCGGCGTAGCGGTTCTTGAGCAGGTGTTGCTGGAGTTCGATGGGCAGGTTTGCGAAGGCGAACCGCCGGGCCCAGTTGCGGCGCGCGGGCTCGCTTTGGCCGGTTGCGCCGCGGTGGTGGCAGGCCACGGCGGAGGGTGTGTACCAGGCTTTCCAGCCGAGGTTGCGGGCGCGCCAGGCGAGATCGAGGTCCTCGTAGAAGTGGACGAAGGCTTCGTCGAAGACCTGGCCGGAGACGGAGATGTCGTCGAGCATTTGGCGTCGCAGCAGCGGAGCGACGCCGCCCGCGCCGAAGATTTCCTCCTCCTCGTCGAACTGCCCGCCGTCCTGCTGGCCGTAGCCGCGGTCGAGCGGCTTGCGGCTGCGGGCTAGCTCCTGGCCGGCGGTGTCGATGGTTTCGCGGTCGGTACGGAGGATCTTGCCGGTGACGGCACCGATGCGAGAGTCGCGCAGCATCGGCTGCATGGTTTTCTCGATGTAATCGGGCTGGAGGACGGCGTCGTTGTTGAGCAGGAGCACGAAGGGGGCGGTGGTTGCCGCGATGCCGATGTTTGATCCGCGGCAGAAGAAAAGGTTCTTTTGCTGCGGTAAAAGCGTGATTTTGGGAAATTTTTCACGAATGAGTGTTACGGATTGATCGGAAGAGGCGTTATCGACGACGACAATTTCCGCCGGGCCGATTGACTGGGAGAGCGCAGAATTCAGGCATTCACGTATAAAATGCTCTCCGTTGTAATTGACCACGACAACGGCTACGTCGATTTCCGGCACGCTCACAGCTCCAGGTAAAAGCGCATCAAATCGCCACCCGCTGCTCGATTATCGATCAATCGGGTTGACACTCCCCACGCCCGATAATATGCTCCAGATATCATGGATGGTCCATAATAGCAGCCATCCGCGGAAAGTTAAGGAGAACTTCTCGGGAAGAGTCAAGATATGAAAGTATTGGTTCTCAACGCCGGATCGAGCTCGATCAAGTACCAGTTGATAGATTCCCAGTCCGAGGAGAGTTTAATCCGCGGACGTGTCGAGGAAATCGGCTCCAACTCGAGTCCGATTATTTACAAGACCGGTGAAATCGAAGAGCAGGATACGGCCAAGGTAAAGAGCCACAGCAGCGCGATCGACTTTGCGCTGAAATCGATTTTGAAATCCGGCGTGATCGGCAGTCTCAAGGAGATCGAGGCGGTGGGGCACCGCGTAGTGCACGGCGGCGAGCGCTTCAAGGAGACGCAGCTGATCACCGACGAGGTGCTGGATGCGATCGAGGAGTTGATCGACCTGGCTCCGCTGCACAACCCGCACAACCTGGCCGGCATCCAGGCCTGCATCGAGCATCTGCCGGGCGTGCCGAATTACGGCGTTTTCGACACGGCCTTTCACTCGACGCTGCCGAAGAAGGCTTTCCTCTACGGCCTGCCCTACGAGCTTTACACGCAGCACGGGATCCGCAAGTACGGGTTCCACGGGATCAGCCACAAGTATGTCTCCCACCAGGCGATGCGCCTGCTTGAGGAGGACATCAAGGACTTCAAGATAATCACCAACCACCTGGGCAACGGCTCGTCGATCTGCGCGGTGAACTGCGGCAAGTCGGTGGAGACCTCGATGGGCTTCACGCCGCTCGACGGTCTGATGATGGGGACGCGGTCGGGCTCGTTCGATCCGGAGATCATCCCCTACCTGGTGCGCCGCAAGGGCTACTCGATCGAGGAGGTCGAGGAGCTGATGAACAAGCGCAGCGGGCTGATGGGCATCTCGAATTACACGTCGGACGTGCGCAACCTGCGTGAGGAGGAGTTGGAGGGCAACGAGTCGGCGCGCCTGGCGTTGGAGATGTTCGTCTACCGCGTGCAGAAGTACATCGGCTCGCACACGGCGGCGATGGGCGGCGTCGACGTGATCGTCTTCACGGGCGGCATCGGCGAGCGCGCCCACTACCTGCGGCGCCTGATCTGCCTGAACTTCGCTTTTTTGGGTTTGAAGCTGGACATCCACGCCAACCGCGCCAACGACACGATCATCTCGACGAAGGACAGCCCGATCATCGCGATGGTTGTGCCGACGAACGAGGAGTTGCAGATCGTGCGCGAGATCCGGGATCTGATGTCGAGGGAGCACTCACTTTAGAACTCACTTAACAAGTGAGCAACTCACTTTAGAAGTGAGCAAC
>CBFCZO010000195.1:0-4083 GCA_965602675.1 uncultured bacterium | reverse complement strand
AGGAGGGGCAGGAATCCGTAGATGAGCATGGTCCAGATGGAAATGGCGCCGATGATGTTGACGCAGCAAATGACGAGGCGCTTGTTGGCGCGGTCGGCGAGCCAGCCGAAGAAGAGGGTGCCTGAGGTGTTGCCGGTGGCGAAGACGGCGACGACGATGGCGGCCATGCCGAGATCGAAGCCCTGGTCCTGAGTGAGGAAGGCGAAGTGGACTGGGGGCGCGCCGGTACCGAGTGAGCTGAGGAAGACGATGAAGAGGACGAAGAGGAATCCGGGGGAGACGATGGTCTGCAGCGAGCCGGGTCCTGCGGGAGTGGCGTCATCGGTCGGGTGACCATCCGCTGTCGCGGGCTCGGGCTTATAGCCCAGGGGTTTGAGCCCCACGTCCTGGGGCCTGTTGCGAATGACCCAGATGAGCATCGGCACGATGACGATGAAGAAGACGGCGGCGTAGAGTAAGAAGGAGTTGCGCCAGCCGACAATGGGGAAGATCTGGCTGGTGACGATGGCCGCGACTGCTGTGCCGAGGGGCGCTCCCGCCATGGCCAAGCCCATCGCCGCGCCGCGCGAGGTGATGAACCACTCGGTCACCATTTTCTGGACGGGCACCATGGAGGCCGCGACGAGCCCGCATCCCATGAAGAACATGATGAGGATGAACTGGACGAAGTTCTGCATCAAAGCGATGAGCGCGACGCAGAGGATCATTTCGAGGCAGCCGATGGTCATCATCTTGCGCGATCCGAGCTTTTGGACCAGGACGCCGACGAGGGGGGAGCAGACTCCGGCTCCGATGAGGAAGCATGCGTAGCCGAAGGCGAGCCAGCCGCGGTCCCATCCGAGCTCGTTTTCGAGCGTGGCGTTGAAGATCGGCATGGCGCCGCCGAGAGTGCCCAGGGTGAGAAACAGGGCCAGGAATCCGGCGATCGTGACCCACCATCCGCGAAAGATTTTACGCCGACCAGCTACCGCTGCCTCGTCCATAGTTCCCTCCCGATAGAGCAGTATGATTCAGATAGAGTTCTGTATCATTGTATTGAATCGCGGCGAATACGTATAGAAAAACCTGATAGAAGGGGATTTGCTGAGTTCTACCGATCCTTTTGACGCGGAGTTGCGGAGAATCGGGCATTGATGGGCTCCTAAAAGTACTATGCTGCAAGTTTTATGATTAAGTGAGTACCTCAGATATCCGGGCTTGGTCAAGCTTTCTTGTAATTGTGAGGTTGAATCTCAATTACAAAGGAGTTATATTGACGATTGCGCCGTATAACGTAGTGGTTATGCGGCGTAAATGGCTATTAATCAGCCGCGAGCAACTTCATCTTGCAGGAGTGACATACATGAGACAAGGCATACCGGGAATCACAGCAATTGGATTGGCAATAATCGTAGCAGTATTTTGGGCAGGTTCGCCTGCCGTGCTCGGTCACGGCGGCGGCGGTCACGGCTACATGGGCGGCGGAGGCGTTTATTTCGACAGCAGCACGGTAACGACGCTTGCGGGCACACTAAGCGAGCCTTTCGATGATTGGGAGATGTGGGGTAACGGCAACCACACCGGCGGCGGGATGCACTTCGAGTTGAATGCCGACGACGGCAAGAAGTACGAGCTGATGGTGGGCCCTTACTGGTATCTAGAGGAGAACGGCGTAGTCCTGTCGGCGGGCGAGAGAATCACGGTCACCGGTTCGGTGGTGGCGCCTTACGGGATGGGATTCGGCCACATGGGCGGCGGCCACATGGGCAGCGGCGACGAGGACTACCTGATAGTACAGACGCTGACGGCCGGCGGAGTCACAGTGCAGTTGCGCGACGAGGAGGGCTATCCGATCTGGCGCGGCGGTCCGGGCTGGGATGGAATGACCTGGTTTGATCCGGAGGCGGTGACTTCATTGCGGGGCAGCTTGCGTGAGAGCCTCGGATTGTGGAGTTGCTGGGGCGACGGCAACTACACCGGCAACGGGATGCATTACCTGTTCGACAGCAACGGGAGCGAGACGTTTTACACGATGCTGGGACCGTGGTGGTATCTCGAGGAAGAAGGGCTGGTGCTGAACACGAGCGAGCCGGTCAGGCTGAAGGGCTCCGTGGTTGATTCATACTGGACCGGCTACGACGATTACCGCTACCTGATCGCCACCGAGGTCAGCCAGGGCGGTAAGACGGTGAAACTTCGCGACGAGTATGGCTATCCGCTGTGGCACGGCACGGGCTGGCACTATTACAGTCCCACGTACGACTCCAGCGAGACCGGCAGCGTCACAGGGACGGTTGTTCGCAGCAGGACGCGGACGCACGGCCAGGAGCTCGATCCCGGATTCGAGGTTGTGCTGAAGTCGGGCGGCAAGCGCTACATCGTTTACATTGCGCCGGAGTGGCACGCCAAGGGAATCGGCTTCGCCCCGGCCAAGGGCCAGGAGATGACGGTTCGCGGTTCCATGGTTGCGCGTGGCAACAAGACGGATATCGTGGCCAGCCGGATAATAGTCGACGGCAAGCGCTGGCGCTTCCGCAGCACAAGCGGCTCCCCGCTTTGGGTTGAAGGCGCAAAATAGTAGCAGGCAAGGATTGGCAAAAAGGCGGGGACGGTGAGCCCCGCCTTTTTCGTATAGAATGAAGATGACCATGAATAGACAAAAGACAACATTAAAGCTGCGCGGCATAAGCTGCGCGGGCTGCGTGGCGAAGGTCGAGAAGGCGCTGAAGGGCCTGGACGGGGTGAATGACGCGGCGGTGAACCTGGCGACCGGGGAAGCGACGGTCGATTTCGACGCCGGCAAGATATCGGTTGCGGATGTAGCGTCGAAGCTCGAGAGGATCGGCTATCCGGTCGAGATCACAAAACGGACATTCCAGCTGCGCGGGATTCACTGCGCCTCTTGCGTGGGCAGGGTGGAGAAGGCGGTGGCCCGGCTCGACGGCGTGCAGAGCGCCTCGGTGAACCTGAGCGACGGCTCGCTGGCTGTCGGGTACGTGGCCGGGGTTGTGTCGCCGGAAAATATCCGAGGGGCGGTGGAATCGGCCGGGGATTACGAACTGGTCGCTGAAGAGGCGGTCGGAGAAGCGGCGGGAATCGAGAAAGATGAAGAGGGGGAAGCGCTGCTGAGGCAGTTGCTGGCCGGGGCGGTGTTGACCGCGGTGATCCTGCTGCTGAGCATGGGGGAGATGATACCCGGTTTTCCGGCCATCGAGCGGTCGATACTGAATCCGATCCTGTTTGTTCTCGCTTTGCCTGTGTACGCCTGGGCGGGGGCGCGCTTCCACGTCGGTTTCTGGAAGGTGACCCGCAGCGGCGGCGCGGACATGAACAGCCTGATTTCGATTGGGACGAGCGCGGCTTTTATTTTCAGCACGGTAGCGACATTCGCACCGGGGTTGCTGACCCAGGGAGGGGTGGCGCCGGCGGTGTATTTCGACACTTCGGCGGCGATCATCACGCTGATACTGCTTGGCCGTTTTCTGGAGCATCGTGCGAAACGGGGCACTGGGGAGGCGATCAGGAAGCTGCTGGATCTGGGCGCGAAGACCGCTGTCGTGGAGCGGGACGGCGTGGAGATGGAAGTTCCGATCGAGCAGGTGAAAGTGGGCGATGTGGTGCTGGTGAAGCCGGGCCAGAAGATACCCGTAGACGGGACTGTGATCAGCGGTTCTTCGGCCGTCGACGAATCGATGGTTACCGGGGAGAGCATCCCGGTGGCGAAGTCTGAAGGCGACGAGGTCGTGGGCGCGACGATCAACACCACGGGCAGCCTTCGCTTTCGCGCCGAGAAGGTGGGCAGCGAAACGGTGCTGGCGCAGATCATCAAGCTGGTGCGGGAGGCTCAGGGCTCGAAGGCGCCGATTCAGCGGCTCGCCGACAGAGTGGCGGGGGTCTTTGTGCCGGTAGTGCTCACGCTCGCGGCGTTGACGTTTGCCGTCTGGTTTGCGATCGGGCCGGAGCCGAAGCTGGTTAATTCGCTGTTCCCCGCCATCGCGGTGCTGATCATCGCCTGCCCGTGTTCGCTCGGGCTTGCGACGCCGACGGCGATCATGGTGGGCACGGGAGTGGGCGCGGGGATGGGCGTGCTGATCAAGGATGCGG
>CBFCZO010000194.1:0-4256 GCA_965602675.1 uncultured bacterium | reverse complement strand
TACTCGTGCTTGCGGCCGAACACCGCGTAGAGCACATGCCCGCCGTCAAGCTGCGAAACCGGCAGCAGGTTGATCGCCGTCACCAGGCAGCCGAACCAGCCCACCAACGCCAGCGGGCTCACAACCACGATATCGTGCTCGCCGATCCCTGGAAAAATGAACAGACTGAGCAGCTTCTGAACCAGCGGCTCACCGAAGAAAATCCCGCCGCCGATCTCCGTCCCCGGCGGCAGCCTGATTGAGGTCGCAAGCCCGAGCAGGTAGATCGGCACCGCAACCGCGAAGCCGCTCAGCGGCCCCGCAGCGCCGATATCGAAAAGCTGCCGTTTGTTGCGGATCGGCGACTTGATTCGGATCACCGCCCCAAAGGTCCCGAAAATGATCGGATTCGGCAGGTAATAAGGCAGCGTCGCCTCCAAACCGTGCAGCCTGCAGAAGAGGTAATGTCCCATCTCGTGCGCTGTCAGAAAACCCAGGATTGCCGCCGCGTAAGCCAGCGTCCAGAACAGTATCGGAGGGTACAGCAGAACCTCAAAGGGCGAGGTCAACTGCGCGGGCAGGCCGCCGTGTTTGAACACGTGGAACGAGATTACCTCGTTATAGCCCACAAACAGCGTCGTCAGAATCGTCAGATAAAACAGCGTCTGGCGGCCCCGCCGCCGCCACCATAGCCGAAGAAATCCCGGCCCCTTGGGCGCAGGCTTCGCCTCCCCCCCCTCCGCCTCACCCTCAATCAGCGGAGGAGGAACCGGTGGCACCGCTTCGTTATTAATATCTTCCTGCACGTCCTTCACAACTCATCATTGACGAAACCGAATTATAGCCCCTGATTTCCCACAGGTCACCCAACACCGCTGAACAACCCTGTAAGAGTTGCACAATCCCCAGCCCGCTCTCAGCCAGGCCCCATGAACGGCCACCTCACATCAACCCGCAATATCTCGCAAACCGTTGTAGGGTGGTCCTTTAGGGCCACCGCTCCCCGCGAAGGAATGCCCCCACACCACAACCCTGTAAGGGTTGCACAATCCCCAACCCGCTCTCAGCCAAACCCCACGAACGGCCACCTCACATCAACCCGCAATATCTCGCAAACCGTTGTAGGGTGGTCCTTTAGGGCCACCGCTCCCCGCGAAGGAATGCCCCCACACCACAACCCTGTAAGGGTTGCACAATCCCTGGCCCGCTCTCAGCCAGGCCCCGTCCCGTTGAAAGCGGAGCCACGATCGCATCCCGCGAGCAATCGGGCCGCGGGCCCGCTCGTCAGATGCCTTTGGGATGTATCTACGCGGAACTGCTGCTCACTTGTAAAGTGAGGATTCGCTTGAAGAAAACCTGGAAACTCTCAAGCCATGCCGCCCATCAACTCCGGATGCGAGGAATGCAACCATTTCAACGTAATGTCCAGAAGATCTTTGGTGAATGACGATAGCGTTTTTGCTTCGCGCTTCGAAATTGTCCCCACCCTGTCATAAACACTCGTGCCGCGCTTACCCGTGCAGGAATGAAGGTAAATGACTTTATCTGCCTCAAGCCCGATTGTTAGTCTCAGGCTTTCTATGGTGTAGTAATGCGTACCGCCCCCCTTGCTCGCCGTATAACCGCAAGCATTAAGGGCTATTTTTGCTAAAGTTCGTGCCGCATCATAGCAGTGACTGAACTCCCCCTCTTCACCCGCCTCAGCTCCCCGCGAGATGGCCTGCGCAAAATCCATCTCTCTTCTGACCACCGCAAGCAATTCCATTATTTCATCACGACTGGTCACGTGCTTCTTCAGCCAACCGTTCTTCACCCAGCTTTCCAAGCTCATTTTCATCACCTATGAAAAAATGCTTCGGCTCTTTCAAAACCGTCGTGAGAAAATGGTTACTCTTCGAAATTCTCTCAGTAAAATCTTCTCTGGAATAAACAGTCGGATTTATCGCACGACCCAGCGTCTCGCTCAGCGGGTACAATACCCTTGCCACATCCTGAACTTCGGCACTCCCTACCACCATTATGTCTATATCACTGTCAACAGTCTCCTCCCCACGGGCGAAGGAGCCGTATATAAAAGCAAAATCTATATTTTGCTCTATCGTTTCCAATGAATTGCCGATTGTTGCGTATGCTCCCGTCGTTTTCAAAATTAGGTTCTTCAATTCGATGAATATCGGATTCTCTTTATTGGCCTTGTAATAAACCTGGTTGCCCATCTTACGTCGAACAACAATGCCGCTTGAGGTCAGATTCGTTAATTCTCTCTGCGTAGCCCCCATGCCCTTGCCCACGGCCCGCACGATTTGCCTTAAATAGAAGGCCTCCTCGGGATTACCATAGAGCAGAGATAGAACGGAAATCCTCGTTCCCCCGAAAAGGGCGGATGCTATTTCGTCATGCCTCTTGCTTTTCACCGTACTAATTGCACCCATAAAAGGATCAAATGCTACCATAATGGTATTAAATGTACCCAAAATGAGAGCATTTGTCAAGTGATACTCGTGCCGCCGGGTCGAATTGTTATAAACCCGGCCCCCTCCGCCCTTCAGCAACACACACTCCGCCGCCCTATCTTCACGGGATGACCGTGCAATGTGGTGAAAAATCGTTTCTACCTGGTGGCGCAGTCCGCCGCGGCGGATTCTTGTCTGCGATTATAGCGAAGGATTGCTTCTAACGCGTGGGAAAAATCGTTTCTACTGCTCGAATTTCTTAACCACCAAACACGCGTTGCAGCCGCCGAACCCGAACGAATTGCTTATCGCCACATTGATGTCGAGGTCCTCCGAGCCGCCCGTCACATAGTCCAGCGGGCACTCGGGATCGGGCTCCTCGTAGTTGATCGTCGGAGGCACTTTGCCGAACTGGATGCTCATCACGCTGGCCACCATCTCGACCGACCCGGCCGCCGCCAGCAGGTGCCCGATCATCGACTTGTTCGAACTGATCTTCAGCTTCTCGGTATGCTCGCCGAAAACCTTGATAATCGCCGCGCTCTCGATCTTGTCGTTGAGCACAGTCGACGTCCCGTGGGCATTGATGTAATCGACCTCCTGTGGCTCGACTCCCGCATCCTTCAACGCCACCTGCATCACCCTCACCATCCCGTCGCCGTCGGGAGACGGCGCCGTGTAGTGATACGCATCGGCGGTGTTGCCGTAGCCAGCCATCTCGGCATGGATCCGTGCCCCTCTGCGCTGAGCGTGCTCGAGATTCTCCAGCACGATTATCCCCGCCCCTTCGCCCATCACGAAGCCGTCGCGGTTCTTGTCGAAGGGCCTGCTCGCCGTCTCGGGAGAGTCGTTGCGCGTCGACATCGAACGCGTGCCGCAAAAGCCCGCGTAAGGCAGAGTGGTTATGCAAGCCTCAGAGCTGCCCGCCAGCATCACGTCGGCGTCGCCGCGCTCGATTATGCGGAAGGCATCGCCGATCGCGCTCGCGCCGGTCGAACAGGCCAGAGACGGCGCCGACATCGGACCCTTCAACCCCAGCCTCACCGAGGTCATCGAGGCCGCCATGTTGATGATCACCTTCGTGACGAAAAACGGATTTATCGCCTTCGGGCCCCTCTCGATCAGCGTCTCGTAGCCGGCCTCGATCGTCTCCGAGCCGCCGATGCCCGAGCCGATTATCACGCCGGACCTGTTCGCATCGAACTTGCCCGATTCCAGACCGGCATCCTCGAAAGCCATTATCGAAGAGGCGAGGCCGAAGTGTATGAACCTGTCCATACGCTTCGCGGATTTCGAATCGATCCAATCCACGGGATCGAAATCCTTCACTTCCGCGGCCATCTGCGAGCGGTAATCCGTCGGGTCGAAATGGGTGATACGAGCGATCCCGTTCCTGCCGGACGTGAGACCCTCCCAGAAATCCTGCAGCCCCACTCCGATTGGGCTCACAACTCCCATGCCGGTGATGACAACCCGGTTCCTCATAGTTCCTTCTATATACCCTTCACAAAAGGATTCAGCTGTTTTACCCCCGCCCGTCCTCGGCCTTTACACTCCAAGATGTCAAACGCGCGCTCAGGGTCCAGGCCAAAATCGTATCCCGTCTTACGCTAACGGAGGGTTGACAACAATCGATCCATATTGTGCCGTACTACCCCGTGAAATGCACCCCCTTTTTACCGAATTCCACCCCCGTCACCACCTGTCAGCGAGGCCGTCGAACCGGCACCCATCTGGACACAACTCCACCGCTGGGTGTCGGTTGTGCGGCGGGTTCGCTTATCTCTCAGTTTCTATTTGATATTGGTGAGGTTCTTACCGGGC
>CBFCZO010000193.1:0-4267 GCA_965602675.1 uncultured bacterium | reverse complement strand
ACGGTTCAAAGGCAGCTGGAGCAAGCTGCAAAATTATGGAAAACCGCACTGGCCGAAGATGCCGAGAGCACTTACACAGTGGCTGTCGGACTGTTCTGTCGCAGGCCTGCTGTGCTCTCTCTCCTTTCAAAGCTCTCGGGCCAGGAGGTGATGGTGTTCGACAGGCTTCGGGATGAACAGACCTGCTATTTCGTCTGCGTCGGGAGATTCGGCAGCCGTGAGGAAGCGGAGCGTTTCCTGGAGGGCCTCGACGATGAAGTTAAAAGACAGAATCCCGCGGCCCACAGGCTCGATTCGTTTATTCCCTGATCAGGGCTTGCGTAATTGTATCCGCAAGCAGGCCGGCCCCTTCACGCAGGCGCTCGGCGGGTTCCTTCGAGTAACACAGCCTCATCTCATTCTTGCCTGAACCGTCGACGCAAAAATGCACCCCCGGGACATATGCCACACCGCGCTTGATGGCGTCTTCCAACATCTCCTCAGCGTCGATTGAATCCGGCACCTTGGCCCATAGGAAGAAGCCGCCTCGCGGTTTGTTCCAGAGCACATCATCCGGCATGCTCTTTTCCAACGCTTTCAGAAACACCTCGGCCCTGTCACGGTACAGCTTCCTGATTCTGTCTATCGACCGTTTCAGGGCGCCGCTGCGCACAAGTTCGTAAACGATTGCCTGATCCAGGGTGCTCGAACAAAGATCCGAAGCCTGAGCAGCAAGATCCAACATATCGATAAGTTCTTTAGGGCCGTTGATGAACGCCGTCCTGAGACCGGGTGCAAGGATTTTCGAGAAACTCGATATATATACGACCTCGCCTTTGCCCAAAGCGGCCACCGGCTTCAGAGAATCCTTTTCATCCTCATTGAAATAGAGATCGCCGTAGGGATCATCCTCCAAGACATATAATCCCTCGCGGGCTGTTATCTCCGCCAGCTCGGCTCGCCGCTCGACCGACATGGTTGTACCGGAAGGATTCTGGAAATTGGGGATCGTATAAAGAAGCTTCGGGCGGCGATGGTCCTGGCGCAATTTATCCAGCGTCTTCTGCAATACGTCAGTCTTCAAACCGTGCTCGTCTTGCGGAACACCGACCATTTCCACCTGCAGGTTACGGAAACAGGCTATCGCACCCGGATAAGTGGGTATCTCGACCAGTAT
Source organism: uncultured bacterium (assembly GCA_965602675.1). Taxonomy (GTDB): domain Bacteria; phylum Acidobacteriota; class DATKUA01; order DATKUA01; family DATKUA01; genus DATKUA01. The sequence goes on along the minus strand of CBFCZO010000193.1, from coordinate 3,111 downwards.
CGTGTCTCCCGGATCCAGCAGCACACGCCCGATCAGGTCGAGACCGCGCTGGGAACCGCTGCACAGCATGACATTCGCGAGATCGGTTTTAATGCCGCGCTCCGCGAGAATTCCCGCAGTTTCTTTCCTGAGATCGAGATTCCCCAACGTCAGGCCGTATTGGAGTTGCTGGGCCGACAGCGATTTCGAAATTTTCGCAATTACTTCACTAACATCGTCAATCGGAAAGGAATCCGGAGAAGGATGCCCGCCTGCAAGCGAAATAATTCGTTTTTCAGCGGTAACTTTCGCCAGGGCGCGGATTGGGGAAGGCCTCATTGCCCGGGCGTCGCGCGAAAGTCTGTTGCCCAATTTAGTTACCTCCTGCCTCAACACTGCTGTATTCTTGTGTTTAAGGATCGTTGTCCCTCAGCACCCTGAGAAAATTCTCGCCGAGAATCTTGCGCAGTTCCAGCTCAACAAAGCCGCGCTCTCGCAGACCTGCTACAATCTTTACAATATCTGTAACGTCATTCAAGCCCTCCGGCGTCGACGGAACTCCGTCGAAGTCGGAACCCAGCCCCACATGATCGGCACCCGCAACCTTCACCGCGTGATCGATATGGTCCAATAGGATTGAAAGAGGAGGGCGCGGCAGTGTCGTCCATATCGAATCTTCGGATTCTTCATTGCCGTCCTGGCAGCTTGCCGTCAGCTCGCTCGGTTTAGCCAGCAGCTCATTCAGCACCTTCTCGCAACGGTGAGCATAATCCTCGCTCAGTAGCACGGAAAAATAATTAATCCCGACCACACCGCCGTTCTCCGCCAGCGCCTTCATCATTTCATCAGTGATATTCCGATAATGGGGATTGACCGTGTAGCAACAGGAATGAGACACCAGAACCGGCCGCGATGTCGTCTCCAGCGCTCCCCAGAACGTGTCCTCGTGAACGTGGCTGAGGTCCACAATCATCCCGATGAGATTCATTTCCCGCACGACCTCCCTGCCGAAATCGGTCAGCCCGTTGCGATGGGGTAATCCTGAGAATTTGCTCTGATCCGGATCGGCGGCGTCGGCGATGGCGTTGCTGTTGTTCCAGGTGAGCGTCATGTAGCGAACCCCCAGCCGGCGGAAATGACGCAGCAAATGGAGGTCTTCCATAATCGCGCTCCCGCCCTCTACGGCGGGGATGCAAGCGATTTTGCCGTCGCTCTTGGCGCAGAGGACTTCATCTGCCGTATCGGTGATCACGAAGCGCTCGTCCTCCTCCGCACACCGGTGGAGGCCGTCCAGCATGTCGAGCGCGGTGATAGCATCGTCGCTGGGATTCTCATTTGGAAAGATAAAGCATCCGAAAAACTGCGCGTCCTGCCCTACTTCGAGCATGCGCGGGATGTCGAGGTGCCCCTTATCGTTGCGGATCCGCAGATCGAAGTCGCGCTCCAGGATGTGCATCGCCGTGTCGCAGTGTCCGTCGATAAACAGCGCATCCTTGATGAAATCTGAGGCCCAAGCCAATTGCTTCTCGTCAATCACAACCGCCTTCCCCTTCTATAAAGAAACCTCCGCAAGACGCGGGGGCGAGCGATTTTACCAGTTATGTCTGAAGAGGGAAAGAAGCGGTTTTTGGCTCAGCAGCACTCCCCAAGGGCCCAGGGAATCGTCGAGGGGAGATCGTAGAAGCGGATGGCCGTCGCCAGCGACGCCGCTCCCTGGCGCAGCTTCTTCGCAGTCTGCTCAGAGAAACAGAGCCGTAGGGTATCCGAACCCGATCCGTCCACGAAAAAGTGCGGGCCCGGCACGTAGAGCACTCCCTGCTTCATCGCCCCCTGCAGCAACGCTTCACTGTTGACCGCCTTTGGTAGCGTGACCCAGGTGAAAAAACCTCCCCTGGGAGCATTCCAGGTGACGCCGGCCGGCATGAACTCTTCCAGTGCGCTGAGCAGAACGTCCCGTTGCCTGCGATAAAAGATCCGCGCTTTATCGATCGATCGCCTCATCACACTGCTGTGACAGAGCTCCCGAATGAGGCGTTGGTCAAGCGTTCCGGCGCTCAGATCGGAGGCCTGAGCCGCCAACTCGATTATCTTGACCAACTCCTCCGGTCCGCGCAGGAAAGCCGTTCTCAACCCCGGAGCGAGGATCTTGGAGAAACTGGAAAGGTAAAGCACCATGTCGTATGAAAGCGAGGCCACCGGGCTCGGAGGCGGCTCGTCAAAGAAAATCTCGCTGTACGGATCGTCCTCAAGAATCAGAAGTTTCTCGCGCTCAGCGATCTCGATCAACTCCTTGCGCCGTTCCTGTGATAGCGTGGCGCCCGAAGGATTCTGGAAAGTCGGGATCAGATAAAGCAGCTTCAGATTCAGGCCTTCGACGCGCGCCTTGGCTATAACCTTCTCCAGCTTATCGATGCGCATTCCGTCATTGTCCTGAGGCACCCCCAGCAAGCGCGCCCGCAGATTGCGGAAGCAGGCTATCGCGCCGGTGTAGGTCGGCATCTCGGTGATCACGGCGTCGCCCGGGTCGATCAGCACACGCCCTATCAGGTCGAGAGCGCGCTGCGAGCCGTTGGTCAGGATCACCTGCTCCCTGCGTGCCTTGATGCCCCGCCGCTCCATCATCTTCAGCGCGACGTCTCTGAGCTCGTCGTCGCCCTTCGTCAAGCCGTACTGCAGCGCTCTCGCCGGCAGCTTGGATACAAGGCCGGCCAGCACCTCCCTGATTTCCTCGAGCGGAAAAGCCTCCTCCGACGGCTGCCCACCCGCCAGCGAGATCAGATCAGGGTCCGCGGCAAGCTTCGCAAGCTCGCGAATCGGCGATGGCCGCATCGTCTCGGCGTCGCGCGAAAACAGCGCCTTCAAGCCTTTTTCTTCGTCCTTCATACGCTGATTATTACGTCCGAAAGTGAGATTTTACTTCGACTTGAGCTATGCAGATTACAATAATGCGGCCGTTTGCTCAACACTCCGAAATGCGTGGAATTGCATAAATTTAATTGGGTTGACATCACCCCGCCCAACAATTATGTTATGCGCTGATCTGGCGCGGGGTGGAGCAGTCAGGTAGCTCGTTGGGCTCATAACCCAAAGGTCGCGGGTTCAAATCCCGCCCCCGCTACCATTTTTTTGTAC
>CBFCZO010000192.1:0-4326 GCA_965602675.1 uncultured bacterium | reverse complement strand
ACCGACATGGGCAATGCTCTCGAAAAGGTTTGCTCAGGACCAACGGACTCAAAATCCTATTGGTCGTGACATAGGATTGATCACAAGTATGAAAACCTTACTACTGGATTCTATCCGCATTGTGCAAGCCCAGCGTTCTACCTTTTTGCAGAGCAAGGTCGATCCCATCTACAATCCTATTGTAAAGAATGGTTCTATCAGGTTTCCGGGTTTCTGGTGGAAGCTCACTTTACCCCGAAGTAGAAGTAGAGGGTACGGCTGTAGTCTCCGGTTGCGATCGGCCGCGCGCTCTGGGGCCCGAAAACTCCCTCGAAGGGTTTGACCTTATCGTTGCCATAGCGTCGGGTGAAGGAGCCGTCGGGCCAATAGGCCGGGTCAAACTTCTGCCCGATAGGCGGAATTGCATCCAGGAACGAAATATCGCCGGAGGGGAAGGGTGCCTGAACCATCTCGTTGGGAAGGTAGTTGGGAGTATAGAGACGCATGTTGATATCGCCGCGAGGATCGACTACGTTGATCCGACCCTGCATGGTCTCGATCATTGCCCAGAAGATACCGCCATGGTAACCCCGGAATTCGGGATAGCCCCAGGGAGCGTGACCCGTCATGAAGGTATTGTGGGTCTTTTCCCAAAGGCCCAGCGGCGCTCCGTTCACGCGGTTCTTCCAGATGCGATAGGGGCCCTTGCCCAGCCAACGGACTTCATAGACCTGATGCTCGGGTAAGTCGAAGCTGACACCGAGGAAATCGACATAGCCTTCCTTGTGATAATCATAGCCAAGCTCGATCCAGCCGCTGGGCAGAAGTTTCCACTTCACGGTCTTCAGGTCGCCGCCGGTGTAGTCAACCTTGATGACGTGGGCCGGTCCTTCGGCGTAATGGGTGATGGATGCGACCTCGCCGTCCTCGCCGCCGGCCATAGCCGGGCCATTGCCCAAATCAATCCGGCGAACCTTCCCTTGCCTTTCGCGATCATGAAGCACCTGGGCCAGCCGACCCGTATCGGGATCGATCCGGATGAGCAGGCTCTGGCATTCAAGCACATGATATCTCTTGTCAGCGCCTCTCGGGCGCTCTTCGCGATAGGTAACATCACCAGTACCTCCGGTCTCCACTATCTCCTCCGCCCACTGCTGCGCCGACTTGATCGGCCATGTCCAGGCCAGCACCTGGCGGTCTGTCCAGTCAATGGCGCTGAGCTTGAGGGCATGATTGGACCGCCAATCGGAGGGAAGATTCAGTTTGAGCGTCGCCGTCTCGCCCGGCTCTGCCGACGGACCGGCGAGTTCGCCGTTGGCGGCAATGTGCTCCTCCGCTGTTTGATCGAGCGGGCCGGTCCAGTTCACCAGCTTCCACTCGAACCGCACGCGGTCCAGATTAGTCATATCATATCGGTTTTCGATTTCGATCCGACCTTCGAAATTCTCGGGCAGCGCATTGATGGCGATATAAACGGGAGTCCAGATCTCCTTGATAGCAAAGAATGAGCCTTCCTTCTCGCGATAGGGCCCGACGATTCCATCCGGCGCGTCGGTCATGTGCGGATCGGTTGAACCGAACCGGTCGGGTCGACGGATCGCCTCGTCGGCGTAGGCCCAGGTGAATCCGCCGGCGGAGTTCTTGTGTGTGCGCATGATTTCCCAGAAGTCGTAGAGGCCGCTGCCATTGCCACCGTCATAGAGGCCGTGAAGCATTTCAGTGGGCATGGTTATGGAGCCAGCACCGCCGTTGGGCAGATTCATCGCGCGCAGCTTGTCGAGTTGATTGCCCCGGGCGTATTGGGCTTCGAGCACAGCGGCGGGATCCTCGAGTTGTTCGATGAGCTGGAAGTACTTGGGATAGTGTTTGGTGATGACATTGTTGTGGATCCAGGAGCGCTGCTCGCCTGGGATGAGTACTGCGCGATCCTGAGGATCGTATTCGTCGAAGACGGCGTTCAAGTTCATGTTGGTGCCGCCTTCGTTGCCATTGAGCCAGAAAATGACCGAGGGGTGGCTCACGTCACGCTCTACCATCTCGCGTACGAGCTTCGTGCCAATCTCGTCGGAGTAGGCCCAATGCCAACCGGCGAGTTCCAACAGCACGTACAGGCCCTGCTCATCGCATACTTCCATGAAGGACTCGTCGGGGGGATAATGCGAAGTCCGCACGGCGTTCATGTTCATTTCCTTCATTCGGTCCACATCGAGTTCGTCGATCGCGCGGCTCACGGTTCGACCCGAATCCGGCCAGAAGGTGTGTCGATTAGTTCCCTTGAACATGACGCGATGGCCGTTGATGAAGATGCCCTCGCCGGGGCGGATCTCGACGGTGCGAAATCCGAACCGCTCGATTTCCCGATGCAGGATGCGGCCGCCTTGCATTAGATCTATCCGGGCATTGTAGAGGCTGGGTGTCTCCGCACTCCAGGGCTGCACGTCTTCAATCCGGGTCTCGACAGCCGCGGACTCCTGCCCTTCGCTCAATTTGGTTTCGATCGGTTCGGCAACGGACTTGCCCTGGGAATCGGTGATGGTCACCCGTAACCGGTCGGCGCGATCGACATTGCGCAAATCTGCGACCAGCTTGAACGATCCGTCTGCCTCGGCCGCAATTGCAGCGTGGCGGATGTGTTCGGCCGGCCGGGCTTCCAGGTAAACCGGCCGGTAAATGCCGCCGAAGATCCAGTAATCGCCCGCGCGCTCGGCTCCGTTGACGGACTGATCACTCGACATTTTGCTGACCTTTACCTCAAGCAGATTGTCGCCGCCGTAATTGACGAGATCGCTGATGTCGTACTTGAACCGATAAAAGCCGCCCTGATGAATCGGGCCCGCGGACTTGCCATTGACCGTGACCTCCGTGTCGGTGAACACGCCATCGAAGACAATGTCCACGCGCCGGCCTTCCCAATCCTTGGGCACGGTAAACGTATGTTTGTAGAGACCCTGCTCCTCGGAGCGATCGTAGAAGAGATTGTCCTTGCGCATATCGCGGCCATAATTGAAGGTTCCGAAACCTTCGGTCTCCCAGCAGGAAGGGACGGGGATAGTCGTCCAGAGTTCACTGTTTCGTCCGTCGGTGCAGTAGAATTCCCAATCGACCGTATTATCGTTACCGGTGCCCGACAGGTATTGTGTCTGTGTCAGCTGTTTCTCGCCGGGCTGCCGATCGCCGCCGAAGAAGGGTAAGTTCAAGGCGGCGGCGGGGCCGGCAAGCGCCAGTGCAAGGAAAAACGATACCGTTAAAGAGATGATCCGAAAACGCATGAAAAAAATCCTTTCGTCATTACATCGTTAATTGGAAGAAAAGGTTGAGTATCTGATTGTCATGGCTTATCGATACCTTTCTGCAATTTTTAAAGCTTCGTCAATGTCACGCTCTGACTTGAAGTGCATTAGAATGTTTAATCCTTCACTGCCGATTGCATCCAACAAGGGTTGAAGCTCGTCTAATTCTACCCAACAGGGCATGACGGCTTTGCCCGCTTTGAGGATCTGCCTGTATAGATCGAACCAACAGGGATCACCCCCTTGAGGTTGTCCTACGCCGGGGGTCCATTGGATGGCATTCAGTTCGTCGGTCTCCAGAAGCGAATCTAAATGACGTCTGGCTTCTACGCCGTCAAGGTGATATAGGGTGTAGTCGATTCTTTGGCACTGCTGGCGCAGATAAGGCAGGGCAAAGCGTCGGAAGTCCTTCTTTGAAATCATCAGCGACACGTCGCACTGTAATTTGGCTACCTTACCCGGTCCCCACAAGGAGAAATAACAGAAGGCCATTTCTCTGTCTTCCTGGATGATGTCATAGATACGATCAAAGACCTGGAAGTAGATGTCGTTAATCGTCTGGAGCTGTTGCTCCAGGATTTCCGGTCTCAGCACCATGTCCATCAACACGGTCTCCGTGCCTTTAATACCGATCAAAGCATCCAGACCCTCCACCAGGTCAGGGCAGCCTACATAGTATTTACCTTGAGCCAGGGCTTTACATTCTCTAAGTAAATCCAGATGCACCTGCCACCATGGATTCTGCTCATCCAAGACGATGTCATCACCAAAGTCAGGCACAGGTTTAATCCAAATGGTATCTTCGGCGCCTTCCAGGTTAGCCCCAAGAATAGCAGAGAGTGAGCCTGGTCCCAGTTGAGTGTTGGCAACAGGGAGGATGTCAGCCTTAAACGAACTATGAGCCAGATCATAGTGGATCTTCCTGGCTCTGTGTTTTGGATTAAACCAATAGTCGTTCCAGTTGGTGACGGACAAAGGAGGATCGACCTCTTCATGGGGCAAGCCTCCTTTTGTGAGGTGTTCCCACATGCTGATGACCAGGCCCTTACCGTGCCAC
>CBFCZO010000191.1:0-4338 GCA_965602675.1 uncultured bacterium | reverse complement strand
ATAATGTATCGGCCCGACGGCTCCGTTGGGCACTGGCCACATCATTTCCATATCTGATAGCAGATGGAGCACCAGCTCGAAGGGTTTCTCGGCGACGATCTCGAGCTGCTGGCAGGCCGCAGGCTTCCAGATGGAAGTGCCTATCTGCTCGCGCACGCCGAAATGATCGTTTTCGTAGACCTGGTGGACGGCATCGGGGTAGCGCTTCGTGCGCTTGTAGATCATGGACTGTTGGAGCGGGTGGCCGTCGACGGGGTGGATGGCCCAGCGCAGCTCCTTGAGCAGCCTGACGGGGTAGGACCAGACCTCATCGATCTTCCATCCTTCTCTGCCCATCAGCAGCATCCGGCGCGAAGCGCAACTGAAGAAGTTGTTGCCCTTGAACGACGGCAGCCACGGCACCGCGGGGCGCTCGAATTCCCTTTCGGGCTGAAAGCTAACCCTTGTTTCCGGCAGGCGGGCAAAGAACTCCTGTTCCTCTTCGATGCACCCCATTTTCGGGTCCGACCAGTAGCGGAAGGGGTAGTCCTTGTCCTCGGCGGGCGGATTGGACGCATACTCGATACAGTTCTCAATCAGCGCATTTGCGTAGCGGACGAGGTAATTTCGCCTGGAGTTGAAGTACATGTAGGCGCCGAGGCAGACGATGCGTCCTTTGCCGAGGTGGTATTCCCAGAGGCATGAGCGGTCGGAGGGTTTGGAGAAGAGGTGGCAGCTGAGAGCGATGGAGCGCTCGGGCGGTTTTTTGAGGTATGAGATCCGCCAGTAGGGTTCACCGGCGAAGGGTGTCCATGTGAAGACGCTGTAGCCGAGGCGGTTGGGGTGGAAGAGTAGGGGGTGGTAGCCGAAGGACATCATGCCCTGCTTGGCGTAGGGTCCGGTCTGGCCCCGCCATCGTCCGGCTTCGACGACATCGGGGTAATGGTCTTCCAGTCCCGCGGCGGCTGGAGTAGCGGCTGCACCGAGCGTCAGGATGACTCCCACGCCGTTGTGGACGGCCTCGAGGATGAATTTTACCAGCCCGCTCTCCGAAGCCTCTGGAGGCAGTTTATCGGAAGGCCAGTGCCACCAGAGCACATCGCCGGGCTTGAGGTCGTATGTGAGCAGCTTTTCCGGCCTGACATGGACAACTTCCCATTTCTCGAGCGACGTGATGGTGTGAAGTGCCATGTGGAGCTCTGCCTGCCCAGCGGGTGTGGGAGGGTTATTGACGAAGAAGTAGAGTTTCATGATTCCAGATCGACCTTCAATGGAACACGTCCTTCCGCAATCAATCGGTTGTCGCGGAACAGTTCAGCCTTGCCGTCCCTGATGATCAGATCGTAACTGCTTCCGCGTAACGGAATCCTGTGAAGGCGAAGCCGTTCCATCCCCCTGACAAGCGGATCAATGAGCAAACCACCCCCGTCCGGCCTGAAGCCGGCAACATATCGTATGATCAGATCGATCACCCAGCAATGTAGATAATCATCAATACCCCTATAAGCGCAAGGGCTGCCGTCGCGAGGGCTGTAATGCTCGTAGCTGGAGATGATTTTGGGTCTGTCGCCTGTGTTGAAGAGCCCGGCGAAGTGCGAGAGCAACTCGGCGCATTTCGCGCGCAGTGACGGATCCAGCTTTGAGGCTTGGGCGAGCACTTCGACGATGTGGCTGTTGGTCATCGGCCAGACGCGCCCGTTCCAGGGGCAGTTTCGCGCCTTGCCGCGCCAGACTCCGTCCTCGGAGAAGGCCGGGTCGAGCCGGCTGAGGGTGGCTGCCGGCACGGCGGTCCAGAATTCGTCGGGGTTGAGAAGCGTGTGCTGGAGGGTGTTGACGAGGTCCGATGTCACGAAATCGGTGAGGAAGGGATAAAAGCAGGTCAGAGCGCGGACGCGTGTGGGGCGCATGTCTTCGGCGGCGATGAGGTCGCTGAACATGGCATCGTCCTGCTGCCACATCAGGTTGAGGATGGCATTTTTGGTTTTTTCCGCGAGAGCGTTCCAGCCGGCCGCTTCGGAGTCCATTTCCAATTCGACGGCAGTGTGGGCAAGCATGCGGAGATGGAAGTAATAGTAGACGGTGGAATCGACGCCCTTGATGGGGATGGTTTCCAGCCAGAAATCGTCGTCGAATTCGGCTGAAGCGGGGATGTAGCGGCTGCTGAACTCCTGGCCTGTCTCCATCATGTTGATCACGTCGATCATGCCGGTGCCCTGGGGGTCGCGCTCTCGGGCAAGCCATTCGGCGTAGCGCGCCATGGCCGGGTAGGCGGCTGCGAGGAAGTCGTTATCGGGGTGGAGTTGGTGCAGCCGCTCGACGGCACGCCCCCAGTCGGCGTGATAGAAGAATTCCTCGCGCGAGCGGTCGTGGAACAGCGCGCCCGGCAGGCGGCCGCTTTCCTCGCTGCGTTGGCAGAAGTTGAGGATGTGATTGCGGGCGTGAGCGGGATCGCGGTGCCAGCGGAGGTCGAAGATGATCGGCGGCGTGCTGTAGGAGATCGGCTGATGGAAGATGTGCGGTCCTTCGCAGACGCCGTCGTGAGGCTGGCGCTCGTCGCCGCCTGCTTTGGTGCACTGGCGGATGAGGTACCAGCGGTAGCGGTAGAGGTGCTCCCAGATCGGCTCGGAGCAGGCGAAATCGGGAACTCCGTCGAAGAAGTCGGCCCATGAGGCGAGAGTGTCGGCGAGCATGTCCTTGCCGGAATCCACCTCGATAGCAGAAGGCGGCTTCTCGGGGGCAACGATGCGCATGGCGAGGGCGATGGTGCTCATGATGCCGCCCTGTTTGTTGGATCTCAGTCTCTCGAGATTTAATTCTTCGAACCGCAGTATGTAGTGCAGCGCGCACCAGACCGCCCCCTGTTGGCTGGTGTTGTTGAGGCTTATTTCCGACGGCAGCGAGCCGCTCCAGGCGTTGGCGAAGGGGGTTTCGATCCAGGAGGGATTGGGTCCGAGGCACTCGGCGTCGGCGACGGCGAAGGAGTCCGCCGGTGTGTCGGCGCTGAACTCCCAGCGCGTGGCGAAGCCGGCCCGCCTGCCTTGACGCTCGAGCAGGAAGGAGATGCCGTTTTCCGACGCGCTAATTTCCTCAGGCCGCGGGAGGCCGGGGCGGTAGTGGTGGCGGGTCCACACGATCAGGTCGAATTCCTTCGGTTCGCGGGCGAAGTTATCGATAAAGATTTTGCTGACTGCGCGATCATCGGCGGTGATGAACTGGCTCTCGGCCACGCTGAGGACGGAGTTGTAATCGAACACCTTGCGGCAGCGTCCCGGGTGCCACTGGCGGACCTGGAAATGCAGCGGGACCTCTGCGCCCTTTTCCAGCAGCGTCCAGGCGAACAGGGGCTGCAACTCTTCGTCGTGATAGTAGATCTCGTCCCACCAGCCGGGGTGCTTGAGCCATCGCGGGTAGCGCGGGGCGAACATCAGGCGCCCGCCGGCGAGCTGGAACTTGTCGTGCCTGTTCATCTTGCTGAGGAAGCTGTCTTTTTCCATGTCGCTCAGCCCTTGAGTCCGGTCATCGTGATGCCTCGGATGAAGTATTTCTGGGTGAGGAAGAAGACAATGATTAGCGGCACAACCGTGACCACGGCTGCGGCCATCTGGTAAGGCCAGTTGCTCATAAAGAGGTTGTGGAAGGAGCTGATGCCGACCTCGAGGGGGCGCATCTCGACCGAGCGTGTGACGATCAGTGGCCAGAGGAAGTTTTTCCAACTGTCGACGAAACTGATGACGGCGAGGGTGGCCAGCGCCGGCTTGCTGAGGGGTAGAATGATCCGGCGGTAGATGGTGAATTCGGAAGCGCCGTCGATGCGGGCTGCGTCCTCGAGTTCTTTGGGAATGGTGAGGAAGAACTGGCGCAGGAGGAAGATGCCCCAGACGCTGACGATTTCGGTGGAGATGACGCCCTGGTAGGTATCGACCCATCCGAGGGCGTGAATGAGGAGGAAGCGGGGTATGAGGATGATTACGATGGGGATCATCATCGCCGAGAGGAAGACGATGAAGAGCTTGTCTCGCCCCGGGAAATTTAGGCGTGCGAATGCGTATGCGGCCATGGAGCAGAAGATCAGGTGGCCGACGACGTTGAAGCCGGTGAGGATGATGGAGTTGATGAAGAAGCGGTCGAAGGGCAGGGCTGTGAGGGCTTCGGGATAGTTCTGCCAGCGGGGATTATCGGGCAGTAATTTGGGCGGATAGCTGAAGACCTCGAGTTCCTCCATGAGGCTTGTGGATACCATCCAGATGAACGGCAGGAGCATGGTAAGGGCAAGGAGCAGCAGAAGGACGTACAAACCCCCGGTAAGGATTGCCTTGCGCAACGGTTTCCCCCTGGCTGTTGAAACTGTAGAACACTCAG
>CBFCZO010000190.1:0-4367 GCA_965602675.1 uncultured bacterium | reverse complement strand
CTATCCATTTCGGGATCACTGCCGCATAGGCTCCGCCGGGATTCTGACGCGGGCCGAAAACATTGAAATACCTAAGGCCGATATTCTCCAGGCGGTAGTACTCCCGCGCGAAAACCTTTGCGTATAGCTCACCCGCTTGTTTCGTAACCGCGTACGGCGACAGCGGCCCGCCGGTTCGCTCTTCGACCTTCGGCAACGATTCGTCGTCGCCGTAGACGGAACTCGATGATGCGAATACAAATCGCTTCACGCCTGATTCGCGGGAAGCCACTAACATATTCAGAAAGCCGTCGACATTCGAGCGGTTGGTCTCCAGCGGATGCTCGAGCGAGCGCGGCACCGAGCCGATCGCCGCCTGGTGCAGCACGTAATCGACTCCGCGGCACACTTCCTTACATGAGGAAGGATCGGCAATGTCGCCCTCTTTGAACTTGAACCGTTCCCACGAAGACTCACCCACCGCAGCGCGCACGCTCTCCAGATTCTCGCGAAATCCAGTGGAGAAGTTGTCAATCCCCACAACGTCTTGACCCAACCCAAGCAGAGCCTCCAGCAAATTCGAGCCGATGAAGCCGGCCGCACCGGTGACAAGCCATTTCTTAGGCTCGGACTTTAGTTTTCCCTTTATCTCATCGTACTTCATCAGAGCCCCGGTGCCGCAAATTCTGCTGCGTGAATTGGCTCGACTACAAATTGTCTAGCTTCGGCTTTGAGCATCCAGCCACGCCTGGAACATCAGCACATCCCAGAGATGATACTGCCAGCTGCGCTTGCCCGAAAGGTGCTCTTTCCACTTCCGTCTGACGGGTTCAATAGCGAGGAAGCCCTCTTCACGCATCCGCCTCTCCTCCAGAAGTTCCTCGGCCCAATCGCGTAGAGGACCTCGAAGCCATTCGACCAGCGGAACTCCGAAACCCGTCTTCGGCCGCTCCACCAGGTCTGCAGGAACGAAGCGGTGGAGCAACTGCCTCAACGGCCATTTACCGACGCCGTTCCTGATCTTGAAGGCAAGCGGAAGGCGCCAAGCGAATTCCACGACGCGATGATCTAAATACGGTACGCGCAACTCCAGGCCGACCGCCATGCTCGCTCTGTCAACTTTGGTCAGTATATCCCCCGGCAAGTAGCCGACCATGTCCAGGAACATCATTCTATGAGTAAATTCCCTTATCTCCGGATGAGCTCCTTGATCGGCAATATAGACCATTGGTTCCACGGCATCGAGCACCAGCGTCTCCGGCTTTTTCCAGTGGGAGAGAAGAGAGTAATACATAGCATCTGGTCCGCTGAGCGGAAGGATTTCTGCAAGCTTGTGGAGCTTGTCCCCGGGAGTGCGCAAAAAGCGGCCTGATGGACGGAACCGTCCGAAAGCACGATAGATCCGATCCCATGCGCGAGGAGACAGCAGCCGAATACCTCCCGACAGAGCTCGCCGCAGTACTCTGGGGAGCTTCCCTATCCCGTTATTGATGCGTTCAACCCAGACGTGCCGGTTATACCCTCCGAACAGCTCGTCCCCACCGTCTCCCGAAAGGCAGACTGTGACATGATCCCGCACAAGCCGGGAAACCAGATAAGTCGGTATCTGGGAGCAATCGGAGAAGGGCTCGTCATAAATTCCCGGAAGTTTCGGGATCACGGCAAGTGCGTCCTCGGGCTCGACATATAGCTCCGTGTGCTCGGTACCCAGGTGGTTTGCTACGGCTTTCGCATCGACTGCTTCGTTGTAATCGGCCATGCCAAAGCCGATGGTGAATGTCCTGACTTTGTCGCCCGCATCCGCACGCATCAATGAGGACACCAACGAGGAATCGATGCCACCGGAAAGCAGCGCACCCAGAGGAACGTCTGAGATCATCCGCTTGCCCACCGAATCCCGCAGCAGGCTCTCAAGCCCCTCGAGCGCTTCATCTATATCGCCGTTGAAGGGATTCTCGAGCCCCTCTTCCACGACCAATGATGCAGACCAGTACTGCCTGGGCCCATGCTGTTTGCCTTCGGTGTCGACTGTCAGGATCGTCCCGGGTGGTAATTTACTGATCCCTTGGTAGATTGAAAACGGCGCCGGTATGTAATTGAACCTAAAGAACAACGCCAGCGCATCGCGATTGATATCGCCGCCGAATTCAGGATGCTTGCGAACAGCTTTCAGTTCCGATGCGAAAACGAAATCTCTTCCGGCGCGGCCATAGTAGAGAGGCTTGATTCCGAGCCTATCTCGCACCAGGTGCAGTCTTCTTTCAGTCCGGTCCCACAGGGCAAATGCGAACATTCCGTTGAATTTACTGACAGCCCGTTCGATTCCCCATCGTTCGACCGACTCGAGGATTACCTCGGTGTCCGATGTGCTCCTGAACCGCTGTCCCTCGCTCTCCAGCTCGCTCCGCAGCTCAAGGAAATTGTAGACTTCGCCATTGTGAACAATGACGAATCTCCCGGAAGCCGACAGCATCGGTTGCCGGCCCAGGGGCGAAAGGTCGATAATCGACAATCGCCGGTGCCCCAGCGCAACCCCAGCCTCATGATCGACCCACTCAGCCGAATCATCAGGCCCGCGATGAGCCAGAGAACAACTCATCGCACGGGCGACTGCTTCCATCGCGTCCGCGTTTCTGTCTTTAGTGGTTAAAAAACCAGCGATTCCGCACATTTATATTCAATACTCAATGTGTTCAATGACCATCTTAGCTGCACTTAATTAAATCTGTATAGATATTAATCTAAGGTTCTCTACCTTTATATGCTATTCCCCTTGCTGGCATTGACCGGACAGTCATATAATCGCCGCAGCTGCACGAATACCAGTAAACACGATCGGTGCCCGGGAAAACGGTAATTAAGTGAAATCTATGTTAAAACTCGCAACTCTCCTGCTTTATGACATGGCGATGGCTGTAGCGGCTTATGCCATAGCCTTTCTCCTGAGATTCAACTTCTACCTTACACAAGCTTACTTCAGTACGCTTCTGGAAACGACACTGCCCGTGGTCGCTGCGCAAATAGCCTTCTTCGCGATTTTCGGGCTTTACCGGCGGATCTGGCGCTACGCGGGCATTCGTGACCTATTCGCGATTATTAAAGCGGTCACTTGCGGCATCGCTGCCTCGGTGGGCGTTCTGTTCCTGATCAATCGTCTGGAGAACGTCCCCCGCTCGGTTTTCCTGATCGAGTGGTTTGTCCTGCTGATACTTATTGGCGGGGGAAGAATCTTCTACCGCGCTTTACGTGAGGGGCTGCTTTTACCGATACATAGCGGTACGCCCACGCTGATCGTCGGCGCCGGTACCGGCGCCACTCTCCTTTTACGTTGGATTCAGTCAAATCCCCGCGGAAGCATCCGGGTGGTCGGCTTGGTGGACGACGATCCGGCCAAACAGGGAATCAAGCTGCTGGGCTACCGTGTCGTGGGCTTCATCGATCAACTGGCAGAGTTGATCGGCAACAGGGGCATCGAGCAGGTATTGATTGCAATCCCATCGGCCACTGGCAGAACGGTGCGACGCATACTCGAACAGTGTGAACAGACAGAAGCGCAGGTTCATACCATACCATCGCTGGAGGAGTTGCTCACCGACGATTCCGCTGTCGGCAATCTGCGACCGATCGAGCTGGAGGACCTCCTCGGCCGCACGCAGGTGGAGATCGATAACAGACCGATCGCCGAAATGATCGGAGGCAAACGCGTTCTGGTCACGGGAGCCGGCGGATCGATCGGCTCCGAGCTGTGCAGGCAGCTGGCGCCTTTCGAGCCTGCGGAAGTGATCCTATTGGATCATTCGGAATATTTCTTATATAGAATAGAGCTTGAGCTTAGAGATTCTTTCCCTGAACTGAAATTCTCTCCGCAGCTTGCCGATATCAACGATTCTCCCAGAATCATTTCGCTGGTACGCGACCAGCATACCGACATTATCCTGCACGCCGCCGCTTACAAGCACGTTCCGATGCTTGAGACAAACAGCCGCGAAGCTTTCCTGAACAATGTCGGCGGCACACTGAAGGTCGCACATGCGGCTATCGATTTCGGGGTAAGCAAGTTCATCATGATCTCGACGGATAAGGCCGTGAATCCGACCAGCGTCCTTGGTGCGACAAAGCGCACCGCCGAGATGCTCTGCTGCGCGCTGCAGAAAGACCAACAGACAACTGAATTCATCACGGTACGCTTTGGCAACGTGCTCGGCAGCACCGGCAGTGTGATCCCCCGGTTCGAGGAACAGATTTCACACGGCGGCCCTGTCACCGTCACACACCCCGATGTTGAGCGCTATTTCATGTCGGTCAGCGAGGCCTCCAAGTTGGTATTGCTTGCTGCCGCCACAGGAAAAGCCGGTGAGATCTATGTTCTCGATATGGGCGAACCGATT
>CBFCZO010000189.1:0-4452 GCA_965602675.1 uncultured bacterium | reverse complement strand
ACCTGGAGAAGGACCAGCGTTACTTCGTCGAAACCGCCCGCGGCATAGGCCTCGAGCTACCCACCATAGAAGCGGCGCAACGTCTTAGCAAAAAGGCCGTAGAGGCGGGATTGGGCGAAGAGGACTACACCGCAATCTACAATTTTATGCTTGCGGAACAATAGGCTGGAGCCTCCAGCCGCTGCATCAGGAAGGGGTAACAAGATCGGCCTGAAAGACCGCTGGAAGCCGTTTCACACCGCAGATTGCCTAATCTCGCGGAGGATCCTTTTCGGACTTCTCCTTTTCCTCTATCTCGGCGCGATAGCGCTCCCAGGCCTTGATGCAGGCGAGTTTGGCTTCAAGCAGTTCGGGTTTGAATGTTGCGATCTCGACGATTATGTTGCCGTCCCGCGATGCCTTTATGGCCGCGCTCAGCTTCTCGTTGTATGCGATAACTTCCCCGGGTGTGTCGGCGAGGGAGGGGATGCTGGTGTCCCACTCGGAATATTCCTTCTTAGCCCCCTCTTCATCGCCGTAGACGTAGATCGTACGAAACTGCAAATTCTTGCCGCTGAATTCCCACGATTCGATCTTGAGCTGTAGCCCGTGTTCGATAATTCCCTCGATTTTCTCCAGAAAGTCACTGGGTGCGTCAGTTTCTTTGAACCGCTCCAGCATCTCGCGATTTGCAGAGACCGGAACCGCGCATGACCACGACTCACCCAGTTCCGCAAGTAGTTCTGTCAATTCCAGCAAGTCAGCATCTTCGAGCAGATTCATTTCGTTGCCGGAGCCCGCGTCAACCATCGCCGCAAGGTTGGCAAACTCACCCGCTACCAGCAACGTTTGGTCGAACGCGGCGTACGCGAAGTACTCATCGCCTTCTGTTGCGGACTTGAATTTGTACACCGACCTCTTCAACGCGGACTTGAGTTTGTACACCGGCCTCTTCAACAAGGCTAAACCCGTATCCTCCAGCAATCCATCCTTCAAGCATATATCGATCAAAGGATCGAGCAGGGTGTAGCGGTAAGCCATAAGCATGTCCCCCGCATGCCTCGCGCGCATGGCGTTAATCCATTCGGGCCGGTCCTCCTCGATCCTTGATTTCACCTTCTTGAT
Source organism: uncultured bacterium (assembly GCA_965602675.1). Lineage (GTDB taxonomy): Bacteria > Acidobacteriota > DATKUA01 > DATKUA01 > DATKUA01 > DATKUA01. The sequence goes on along the minus strand of CBFCZO010000189.1, from coordinate 3,348 downwards.
TCTCATTAACTTGCAGGCAACCGCCTGCTCGATGCCCTCCCTCAGCGGCTGGGGAAGCGGATCATACCTGGTGAGCGATCCATTAGCATGGAAGGTTTCGCAAAAGAGCGGATAGGCGGAATTCTTCTCCATCGCGGCGAAGTTCCTCTGGGAGAGATAATGGTAGCTCGCTTGCGGAAACCAGTTGAAGATCTCCGCCTCGCGCTCCATATCCTGGCACTTTGCGCGAGAAGGCAATAACGTAATGCATAGCAGAATGCAAACCGATATCGCCACTCCCGCGACTCCGATAGAATCAATAAAACGCTTAGCCATCACCATCCCCTGCAACACACTGGGGGTAAACACACACACTCTACTATAATCCTTTCATCATCCAAATAACAAATCACCTCGGCGTTTTCGCAATGTGATGAGGTTGGGTGACCGCATCGAAGAAAATAATAAAGGTCAAGCATACAACAATCATCATCGAAGTAGCAATCGTTTGCAGGACCACATGCATCTCCTGATTTGGCATCTGATAAGAGCGGGATTAGAAACGTACCAATTGCAAGCACTAAAGCCATCGGCAAGACCAACTTTCTTGTCCTCATAATAAACCTCCTTTCAGAAGATTTGATTTATACACGCTGACCAGCACTCATGCCGGCGTTGGAAGCGCTGTCGGGCTATCATCCGGCGGCCTCATAAATCACAACTTTCTCATCCCTCTCCCTTGCATACAGCACGTAGAAAACCAGCGAATTCCCCTTCTTCATAATCGCAAACTCGAGTAACACCGTCATGTCGGGCTCCTCATGCGTGTACATGCGCGCAACAGTGCCGTCAGGGTTGATTTTAGCTATGATGATTTCCGGGTGGTTTTGCGACATGACATACACATTCCCATCCGCAACCTCAATGTCACGCACGGCGACTATACCGCGAAACCCCTTGACTCCTTTTTTGTAATTCCGCCAGGCCTCCCGGTTGTATTCCCCCCTTTTAATAAGCGCCGGCACTTTTACAGTGATGCTTCTCTGTTGCCCGGTCGGTAAGGAGATGACGGCTACAGTCGGATACTCTGTGCTTACGATAAACAATTCGTTTTTCCAACATGCCATAGCGCCCCTCAATTGGATCCAATCGGGAAAATCATCAGCTAGAAAACGTTTCCCCAGCGATCTGCGGTATTCGCCTGACAGCGAAAGCTCTTTTATCAGCTTGTCCTTTTGCGGCAGCGAGTCTGAGATTGAGAGCATATATATCCTTCCCCCGGCAAGCACTCCGTTTTGGAAGTCATACTCGTTCCTGATCCTGGTCAGGCCCTTGTCGCTGCCAATGTAAAAGTTCTTGAATCTCAAAAGCAGGAGATTCCCATCCTCATCAACACTGAGATTGATTACGAACTGCTCATCCTCTATTTCCCCGTCCTGGAAGAGCTTGTCGAGAAACCTGTTGTTACCGTCAAAAACCAGGATGTTATTGATGCCGGAGTCAATCACATACAATTTCCCGCCGGCAGTCGCGATTGCTTCAGGATGCACCATCGGCATGTTTTCATCGCCGGTCCGCAAGTAACCGACTTTTTCGAGATCGGAATGCGGGCAATCTCCCGCAATCCAGCGGAACTCGGGATGATCATCCATCAAGGGCTTACGATCCTGCGCCTCCACATTTTCGGAATTGCCGCAACCGTTGAGACAGAAGAGTGTTATAAAAAAAACAACTATGACCATGAATGGAACGTTTCGCATTCACATTCTCCATAGAAAGTCTGTCAACGGCGTGCAATCGGATCTTATATAAGATGCATCTAACAGATTGCCATCATTGTCAAATGCAAAAAAGAGGTTCGATGACGCGCCGAAATTCTTTTCCTTGAGTGCATTTAGATCTACAAGTAGAGCAGGAGATGCTTTAATCACTGGCACTCTCAATCCCATATTGTTCGAGATCAGGTAGTCATCTGTCTCTCCAAAGCTATCATCCAGGATAATGATGCCAAAACAATTGAGATTGTTGGTAACCACAGAATCAAAGTGTTGATAGATATTCATACCCCCGCAATCTTGAACGGAAGTGTTGATTATGAGAATGACAACGCTTTGACCCGGTCCGGCTTCAGTACTTACTTCACTGAACAGCTTTCCGGTATCAACATAATCTGGCGGCCAATTAGTCATTCTGTAATCCTCGAAACTCTCAAATTCCCGTGCTAAAACATGAAGCCTCGCCATTAACTTAACTTTATCGGTGTGCCTCGAAAGGCTTGAAAAGAAGACACCTTCATTAAATAGCAGTATCGATCTGTTTCCGAACCTTTCACCGAATTCCTTTTTAAGGCCGACATCCCGGATGCATGTCCAACCCTCCGGGGTAATCTCAGAACCAGGAGCAATGCAAATCTTTGAGAATTTGAATTCTTCTCTTTGCTCGTATTCTGCGATCCATCCTATTAATTTGTTGTCCAGGTCAGGTTCGCCGCAGGGAAAAAAGATAACTACCTTGTCTTTTCGGAACGAATCATCTCTGATTAAACGTCCCCCCGTGTCAACAACACTAAACTCCGGCAGCAATACTGCGCCCTGCCCCTCTTCATTATCCAGCTCTGCACAGCCTGCCAACAATAATAATCCAGCGATCACAGTCAAGAGCTTTCTGCTGAATGAGGCAGGCAGCATCGTACTTCCCCCCTACCATACTAAACGTTTAAGATACTAAAACTGGCACATTTTTTATTAATAATTATTAACATGGCCGCAATTTATAGATGGGAAAGAAGTTACTGTGAGGGCTGCGCTGTGTGTCGCTGTTTAAGACAAAATAAGTGGTTATCGGTGTAAAGCAGTAGTCAAGCGCGTCCCGCTAGAGCTTATACGTTCCACACGCCGCTACATTGCTTATTTGCCCTTGAACAAATTCCAGCTTCACGGAGTTTCGATCTCGCAGCTCCCGCTCTCGTTAAGGGTCTCTTTGGCATGCTCGGCTACGTAACGGCGCAGCTCTTCCACCGTGCCCTCGATGTCCTCGACGCCCTTGCGGCGCAGGGTCTCCTCGATCGTGCCCCAGAGTATCCCCGAACAGGTGAAGCACTTTATGCCGAAACGCAGGAAGAAACTCGATGCCTGCGGGTAGCGCTCGATCATGTCCTCGATCGTCATCTGCGCCGTTATATCTGCACTATCCATCTCACGGCTCCCTCCACATCTTAATACGAAATCTGATTCCCCCCAATTCTCCATGAGCGGGCAGCACAATAAAAGGGGCCGGATTCCGGCCCCTTCGGAATATCGCTGAGACAAGTGATATTCAGTCTTCGAGCAGCTTGAGGATTTGCTTCTCCAGCTCGACTTCGTCTCCTTC
>CBFCZO010000188.1:0-4478 GCA_965602675.1 uncultured bacterium | reverse complement strand
TCGAAACTCAGCCTCGCCGTCGTTCTCAGCATCGCCTCGGCAACGCCTCCCCCCACCCGCGGATCTTCCGCGAAAACCCTTATTCCACGGCGCGCCGGGCGCACATACGTCCTCACATCGCCCTCCAGTACCAGATTTTCCCGCGCCTCTTCCCGCCCGGCCGAATCGTCCGCCGCCAGCCTCACGCCGCCCCCCGCCGACAACTCCACGCGATAGCTCAGCGGCTTGCCGTGCCTCCCGAAAACCGCCACGTAAAGCTCGAAACCCTCCGCGCCCGAAGGCAGCGCTATCGGCCCACTGCTCCCCCCGGCGAAAGCGGCTCCGATCTCGACTGTGCCCTCCCTCACCGCCGGAACTCTCAACGTTACCCGCGCCGAACCGCCCCCTGCCGAACGCACCGCCAGCGTCAGCTCGCCTTCAATCTCCGGCGATGGAAAAAACAGCTCGCCGGAGCGCAGACCGGGGATGGCTATTCTCTGGATCGTGTTCTCTTCGGAATCGAGAAGCTCGGCCTCCGTCAGAGGCTCGCTCGCCTCGAAGCGCAGCAGCACGCCGTGCAACTCGCGCTGCGCCTCCCCCGCCTCCACCCGCAGCGGCTCCGCTGAGGTGCACCCTCCCAACGCAAACACCACAAATGACAGTACCGCGAGAGCGCTCCACCTGCGCATCGCCTGCTCCGGAGCTATCCGCGGACGGGGAAGGAATCGGCGTGAGAGAATCGCTGGGCCGGTCCCGCCCTCGCCCTCGAAGGGGTCAAGACCACTATGGCGACTGCTTCACAGCAGCGCCGCGTGCGCCCGGTATTCTGGCTCGCGGGTCGTCCTCCATCCCCGCCTTCCCGCCCCCCTCCGGGGCAGTGGCATCTTCGGGGACTTCGTCGCCGCTTACAGCTGCGGGGCAGCTCCGGCTTCGCACCGGATTCCCGGATCAGCACGCCAAGTAAGGTAAACCACATCACTTGATCTATCAAGCTGCTAATCAACAGCCACTCCCCCTGATATCACGAGTGATGAACCTGCTACCCGTCCTTATAAAACTCATGGACTTAACGTCTGCGCGAGGAATCAAGGTTGACATTCTAGCAATAAATCATTAACCTATTAGGTAAAGGAAATTGATCCTACCTTATGGAAATCTCATTTGACAACAAGAGAACCAGGAAACTGTTGGAGAGCGAGAAGGATCTCAGGCGGACCTTCGGAGCTAAGGTTGCTAAAGCAGTAATGAAGATCATGGCCTTGCTTCGCGCCGTCGATAACCTGTTTGAGTTGCGCCAGTGGAAATCCGTCAGGATTCACGAGCTCAAGAGAGAACGGGTGGGGCAATTCGCCGTCAGCATCAAAGAGGGGAACAGGCTGCTCCTCGTGCCGGACCACGATCCTGTTCCCACCAGGAGTGACGGAAGAGTCGATTGGAACAAAATTCGACGGATAACCATCGTGGGGATAGTGGATTACCATGATTAATCAACATAAAAGCGCTTTCTCGCCAGACTACGCAGTCCACCCCGGCGAGATACTGAAAGACGAATTGGAGGTGCGGGGCATCTCACAGAAAGAGCTAGCCGAGAGAGTGGGTGCGAGCGAAAAACACATCAGCGAAATTATCAACGCAAAAGCCCCGATCTCACCCGAAATGTCAGTCAAGCTCGAAACGGCGCTACAAACAAGCGCTCACATCTGGATGAACCTGCAATGCATGTTTCAGGCTCGCGAAGCAAGAATCCACGAAAACATGAAACTGAGCAAATTCACAAAATGGATGCAAAATTTCCCGATTGGCTTTATGATCGAAAACGCGTGGATAAATAAAACAAACAACGATCTTGAACAACTCAAAGCACTTTTGTCCTTCTTTGGCGTCGCATCCCCTCGGGATTGGGATGTTGTCTGGGCTAATACGGAAGCGATGTACAGGAAGGCTCACGACAGTAACAAATACGCGCTTTCAACTTGGCTTAGGAGAGGTGAGATTGAAGCTCTCAATCTCGAATGCAAGCCGTACGACGAGGCGCGTTTCAGGAAAACCCTTATGTCAATCAGGCCCATGACAAATGCGGAACCTGCTAATTTCATCCCTGAACTGCAAAGAGAATGTGCGGCATGCGGTGTCGCCGTCATTTTCGTTCCCCAAACGCCCGGCTCGAAGATTAGCGGCGTTGCAAGGTGGCTGGAAACCTCCAGGGCTTTGATTCAACTCAGCTTCAGGTACAGGAAAAACGACATCTTGTGGTTCACCTTCTTCCACGAAGCTGCACACCTCTTACTGCATAAAAAAAAGGTGATTTATCTGGAAAACGAAGAAGAAACGACCTCAAAAGAGGAAGACGAAGCCAATAAATTCGCGGCAAACCTGCTGATTCCGAAGAAAGAATACAGCCGTTTCGTCGCTCGCGGGAGTTTTTCTGAAAACTCAATTAGAAGTTTCGCCGACGCTCAGGGTATTTCACCTGCCATCGTGTTGGGAAGGCTGCAAAAAAACAACCTGATTCCTTGGAATTCAAAACTCAACAGAAGCTTGAAGTTCTCGCTGCATTGGGTTCGCCCGAACTCGAATTAACAAATAATCCGGACCTTTCGCACAACAAAATCCAACTCCCTCGTGTTAGGATGATTCCCACTCTTGGAGGGAGGGAATATGAGTTCCGATCCGCGGCGCTGGCTCGCGCTGCTCACCAACTATCTGCTGTTCATCAGCTCGGGATTCCTCTTCTTCCTGCTACCGCCCCTCATCCCGCAGCTCAAAGCCGGCTTCCACCTCGACGACCTCTCCATCGGCTGGCTACAGGGCATGTATGCCATCCCCGCAGTCCTCTTCGCCCTCGTCGGAGGGGCCGCGCTCGACCGCTGGGACACCCGCCGCACTGGCGTCGTCTCCGCTGTCCTCATCCTCTCCGGCAGCCTAATCTTCAACTTCGGCATAAACTACGCGCTCATGATGGCCGGACGCTTCATCCTCGGCGTCGGATGCATCCTCATCAACCTCGTCGCGGGCAAGATGATCACCCTCTGGTTCCGACACCGACAGCGCGGACTGGCCATGAGCATTCTCCACACCGCCTGGCCGCTGGCAGCCATCGTCGCCTTCAGCACCTTTTTTACCCTCGGACAAACCCTCGGCTGGCAGGGCACGACTCTCCTCCTCAACGCCTTCGTCGCCCTCACCGTCCTCGCCTTCATCCTCTGGGCCCCCAGAGATCCCGACGGCCTTGAAAGTGAGGCTCCACAGTCGGCCCCGGTCGCCGGCGAAGAAGGTGCCGTTGCGCGCACCTTCCGCCGCCTCGTCTCCTTCCCCAAAGATCTCTGGTTCGCCGCGCTCGCATGGTTCTGCTTCACCCTCTCCACCGCCTCGCTCTTCACCTTCGGAGCCGAATTCCTCAGCTCACGCGGTATCGACTACGGCTCGGCCAGCTTCACCATCGGCCTCATCATGTGGACCGCTGTCCCCGGCTCCCTGCTCGCCGGCTGGCTCATCGACCGCTTCGCAAAGATTCGCTCATACATCATCTTCCCCGCCATTTTCGTCTCCGCCTGCCTCTTCGGCCTCCTGACGCAGTTGCCCCCGGCACCGCTCGTCCTCTTCGCCGGCATCCTCGCAGGCTTCCTCCCCGTCGCCGTCTATGCCATCCCCGGCCAGGTTGTCCGGCCCGCGAGACTCGGAGTCGCATTCGGAGTTATACTTACATGCTCAAATCTTGGGAATGTGATCGGGCCCGTCCTCGTCGGCTGGCTCAACACCACCCTCGGCGCGCGCGAGCCGGGCATGCTGATAATCGCGGGCGCCTTCGCCGCCGCAGCCGTCTGGGGTCTGCTGCTGGGGCGCCACTCGCTGGTCCGCAAAGGGGAGTAGAACATGGCAGATAAAACCAACGCCGAGAAAGTCGCCGCCGCCGTCGCACAACAACGTGTCTTCTCCGTCCTGCGCGGCAACAACCCGGCCCGGATGCTTGACTACGCCGAGGCAGTCCTCGAGGGCGGCATCCGCCTGCTCGAGGTCACCATGACCATCCCCGACGCGCCGGCCATTCTCGAAAAACTCGCCGCCCACCACGGCGACGGGGCCATCTTCGGCGCAGGCTCAGTGACCACCATGGGCGAGACCACCGAGATGATCTCGCGCGGAGCCAGGTTCATCGACTGCCCCCACACCGACCGCGGAATCATCGATTACTGCCGCGACAACGGCATCTTCGTCGCCGCCGGCGGCCTCACTCCCACCGAAGTCATGGAGGCCTACCTCGCGGGCGTCGACCTCGTCAAGGTCTACCCAGTCAAGTCGGTCGGCGGACCGGAATACATCCGCTACCTCCTGCGCCCCATGCCCTTCCTCCGGCTCATGCCCGTCGGAGGGCTCGATCCCGGCGACGTCGCCGCCTACATCCGCGCCGGCTCCGTTGCCGTCGGCGCTTCCGCACTCCCCCTCTTCGGCGAGCAGCCCGAGCGCATCGCCCCCGACGAAGTACGCGACCGCTCGCGAGC
>CBFCZO010000187.1:0-4524 GCA_965602675.1 uncultured bacterium | reverse complement strand
TCGATGCCGTTCCCTGTCTTCAGCAGGGCTCTTCAAGGCCTGAGTTTTTCAATGATCTCGGCGCTGACCCAGTAGACGTCGCCGTCGCCGGTGCCGTGAGAGTGAAAGAAAAGGTACTTGCCGTCCGGCGAGATATAAGGGGCGGTTTCTTGTGTGCCGGTATTGACCGGTGGACCAAGATTAACCGCCTTTGACCAGGAGCCGTCCTCGCGCCGGAAGCTGATATAGATGTCGAGGCCGCCGTGCCCGTCCGGCCTGTCGAGAGCAGCGAAGAGGAGGTAGCCGTTATCGTATGCGATGAAGGGGCAGGTCTCATGATTCCCTGAATTAATCGCTTCGCCGGCGTTCCCGGGTTTCATGTAGCGGCCGTCGACCAAGCTGGAAATGAAGATATCGTCATTTCCCAAGGTTCCCGGCCTGTTGGAAGCAAAATAGATGGTACCATCATCCGCGATCGAGATCTGCCAATGAAGATTTTCGCCGTTGATGACCATGCCGAGGGAAAGCGGTTCGGACCAGCCCTTGCCTGTCCTGTCGACGTGCCAGATATTCTCATCCTGTCCGGAGCGTCCCGCGAGCGGTCGACTGGAGAGGAAGAAAAGCCTCCTGTTGTCGCGCGAGAACATCGGCTCGGAGTCGTTTGCCACGGCGAATTCCGCCAGGCGCGGCGCGGTCCAACGGCCGTTCTCAAGCCTCGAGAAGAGAATGCCTTTGCCGTAGGAACCCCAGTAGATTTCACTCAAATTAGGGGAGACCGTGATCGACGCGTGCTCCATGCGGTCTTTGCTGGAGACGATGCCCGGGGCGAAGATTTTCGGCTCGAGGCCGGGAGGTCCCTGGCCGAGGTAGGGGCCGGTGAGCTCCGGGAACTTTGAATCATCGGCTTTTTCCTGCGATTGCGTCGTGCAACTGCAGACAAGAGTCAGAATAAGAATCAACCAAATGCATCGCATGGTTACCTCCTCAGATTGATTTAAACGTCGTGCGGTGTGCCTGGTACAAAGCCAACCGTCTTCTGCGATGGATCATTTCTCCTCGAGCTGTTTGAGGATTGTTTTGGCGTTTTCGTTTTCGGGATTCAGTTCGAGCGATTTCAGGTAGTACTCTTTCGCCAATTCTTCTTGGCCATTATTGAGGCAGGCCTCGGCGAGGCTGTCGTAGGCGTTCCAGGAGTCGGGCCAGGTTTCGACGACCAGCTTGAAGACGGCAAGCGCGTCATCGATTCTTTCTTCCCCTAGGAGTTTGTAGCCCAGGGAGTTGAATTCGCTTTCGAAGAGATAGAAATCGCTGCTGCTTTTAATCTGATGAAACCTATTGATAGCCGCCGAGGTGCCTTCAGTCCTCAAGACGCGTTCGGTTTCGCCGGCTGCCGAATCGTTCATAGTCCGCCAGATCCACGCAATTATTCCGCGGAGATCGTTGTCCAGTATTTCGCTGTAATCCTCCCATTCTTTTGTGTAGGGAAAGGCTCTATCAATGGTAAGGCTCTCGAGGGTCTGCTCGAGGCTCAGGCCTTGGGCATCCGCGGAGATCACTTTTTCGTTGATCTCTTGTATGAAATCGCGCTGGGCGCGGAGGCGCTCAGGTGTCCATGTTACTTGTGAATTGGCCCGTACGACGTGTTTAATATCTTCTTTGTCGCTCAGAATATAGTCAAAGACTGACAGCCAGCGCGGCAAATCCGGCAAGGCTGATTGGGCTTTACGAGGCAGGAGATGACCTGCATGGAAAACGTCTCCGAGCCAAACCAGGCCCTCTTCGCGCACCAGAACAAAGAGCTCTCCCTCATTCGAAGCCGGTCCGAAATATATGATTTCAAGCGTCAGATCACCCATGTCGAGGGAGAGCCTATCGTTGAAAACGATCGTCGGCAGCTCGATCTGGTAACCGGCTGAGAGGTCTTCAGCGACTCGCCGGCAGAAGGTCACCCACTGCCGGTCAAACTCCGCCTCTTTTGATTCGGGATCCATATCCTTGAGGGCGTTTGTTGTCCGCTCGACTCGGCCACGGAACTCCGCAGCGCGATCGGTGAGTAGTTCGTTTAACCTGCCGCGTCGTTCAGCAAGTGAATCTCTGCAGAGGACGTGAGAGATTATCGGCACGTCGCTGAATGCCATAGCCCCGCCGGTAGCCATCTCGCGATCCCCGGTCAGGATCAGGTAGGCGAAATCGTTACGCCCGAACTCCCGGGAGACGATCTCTCTCACTTCGCGAGCGATACCCTGTGACCACAGCGATTCGATCATCACCAGACCCTTTTGTGTGGCGAGCGCGAGGACCCTCGAGTTGCCCGTCATCGAAGAGATTGTCAGAACCTTCTCGCTGAGTCGGTCAACTTTGAGAGGCAAGTCGTCTTGAGCACCAGCCGATGACGGCAGGACTAGGTTGATCAGAATGACGGTCAACCAGGCGCATCTGAGAACCATGGTATTACCTCCGATAATCAGTGTGTAACGGGGCGGGGGCGGTTCGCTCTGCCGAAGTCAACACAATGCCGCCCCCGCCGCCATTTAGGGAACCCTGCCCCCGTGCCACGGAAGGTTGTGCGGGCTCCCATCTCTAAAGCACCCACGCGTAGCCGAGCTTGACGAAGAAGGTGCGGTCGGCTTGGGTGAGGCCGTAATCCTGGTTGCCGAAGTAGTTGTCGCTGTAGCCGAGGAAGAGGACCGTGCGCGGATTGATCTTGTAGGAGAAGAGTAGTTGGGTGAAGAAATCCTCGCTGTGGCGATCGACGTCGAATGCGTAGAGATCGAGATTCCTGCGGATGTCGGAGAACTGGAAGATGGCTCGGATGAAGGTTCTGCGGTTGAACTGGTAGATCAGGGTTGTGTCGAGGTAGTTGGCGAGGAAGAGGCGTCCGCCGTCGACGTTCAGCCGATTGAGGCCGTAGCTCAGGTTTGCTCTGAGGCTGCGCCCCAGTTTAATCGAGAGGTTGGGATAGAAGGAGATCTCATCGCCGGCCCTGGCGTGCGAATAGTCGATGGCATCGCCAAATCCGGCCTCGAGGCTGAGAGAAATGCTACCTGTGGGGATGATGCCGAAGTCGAAACCGCAGCCCTTTAGGTCGAACTCGATTCCTTGGTATACCGCGCGCTTCATACTGGGCCATGCGGCAATCAACGATTGCATCGGCCCCTCGACGATCAGAGCACCGGAGAGCCTGCGATAGATCAGATCGCCATTCTGCTGGGTCATCTGGTTTGCGTACCCCCTGATCTGGAAGCGGTGGATGAATGAGTCAGTCGGGAACCACCAGGTGTATCCGGTGCCGAGTTCTGCCAGTCGGTAGTCGACGCGCGTCATGTAGCCAAGGTCCGCCCTGAAGTTTTCTCCAACGTCTTTGTAATCGAGGTAAATGAAGTAGTCCCTGGTTTCGTTGATGTAGTAAAGATTGAGCGCTCTATCGGAGAACTCGTCCTGCGGCTGATCGAATTGGGCGGCCACATGCTCGGGATAGGAGGTGAGCGAGCCCAGGAATTGGTAAGACACCCTTTGCCGCTCGCTGAACCTGATGTTGCCGTCGACGCCGAAGACGCGGTTGAAATAGTTTTCTCCTTCGCGGTCGGTAAGCAGTATCCCGAAATTCGAGTTGTTCCAGATGTCCCTGGAGTAGCGAAAGACCGAGGAAGTGTTTGAGTTACCAAGCGATGTGGAGCGGGAGCCAAATGGGCCGGGGAGGAGAAGGTTTGTGACCTCGTCGTTGACGATATATACTCCCAAGGCGTTGGCGCCTTCCTTTCCCGCAAATTTCAGCCCCCAGGCGGGATCTCTCATGGTGCGGGTGTGCACCACAGGCAACCTCGTCCGGAAGTATTCCGCGCCTTCGGTGAAGAATGGCCGTTTTTCCCCATAATAGAGGGCGAACGGCTGATTTATGTCGAGTTGCAGAGAATCTGCCTCGATCTGGTTGAAATCCGGATTAGCGGTTCCGCTGAAGGTGAGGTTGGAGGTGATTCCCCAGCGTGCCGTGACGCCTGCCTCGGCTTCCTGATGGGCTTTCTCGAAATCGCCGATGGGGAAATCGCTGCGCTCGTCGGTTCGCACCGCGGTGACGGTCGGATTGATCTCGATGTTACGCCCGGGATTTGCTCCGTCGAAACCCTGAATTTTTATCGCCTGGCAGAGGTAACAGTTGTTGCGCCTGTCTCTCAGGAAAAGGCCAATAGAGACTTCTTTGTTCCGCGGATACATGCGTACGACGTCAAATCCCCATACCTGGTCGCCGCTCTCTCGCTGGAAGCGGAGGGAGGAGTAGGGTATGGCCATCTCCACCGAGTAGCCAAGATCTGTGATTCTCCCGGCGGAATCATAGATCGCGTCCCAACTATAATTAAGGTAGTCGTCTTCAGAAGTAATCAAATCCGCTTGAACGCCAAGTGGGTTGGATTGGAACATGTACGCGCGGCGCTCGTCGTTGAAGGTGTCGAGCACAACTCCGATCCAGTCGTCGCCCGCCAAAGAATCGCGGTCGCTAAGGTGGGCGCGTACCGCCGATGGACTGGGATCGAAGCAACGGAATCCGAA
>CBFCZO010000186.1:0-4578 GCA_965602675.1 uncultured bacterium | reverse complement strand
ATGATCCCCAAGGACAAACTCCGCAAGATCCGCCGCACCATCCGGCGCATCGAAATCACCACACGCAAGGTCGTCAACGAGACCTTCGCCGGACAGTACCACTCCGTCTTCAAGGGCCGCGGCATGGAGTTCGACGAGGTGCGGGAATACGCCCCCGGCGACGACATCCGCTCCATCGACTGGAACGTCACCTCCCGCATGGGACGCCCCTACACCAAGCAATTCGTCGAGGAGCGCGAGCTCACAGTCATGCTCGTCGTCGACGCCAGCGCATCCATGGACTTCGGCACCGTTGAAGAATTCAAGAACGAGCGCGCCGCCGAGCTCTGCGCACTCCTCGCCTTCTCAGCCATCAAGAACAACGACCGCGTCGGACTCGTCATCTTCACCGACGACATCGAGCTCCACCTGCCCCCGCGCAAGGGCCGCACCCACGCTCTCCGCATCGTCCGCGAGGTCCTCTTCTTCGATCCCCGACGCCGGCGCTCCGACATCGCCGCCGCAGCCGAATACGTCAGCCGCACCCACGCACGCAAGAGCGTCGTCTTCCTCATCTCCGACTTCCTGCCCTCCGGCGCCGACCACTCCGACTTCCGCAAGCCCGTCCAGGTACTCGCCCGCAAGCACGACCTCGTCGCAGTCCGCCTCCTCGATCCACGCGAAGACCTCCTCCTGCCCATGGGCCTCGTCCGCGTGCGCGATCCCGAAACCGGCGAAGAGCTAGTCGTCGACACCTCCAGCCGCCGCTGGCGACGCGACTACGAATCCCTCCGCGGCCGCGAGGCTTCCGACCTATCACGCTTCTTCAAGGCCAACGGCATCGACAACCTCGACATCCGCACCGACCTCGAATACGAGAATGAACTGGTCAAATTCTTCCGCAGGAGGGCCAGAAGAAGATGAGCACCCTCCTCACCGCCTTGCTGCTCTATGCTCTGGCCACAACCGGGCCCGTGGCCGTCGACGTCCGTTTCTCCCCAGCCGAAGCCGCGGTCGGCGATCCCGTCACCTTCGAGATCACCGTCCGCGCCTTCGGAGCCAACACCATCCGCATCGCCACCCTCCCCGGTAGCGTCGATGACGACTATGTGGAGGACGAGAAGCTCGCCGCATCCGACCTCCTCATTCGCCTCACCGCCGAGGAAGAGAAGCAGGACCTGCTCGGCGCTTTCGTCTCCCGCCGCACCTACTCCGTCGTCCCCTTCACCGTCGGCGATAAGCTCTTCCCCCCCGTCGCAGTCAAGGTCGTCATGAACGACGGCACCGAAATCAATCTCAACACCCCGGCCGTCAGCCTCGGCGTCCGCAGCATCGCCCAGGGTGCGGAAGGACCACAACAGATCGCCGATCTCAGGGGCCTCCTCCTGCGCGAAGCCGTCGAGCAGCAATCATGGCTCTGGTTCTGGGTCATCCTCGGGGCGATTGCCCTCGTCGTAGGTTGCGCGGCGGTCATCGCCCTCAACAAACGCACGCCCAGGCGCCTCCGCAAGCTCATGGAGCTCACGCCCGCCCAGCGCGCCCTCAAGGAGCTCGATCAACTCATCGCCTCCCGCCTGCTCGAAGACGGCAAAACCAAACAGTTCTACACGGCACTCTCCGAAATCGTCCGCCGTTACCTCGGCATGCGCTTCAGCCTCCCCGCTCTGGAAATGACCACCGCCGAGCTCACCGCCGCAATCGCGGAACCTCTCGAGCAGGGCGGTTTCTCAATACCGGAGATGCCGATTCTCATGCGCACTTCCGACCTGGTTAAGTTCGCCAAACTCGAGCCGCCCGTCGATAGGGGAATCGATCTGTTGGAAGCCGCACGCGAGATCGTCATGTTTACCCGTGACGATCTCTCCGGAGCCGCATCCGGTAGGGCCGCCTAATGGACCTCAACGCACCGGGACTGCCCGAGGGAACGCGCCTCGCCACGCCCGAGTTCCTCTGGCTCCTGGCACTCCTCGCCCTCCTCATCGCTCTCTATGTTTTCCGCCAACGCAGAGGGGGCCGCGGCGCCTCCATTCGCTTCACCACCATCAACGACGCACGCCGCGTCAAACCATCGCCCTGGGTCCGCATCCGCCACCTCCCCCACCTCCTCGGCTGGCTAGCACTCGCCGCACTCATCGTCGCCCTCGCACGGCCCCAGACCGTCCGCTACGAACAGCTCGAGGAGGTCCTCGCTTACGGCGCCGACATCATGCTCGTCACCGACATCTCCGGCTCGATGGAGGCCCTCGACTTCCAGCCGCGCAACCGCCTACACGTCGCAAAGCAGGTCGTCAGCGAATTCATCAAGAGTCGCAATTGGGACCAGATCGGCCTCGTCGCATTCGCAGGCCTCGCCGCCACAGTCTGCCCACTCACCACTAACAAGGATTACCTCCAGCAGCAGATCCAGGCCCTCGACTTCGACCTGCTCGAGGACGGCACCGCCATCGGCACAGCCATCTCCACCGCACTCAACCGGCTCGAGGGCTCCAAGGCCAGAAGCAGGGTCATCATCCTCCTCACCGACGGCGTTAACAACCGCGGCGAAGTCCTCCCCCTCGACGCCGCCGCAATCGCCCACGACCGCGATGTCCGCATCTACACCGTCGGCATCGGCAGCGAGGGCGTCGTCCCCTTCCCCAACAAGCCGCCCTACTTCGGCCGCTCGTTCGAAATAGGACTCGATGAGAACCTGCTCCGCCGCATCGCCGCCGACACTGGCGGCGTATACCGGCGCGCCACCGATCCCCGCGCGCTAAGCCTCATTTACGAGGAGATCAACAAGCTCGAGAAGACCGAGGTCAACGTCAAAATCTACCGCTACCCCGTCGAGACCGAGCACTTCCAATGGTTCCTCTACGGCGCCTTGATCTCCATGGCCCTCGCGCAACTACTGCGCTGGACAAGACTGGGGGTGATTCCCTGATGCTCGGCGATCTCCAATTCGGCGCACCGGCTTTCCTCTGGGCACTACTACTCGCCCCGGCAGTCCTCGCGGTCGCGGTCCTGCTCTACTTCCTCCGCCGCAGGCGGATGAACCGCTTCGCAAATGAGCACGCCCTCGACCGCCTCGCCCGCAGCTTCAGCCCACTGCGCTTCTTCCTCAAGGCGGTGGCCCTGGCCGCGGCCGTCTTCTTCCTCGTCCTCGCCGCCGCACTGCCCAAGTTCGGCATCAAGCCCGTTCCCGTACAGCGCAGCGGCGTCGACCTGCTCATCGCACTCGACATCTCCAAAAGCATGGACGTCCAGGACATCGCCCCCTCCCGCCTGCGCCACGCCATCTACAGCATCGACACCATCCTCGACAAGCTCGCCGGAGACCGCATCGGCCTCATCGCCTTCGCCGGCGAAGCAGTCCTCATCCACCCACTCACCGACCGCTCACACGGCTTCCGCATCACGCTCGAAACCCTCGACACCGACGCGCTCCCCATACCCGGCACCGCCATCGGCCAGGCCATCAAGCTCGCCCGCGAGAGCTTCGAGAAACGCTCAGTCAAGCATAAAGTCCTCGTCATCATCACCGACGGCGAGACCCACGACCGCGACGCGCTCGAGCAGGCCCGCCTCGCCCATGACGACGGCGTCATCATCTACACCCTCGGCATCGGCACAACCGCCGGCAAGCCCGTGCCCGAGACCGTCGTCGACGGCAAACCAGTCGACTACAAGAAGCGCGACGGCAAGACCGTCATGAGCAGGCTCAACGCAACCCTGCTGCAACGAATCGCAGAACGCGGCGGCGGATCGTATTATTATTACAGCGGCGAGGAAGATGTCCTCGAGCGCCTCTACGATAGAATCTCCCGCATGGGGCAGAAGGAATTCGCCTCGAGGTTCAAGACGATGCTTAACGATATCTATCAGTACCCACTGGCTTTCGGCGTGCTCTTCCTCTTCGTCGAGATGGCCATCGGCTCTAGGCGGAGGATCAGGAAATGAGAAAATTCATTATCCCACTCGCGCTCCTGTTCCTCCTCGCGGCCGACGAGAGCACCGACGATCCCTTCGCCCGTGGAGTCGAACTCTTCGGCAAGGGCCTCTACGCCGAGGCAGTCAATCAATTCGCCAGGGCCGAGGATCTCGACTCCCAGGACCTCCTCGCCCGCTACAACGGCCTCACCGGCCTCACCGCAGCCGGAGACCTCCAGCGCGCGCTCGCAAAGCTCGGAGCCGACTTCGAGACGCTCGACCTCCGCCCCGCTGTCCGCGCAAGAGCCGCTTATAACCTCGGCACCGCATTCCTCGCTCTCGCCGACGAGGCCGACCGCGCGGGCAACCTCGACTCCCGCGCCCCCGAGCTGATGCAGGCCGTCAACTGGCTGCGCCGCTCCCTGCTCGACTCACCCGGCGACACCCCCGCGCGAAACAACCTCGAATACGCCAACAAACTCCTCGAAAAACTCCAGCAACAACAGCAACAGCAGGGCGAGGGGCAGCAGGATCAGGATCAGGATCAGCAGCAGGGAGAAAACCAGCAGCAACAACAGGGCGAAGGTGAGCAGAACAAACAACAGCAGCAAGGCGAAGGCGAGCAGAACGAACAACAACAGCAGCAGCAGGGCGAAGGCGAGCAGAGCGAACAAAATCAACAGCAGCAGC
>CBFCZO010000185.1:0-4631 GCA_965602675.1 uncultured bacterium | reverse complement strand
GCGGCGCCCCCTTTTATTTCGCCAGACGGCGGGATAGGGCGGAAACCACTACACGGGAGCAGAGGCGGAGAGGGATCTGATCAGATCGAATATTTCTCGATGATGAAGTCCGGAATTTCGATGGGTTTGCCTGTTTTGGCGTCGACCATGACGTAATTGATCCGCCCTTTGGCGGCGAGTTTGCCGGTGGCGGCGTTTTCGATTTCGAATCTGATGGTACAGAGTGAGCGAGCGCGCTTGCCGCGGCCGGCGTCGCCGATGCCCTCGACCCAGGTACGCACGCGAGCGACGTCGCCGAGCAGGAGCGGTCGCTTGTGTTCGATTTCGGCGGCGCGGACAATCCAGCCCCAGCCGTGCTTTTCGAATTCCGACATCGGCACCTTGTAGCAGCGGGCCATCTGGTCGTAACGGGCGACGAGCACGTAGTCGAAGTAGACGGTGTTGTGGACGTGGCGGTTGCCATCGATATCGCTGGGCCTGACGTCGATGATCGTCTCGAACTTGCTGGGCATCGGTTCCCTCCGCGGCGATCTTGAAGAACATCTTATAACATTTGCCGTACCTATTGAAAGATTGCGGGGCGAGCCGTATGCTTTGTCGGCGGGGGGCGCCAAAACGGAGCGACGGCATAGAAAAGCGGAGAATGAAGTGACAACGACGAAAGGTATCCTTTCTCAGGTAGGAAACACGCCTCTAGTGCGGTTGAAGCGCTCGAGCCCCAATCCGAAGGTGGAAATCTGGGCGAAGCTGGAGCTTGCCAATCCCACGGGCTCTCTCAAGGACAGGATCGCTCTCTACATGATCGAGGAGGCGGAGAAGCGCGGCGATCTGCGGCCTGGGATGACGATCATCGAGGCGACGAGCGGCAACACCGGCATCGCACTGGGGATGGTGGCGGCAGTCAGGGGCTACAAGCTCAAACTGTTCATGCTGGAGGACAAGACGATCGAGCGGCGCAAAATGCTGCGCTTCTGGGGCGCCGACCTGGTTCTGACTACAAAGGACGATCCCGACAGCCATATTTACGCCGCCAAGGAACTGATCGCTGCTGAGCCCGACAAGTATTTCTACATCGATCAGAACGAGAACGAGGATAATGTCTGGGCGCATTATTACGGCACCGGGAGGGAAATCGCCGAGCAGCTCGATGGAAATATAGACGGCTTCGTGGCCGGCTACGGCACGGGCGGCTGCCTGATGGGCGTGGCGAAGTACTTCAAGGATCACGGCGTCGGCGCGAAGATCTATGCCGTCGAGCCGGGCGACAACCCGCGTGCCAAGATCGACGGGCTGAAGCACAGCTCGGAGGCTTACCAGCCGCCGATCTACGACCGGAGCCTGTTGGACGAGACGCTCGGCGCGCCGGAAGAAGAGGCTTACCGGATCACCAAGGAGATAGCCACGCGGGAAGGGATGATCGCCGGGATCAGCTCCGGTGCGGTTCTCGGGGCGGCGCAGGAGATAGCCGCGCGGATGGAGAGCGGGAACCTGGTGGTGATCTTCGGCGACCGCGGCGAGCGCTACTTCAGCACGCGGATATTCGACCTGGAGTAGCCGGCGGTTTTTCCCTTTGATCGGGTTTGAACCCTTTAATTCGGGAGGGGAAATGACTGAGAAGCGGGTACTCGTAGCTTACGCCAGCAAGCGCGGCTCGGCTCGGCAAGCAGCAGAATGGATCGCCGAGGAACTCGGGGATTTTTGCGATCTCGTCGATCTGAAAAAGAATCCTGAAGTGGACCTTCAACCATATAAGGTTTTGGTGCTCGGCAGCGGCATATTCGCAGGCAACGTCTATGGTCCACTCAAGAAATTCATTGAAAATCGCGGAGACGAGCTGGCGGATAAGGACATCTGCCTTTTCATAAGCCATCTTGAAGAGGGGGAGGGCATCGAGGCAGACTTCCGTTCGGCCTTTTCGGAAGAATTCCTTGCCCGCGCGCGCATCCGAGCCGGTCTTGGAGGCAGGTTGAAGATGGGGCAGTTGAATTTTTTCCTCAGGCTGATTATGAAAAAAAAGGCCAAGGAAGCCGGCAAAGATTTCACCGATTATGACAGCCTCTCGCATGAAGCATGCATCAGATTCGCCGACAAGGTCAGGGAGAGGTGCCTTGATACCAGGACCAGCTGAGTTCTCAGGGGAGAATATCAATGGCTGAATTCCACGCAATGCTTCTCGAATGGCTGACCATCGCTCAGGATTGGGTATGGGGTCCGATCATGCTGGTGCTACTGGTTTGCACCGGCCTGTATCTGAGCTTCCTGCTCAAGGGTTTGCAGTTCCGAACGCTGCCGCGTGCGCTGTATCTGGCATTGATCAAGCGCAAGGAGGAGGGCGACGCCGAGGGTTCGATTTCCCATTTCCAGGCGCTGATGACCGCGCTGGCTGCCACAGTGGGCACCGGTAACATCGCCGGCGTGGCGGTGGCGATAGCCGTAGGCGGCCCCGGCGCGCTGTTCTGGATGTGGATCACCGGCCTGGTGGGCATGGCCACGAAGTATTCAGAGGCGATTCTCTCCTGCAAATACAGGGAGTTCGACGAGAACGGGAATCCCCGCGGGGGGCCGATGTATTACCTGCGCGACGGTTTGAAGCAGCCGTGGCTCGGCTGGCTGTATGCGCTGTTCGCGGTGGTTGCCTCTTTCGGCATCGGCAACATGGTCCAGGCCAACTCAGTAAGCGACGGGCTGGAGGTGACGATCGGCCGGATCCCTGAAGTGAGCGGGTTCCTCAGCACGGTAGCCGGTTGGTTCGGCCCGACGGTGACCGGGGAATTCGTGTTCAATTTCATTGTCGGCGGCGTGCTGGCGATCCTCACAGGGCTGGTGATCCTGGGCGGAATCAAGAGCATCGCCCGCGTTACCTCCACTATTGTGCCGATCATGATCGTCGGCTACTTCGGCGCCGGCCTGTTTATTCTTATCGCAAACTTCAACCTGGTTCCCGAGGTATTCGGGATGGTGTTCGCCTCGGCGTTCACCGGCTCGGCGGCGGTAGGCGGATTCGCCGGGGCCGTGATCATGAAGGTAGTTCAACAGGGTGTCTCCAAGGGCGTGTTCAGCAACGAAAGCGGCCTTGGCAGCGCGGGCATAGCGGCCGCAGCGGCCAAGACGAAATATCCCGCGACGCAAGCGCTGGTATCGATGACACAAACCTTCATCGACACGATCGTCGTCTGCACGGTCACCGGTTTCGTGATTATCGCCAGCGGATTGTGGTCGGGCGGTCTCAACGGCGCCGAGCTGACAACGCAGGCCTTTGCCTCGCTCACGCCGTTCGGCCTGGGTGATGAGATTGTCGCTTTCGGGCTGGTGTTCTTCGCCTATTCAACACTACTCGGTTGGAGCTACTACGGTGAGAAGAGCATCGAATACCTGCTGGGCCGCTGGGCGATCCTGCCCTACCGCATGCTGTTCTGCGTCATGGTCTGGTACGGCGCGATCAACGCGCTCGACCTGGTGTGGGCATTCAGCGACGTGATGAACGCGCTGATGGCGATCCCCAACCTCATCGGATTGCTGTTGCTCTCGGTGGTGGTCAAGCGCGAGACCGACAGGGCGCTGCCATTTCTGATGGGCAAGACGACACAGCCGCCGGAGTAGGGAGCCGGAGAGGTGGGAATCCGGCCGGGCGGGCCGGGATCAGGTTCAGTTGGTGAATCTGAAGCGGAGGAATGTCCAGATCGCCTTGAAGCCGTCCTTCCAGCTGATTTTCTTGCCTTCCTCGCGCGTCCTTGGGATGTAGGAGATCGGCACTTCGTAGATGTTCTCACCCATCTTGATAACTTTTGCGGTCAACTCGTGATCCGTCTCGAAGCCCTTGGTTTTTATCTTGAGTGGCTTGATAACGTCTGCCTTGAACAACTTGTAGCCGGTGAGCGTATCGGTGAGGTATCTGCCGTATAGCAGGAAGGCCCAGAAGTTGATCAGGTGCCCTGCGATGAGGCTGCTGAGGTACTGGCGCGGGTGCTCCTCGTAGGTTTTCTTGAGGCGCGGCAGGATGGTGCCCTTGCGCAGGCCTCGGCTGCCATAGACGACGTTGAAGCCGAGCTCGAAGACGGCGTGAAGCAGGTGACGGATGTCGTTGGGATCGTACTCCAGGTCGGCGTCCTGGACGATTATGTAGTCGCCGGTAGCCTCCTTGATGCCCCTTGCGATGGCCGCGCCCTTGCCCATGTTGCGCGGCTGCTCGATCAGCCTGACATCGGGGAAGTTGGCGACGATCTCGGTGGTGTTGTCGCTCGAACCGTCGTTGATGACGATGATTTCCTTGACGACGTTGTAATCGCTGAGGTCGACGGCGCGCACGCGGTTGATCAGCTCGCCGATGAATTTGGCTTCGTTGTATGCGGGGACGAGGATGGAGAGCTTGTGGAACGGCGAGCGAACGATTGCACGGTCGCGATAATAGACGAGCTCGAAGATCTGGTCGCGGACTAGCACGCCGTTGTGCTTGCCTGGATCCGAGTGATCTTCCATGTTACTCAGCACCAGGCCCTTGTGGCCGGCTGGGAACTCCTTCGGATTGAAAACCACGTACTTTGTTCCGCTGCCGCTGCGGCCGCCGTCGTCGTTTACGAGGAAGTTGTCTATGTACTCAGTGGCTTCACGATTTTCGGCGCCCTTGCCGTTTA
>CBFCZO010000184.1:0-4633 GCA_965602675.1 uncultured bacterium | reverse complement strand
CGTAGCAAAACCCGAAAGGCAGCGACTCCCCCGACTCCACCAACGCCGTCAGCCGCGCCCGCCGCTCGCACGGCGTCAACCTCCCCTCGCCGAAATCCATCGACTGCCGCAGCACCGCGCCCAGGAAACCCGTCCGCGCGCCCGCGTGCAGCACACTCCGCACACCGAACCTCCGCGCCAACGCCGCCACGCTCCCCGCCACCGCCACCGAATCCAATTCCAACTCCATCACCTCCCCTCGCAAACCCTTGTAGGGTGGTCCTTTAGGGTCACCGCCTCACGAAGGACTGTCCTGTCAAAACTCTTCTTCTCCCCCTCGTGACCGGAGCGGGGTCCGGCGCCTCTCGGCGCCTCGCCCCGCCCAGTCGGCCAGCGGAGGGACCGCTATGAGGAGGTTAAAAAAGGAAACTCAAACAAACGCCGCCCAAGCCCGTCGTGCGTGATCACCTGCCAACCCATAGTAGGGGTCGAATTTATTCGACCCGTCTTTTTTCGATAGAGGACCAGAAATGGTTCTCTGATTAACGATTCGAGGAATTCCTTCACGCCCCCCCGCATCCCGCCACCGATGGGATAACGCCCCCATCCTTCTCACCTCAAACGCTACAACCTCGCATCTTGGCTACCGGCGATCAATCGCGATAAAGGTCAAGGCGCGGCTGCGATGAGCGACGCAGGCGTGGCGCAAGTCACTCCGAGGAGCGCAGAGCGGCCGCAACGCAGAGATTTGAAGCGAGTGATCGCCGCTAACCCCTACGAGCCGTTCTCCGCCAACGACGCCGACGAAAACAGCTTAAAGCACGAGTCGTCCCGCAGCGCAGCTATCCCGCACAGCGCGTACCAGCCGATCGACGACAGCCGACCCAGCACGTCGCCCGAGTCCGGATTCGCCTCCTTCACGCGGATGTCCGGCACCGGCACCTCTGCGTGCCGCGCGAAGCCCAGCGCCTGCGAGCCCACGAAATACGTCGTGTAGACATCCGCCGACACCGCCGACGTCGTCGTCCCCGCGCCCGCATTGCTCTGGATGCTCGCGTTCGACGACTCCACGATCCGGAATCCCTCGAACACGCCCACCTCGCCCGGGATCACCGCCACCCGGCCCGAATACTCCGCCGGCGTCCGCAGCGCGCCCCCGCCCGTCTCGTCCAGCAGGTCCTTCAGCACGTGTGGGTGCACCACCGCCACGTAGTAGCCACCCTCCAGAGGCGGCACGTTATCCGCAGCCAGCTTCGCACGCGCCCGCCGGAAATCCGCAGCCGTCAGCTCGTCGCCGATCGTCAACTCCACCGTCTCCGCAGCCTCCCCCGCGTAGCCGACCCACGTCGCACCCGTCTGCGCGTCCAACGCCTCACGCGCCAGCAGGTCCATGCTCTCGCCCGCGTTGAAGCCCATCAGCGTCGACTGCTCACGCTCCGGCGCCCCGAACGAAGTCTTGCGCAGCTTCTCCGACGACATGATGAAATTGCCGTACTCCTTCAGCGACACCTCCTTCTGCGTCACCGCCGGCGTCACCCCTCCCGCGTCCGACGTCTCGCCCAGCTCGCCCGTCGCCGCCGCCAGCGAACCGTAGATCGTGAACACCACGCTCTTCGCCCCCGCCACCTCCGTCTCCCGCTCCTGCGCCACACCCAAGAACTGCTTCTGCGGCTGGAACGCGAACAGCGCAGTCTGGTTGTACATCTCCCTCACAGTCTTCGTCAGCGTCGATGTGTCCGTGAAATTCACCTTTTCCTCCTGCTCAGCTTCAACACATAGCAAAAAAGCCGGGACTCCCCGGCCATCTCTATCTAACCGATTGTAACTCCCCCGCCCCCAAACTGTGACAATATGGATGGTTTTTTACGACCAATTCCTCTTATGAACACAACGCAGGCTGTCCATCCACAACAGTGATTTACCTCATCACAAACAGAAGAAGCCAAGGCACATCGCCTTGGCTTAAATATGCAGATGATCGAGCGAATAATTCAGATTTTATCCCTAATCTCGTTCAGCACCTTCTCCATGGCTTCCAGTCTCTTCTCTATAGCGTCAATCCTCGTATTGATGGTTTCAAGGTTAGCTTTTAATATACTACCCTTAACCAGCTGCTCGCTGCTTATCATTGATTTGATGTCATCAATATCCTTTTCCAACTGATCAACGCTGGCAAGGGTCGAACCGAACAATAGATATATCACTGCTACACCTACGATTACCCCCCCACCGCCACCAAGAGCACCTTGCAAAATACTTGACATAAAACCATCAGCAGCCATTATTCCTACCCCCGGAATGAAAATTACGCCCGAACCCTGTAAAAATTACTCTTTTGCCTGCAGTGAATTAGCAAACTTATAAACGGCAGGTGGGGAATTGTCAAGAAATAAATAAGCCTGTACTTGATTACTTGTTAAGGCGCTCTTTAATACTAAGGGTTTCCTTCTCAGCCTTCTCAATCCTTTTGTCTATTGCGTCCAACCTATCCTGAAACGGCTTAACTATCGAATCGCCGGATAGAGCCGCTTTAATCTCGTTTACATCTCTGCTTATCGATTCCAGTTTGGAAGACCCCTCCATCACAGCCGGAAGAGCTACCGCACAAAACGATATCGAGCTGATTAACATTGTCACCAGCCCGATAAATATTCTCTTGCGCCACCGTTTCACGCTCACCTTGGAGCCTCCAATTAGACGCGTACAAACTTGTAAACGTTACAAATACAGCATTTGTTCACCTGGGGAGAACCATTACCCACAAATATGACCACATGCTGCGGTAATGTCAAGCCCCTGGTATGTTCTTCCATACTAGGTATCGGCAGATGACGCGGCTCCTTTAGCGTCTTACGTATAAATATTGACAAAAATGCCCATAAAAAGTTCTGATGTTACCTAGTCTCCCCGTGATCTCCACTCCGAAATCCAATGGAATCCTATCTACGGAAACGAAGTCCAGCCCACAAAATCACGCAGACATCCCCCTCCGCATCCCCCCTACGACCTCACTCAACCCAAATCTCTCCCCCCTACCAAATCCTCCCCGCCTCAACCACGCGCTCATCCGCAATGTGGAACGACACCGGCAGCGCGCCGATCTTCAACAACAGCGCGATCCGCTCCGCCTCCTCCAGCGTGTACCTCCCCGTGATCTGGCCCTCCGCGCCGAACTCCCCCTCTATCCTGGCCGCCATCATGCACTCCCCGTCCAGCACTATCGCCATCATCCTGCCAATATTCGCCCCCGTCAGCCGCCGCATCCGCTCACCGCCCTCGGAATTCAGCGTGAACAAAATCGTCGGCTGGCCGTAATCGTCCCGGCCCACCTCCGCGTTGTCGAGATAGGCCCCCGTGACTACAGCCTGCCTGAACAGTAGGTACCACTTCAAGGGTACTCTCTCATCGGACAGAAACATCGAGCGCGGCTCTTCATACTCGGGCACAAGCTCCGTCCCCGGCGGCAACTCCCCGCCAAGCCTCTCGAGCAACTCTTCCCGCGCCACACTCTCCAGCGGCCACCCCCACTCATCGCTGACCACTAAACGAAACTGCAGGTACGCCGGCATGTAAATAAACCGCTTCAACTCCTCGACACCCACAACCCCGGGCAAGTGGATCAGCATCTCCCGCGAAGTTGCCGCATCGCCTTTGATCAGCAGTGCCGGAATCGGAACCTCCAACTGGCCGATCCGCTCCTCCAGCGACACACGCATCTGCTCCATCACGTTCCGGCGAATTGATTCGACTGTGGTCATACGTAGCACTATCTTGTGCGGCATTTCAGCGGTTAAGGGCCAGCCCTTCATTTCGACTGCCTCACTCACTGAGTCGATCACAGCTTCTAAGTCGGACCAGAGTGTATCCTCAGTCAAGGCAATCTCTATTGAGGGAAGCCCGATGTCTTCTTCCAAAAGCTGCTTGTAAGGCAAGGATTCGTCGAATTTCACATTGGCTACGCCAGGTGAGATATTAAGATCATTCTCATCCAGTATGTTCTGCACAAGAGCAAAGACATCATAAATCTCTCTTTCCACCGCCTCATCCACATGCACGCCGATCGTCAGCTCGACTCCGCCAGCCAAACCCTCGATCTCGTAACGGTAATCCGTCACCCGCCACTCGTCGTCTTCCATCTCCAGCTCGACTGTCTGCTCCAGTTCCGTCTCCCAGCGGCTCACCAATACCTTCGCTTCCGCCTCATCACCGTCGATCTCGATCTCATCGACCTTTATCTCCGCATCCTTGTACTTGCGCAAAATCTCCTCGACTATCGCATCGCCCTCGATCTCCCCGATAGCCTCGGCCAGGTCGCCGTCGGTCAACTCCTCCAGCCCTTCCAAATCGTAATTACCTAAGGCCGCGTAGAAGTCCTCAACAACCCCTTCCACCTCCGCCTCGGCCCGCTCCTCCTCGCCGGGACCGCACCCCCCTGCCGTCAACAGAAAAACAAACAGGCACAACACACCCGCCACCGAAACACACTTTCTCCCTGATCTCATCGTCACCCCCTGCACTTGGCTGAATTCGCCCCTCGACACACTCTCACGGAATTTTCGAATCAATATATCACATCGCCCCCGACAAAGGCCTCAGCCTGCAATCCCCTCCCCGCTCTGTCTCTTCCCGCGGCGGGATCTCACAGGGTCATGTA
>CBFCZO010000183.1:0-4646 GCA_965602675.1 uncultured bacterium | reverse complement strand
CGTAAAGGAAGTCAAAAGCGAAATGGAGATTCTCCCGGCATCAACCGCTGACGACACCATCAGGTATATCGTCGCCTACAACATTTACAACGACGACAGGATGCTGCGCTACGCGATCGCAAACTTCCCCAAGCCGATTCACGTGATCGTTCGCCACGGCCGGATCACTCTCGAAGGGGTCGTGGGCTCTGAGATGGATAAACGCCTGGCGGAGTCGATTGCTCGCAGCGTTAACGGAGTGCTCAGTGTCACGAACAACCTGGCTGTCAAATAGTCGAACATTCAATCTCCCACGCAGCCTTCCGCCTAACCAGTCCATTTTGTTGTCACTTTGCCGCAATTCGCGCGTAATGATCACTACAGCCGGCTCAGGCGATTTCCCCTAAATTTAATCCAGAGAACTTGAAAACCAGGAGTTAAAAAAAATGAGTAAAAAAATACTTGCCGCGATCTTGGGTCTGGCACTGCTGGCTGTTCCACTTGCAGCACAGTCGAAAGAAACAGAGAACGATGAGATGATCCTCGCCGACGTTGTGCGCACGATCCAGTATCACATCTACTACACAGTCTTCGACAACGTCGAGATCTCCGTCAAGGACGGCGTCGTCACGCTTGCGGGTCAGGTTACCGATCCCCACAAGAAGAACTCCTTCGAGAAATCGGTACTCAAGAAGGTCGAAGGAATCAGGGAAGTGGTCAACAATATCGAGACGCTGCCAGCGTCCTCGGCCGACAGCAGGATCCGCTATATCGTTGCCAGAAATATCTATCGCGACTCGCGCATGCTCCGCTACGCGATCGAGAACTTCCCGCGCTCCATCCACGTGATTGTCAAGAACGGGCGCATCACGCTCGAAGGCAGAGTAGCCAACAGGATGGACAGCCGCATCGCCGAGATGAGAGCTAGGGAAGTATTCGGCGTGATCTCGGTTAAAAACAACCTGCAGGTCGATTCGTGATTTCTTTGACCTGATCAGTATAAGCGGCCGGCTAACTGCATAGCCGGTCGCGTCATGTACGAGATTTTATCGGCGAATTACTGGAAATCGGCCTCGTTGAATACCTGCGCTTCGAAGCGCTCGATTGTGACTCCTGACTTCCAGGCATCCTGCGGCAGGCCCGCTTTGAGGCATGTGTGGCTGAGGAAAGTATCCCGGTCCCAATTGTATTCCGTCGCCACCTGCGGCAGGAGCAGCCCACGATGATAACCGTCGCTGATTATCAACCCGTCGCGGCCAGGAACAATTTCGGAAACATCCTCGACGGTTTGAGGGGGAGTGAGCACCGAAATTTCTATTTCAATTGAGTCGAGCTCGGGCGCCTGCACCGAAGGAAATCGCGGATCGTTCAAGGCCGCGGACACAGCAGCTTCGATTATCGTGCGGTGCAGCGGTTTCTCAGAGGTGACATAGCCGATGCACCCCCGCAGATTGCCCCCTTTGTGCAATGATACGAATGCACCGTATTGGTTCAGCAACTCTGAATTTTCGGTCTCGTAGGGCAAATATTTACGCTGCTCGAGGAAATAACCGATCGCCTCGCGCGCGATCCGGAGAAGCTCTTTCTGCGATTCGAGACCGATACCCCTGTCAGACTCTTCGCCCATCAGTCACACCCCCCTCGGGATCAGTTTATCCGCTCTTTGATATTATATGTCGGCTTGTTCTGGCTCTCGTAATACGTTCGCACAAGTATCTCGGCTATCAGCCCGAAGACCATGAACTGCAGGCCGCTGATGAATCCCAAAATAGAGAGGAAAAAGAACGGGCTGTTTGTCATATCCTGGTTGTTTGCCACCTTGTCGAAGATCACCCACCCGAGCGCGGCGAAGGCGACCAGGAAGAAGAGCAGGCCGATACGTCCGATGATCTTGATCGGCTGCGTCAGGTAGCCGCTGAAGAACTTCACAGTCAGCAGGTCTAGAATCACCCTCACGACCCTTGAAAGGTTGTATTTCGACTGGCCGAATTTGCGCGCCCTGTGGTTGACCGGCAACTCCGTGATGGAGGCGCCGATGAAGCGCCCGATGGCGGGGATGAAGCGGTGCATCTCGCCGTAAAGGTTGAAATGCGTTGTCAGCTCACGCTTGTAGGCTTTCATGGTGCACCCGTAATCGTGCAGGCGAACGCTGGTGATCTTGGATATCAACCTGTTGGCGATGATCGATGGAATCCGCCTGGTGATGAACTTGTCCTTGCGATCCTTGCGCCAGCCGCTGACGATGTCGAAATTGCCCTCCTCCATCTTCTCAAGCAGGCGCGGGATGTCGGCCGGATCGTTCTGCAGGTCGCCGTCCATCGTGAAAATTATCTCGCCGCGGGATTCCTTGAAGCCGGCATCGAGCGCTGCAGTTTGGCCGAAGTTGCGGCGGAACCTGATCACACGGATGCGTGTATCGCGCTGCGCCAATTCCTTGAGGATGTCGAACGAGCCGTCTTCGCTGCCGTCGTCGACAAAAAGGACTTCGAAGCTCCGGCCGAGCCCTTCCAACACAGGAATCAGTTCGTCAACGATGTGCTGGATGTTCTCGCCCTCGTTATAGATCGGTATCGAGACTGTGATATCTATCTTTTCTTCAGTCACTGGCAGCACCGTTATCAGAAAAGCGATATGTTAACCCGGCCATCGCAGGCTGGCAAGTGGCTCCGGGGCGGGTGAGTTATGTTGCCATAAATTGTAACAGGCGCTAAACTTGCTCCAGGGTGGTCCCACTCACTATATAATGCCGTGGAGGAAATCTGATGAAATGTCCGTTTTGCGGGGGGAATAACGACAGAGTGGTTGATTCCAGAGAGAGCCGGGAAGGAGAAGTCATACGCCGCCGCAGGGAGTGCAATCTCTGCAGCCGGCGTTTCACAAGTTATGAGACCATCGACCACATCGATTACATGGTGATCAAGCGCGACGGCCGCCGCGAGCCGTTCGACCGCCAGAAGGTTCTCAAGGGCTTGGTTCTGGCGTTCAAAAAGCGACCTGTCTCGATGTCGCAGCTGGAGGAAATAGTCAATGCGATAGAAGCGATGCTCCACGACGCACCCGGCAGGGAAATAGAATCACAGGTGATCGGCAACTATATAATCGACCGGTTGCACGAGATCGACGAGGTGGCATATGTCCGCTTCGCATCGGTCTATCGCGATTTCGGCGACATCACCGAGCTGAAATCAGAGGTCGACAAAATCTTCAAGCAGCATTCCGATTAAATGATCGACGATCTCATCGGAATATCACGTATGGAAAGTCAGCTCGACTCACTATTCCGGCAATTGCGAGAACTCGAGAGACTGCGCCAGGCTCAGAAGCCGGGGGTCTGGCGCCCGAGCGTGGATATTGTGGAGAGCGAAAAAGAGCTGGAAATCATCCTCGAGCTCCCGGGGGTGGCACCTGAAGACATGTCGGCCGAAATCAGAGAGCGCGTGCTTTACATAAAGGGCCGCAAGCACCCGCCGGGCGCACCGTCAGGTGGTTGCGGTTTCATCTGCATGGAGCGCAGATACGGCGACTTCGCTTGCGAGATTGTGCTCGATGAGGAAGCCGACACACAGCGAGCTACGGCTCGTCTTGAAGACGGCGAATTGATAATCGCGTTCCCAAAGATTAAGCACGGCGAGGAAGAAGTAATAAGGTTGAAGATAAGTGGCTGAGGAAAGCAAGAATGACGCAGAGCGGATTGAGCCTCTTGCGCAGAAATTGCCTTCACATCCGGAAGGAAACGGCGAGAGGGAAGAAGAGTTCCATCTTCCCGAGACCTTACCTGTCCTCCCGCTGACCGACGCCGTGGTTTACCCCTTCATGGTCCTGCCTCTTTTTATAAGCCGAGAGGCATCGGTAGCGGCTATCGATGCAGCTCTATCCAGCGACAGGACAATTCTACTACTGACTGAAAGAGGGGGCGAAGAAGAGGCCGAATACGCGGAACTTTACGACACAGGAACCGCTGCGGCAATTATGAAGATGCTCAAGCTCCCCGACGGCAGGACCCGTGTGATCGTTCAAGGCCTGGCACGGGCAAGGGTCAAAGAGTTGGTCCAGCGCAAGCCGTTCACTATCGCCTCCACGGAAAAGCTCGAAGATGCAGAGATAAAGGAAAAGGAGACGGAAATCACGGCCTGGATGCGGAATTTGCGCGAGAGCATGGAGCGTGCAATGGCGCTCGGCAAAGCCATCCCGCCGGAGCTGATGATGGTTGCCTCCAATCTGGAGGAGCCCGGCCGTCTTGCCGATCTGGCCGCCACCACCCTCGATATCGAGGTCGAACAGGCACAATCCATTCTCGAGGAGACCGATCCCATGCGCCGCCTGAAGCTCGCTCACAAGTTCTACGCGAATGAGCTGCAGGTCCTCGCCGTGCAGCAGAGAATCGCCAGCCAGGCCAAGAACGAGATGGATAAGAGCCAGCGTGATTACTTCCTGCGCCAGCAGTTGAAAGCGATACAGGAAGAGCTGGGAGTCGGCAGTGAGCTGGAGAACGAGTTTGAGGAGCTAGAGGGACGGATAAGAAAGGCAAAGATGCCGGAGGCGGCCGAGGAGGAAGTAAAAAGGCAGCTCGACAAGCTGCGGCGGATGCACCCTGACGCGGCCGAAGCGGGTGTGCTGAGGAATTATATCGATGTCATGTGCGACCTGCCCTGGTCGAAATCGAGCAA
>CBFCZO010000182.1:0-4805 GCA_965602675.1 uncultured bacterium | reverse complement strand
AAGGGAAAAAGGAGCCCCACGAGCAGGCTTGAGGGCGCGGTGACGAGGGGGCAGAAGAGCAGGATGGGCAGGAGCGGAATCGCTTCGCCGGGCGCAACTCCGAGCAGTGCGCGCGCGCCGCGGATGGCCGCGATCTGAAAGGGCAGGGCGAGGGCCAGGAGGGCGATGAGCGAGAGGAAGTAAACCAGCGGGGATCTGAGCCTGTCGGCCAGGAGTGCCGCGAGCCAGGCTCCGAGGCCGATGCAGATCAGCCATGAGGCGAGGATGATGCCGATGACAAGTTCGTTCCCGCCGAGGACGACGAGGAATTCGCGGGTGAGCACGACCTGGGCGACGATGGCTGCGAAGCCGATGGTGAAGAAGGCCGCGAGGTAAGCGGTGCCGAGTGTTCCGAATCGGTTGAGAGTCGCCATGGCTACCATTCTAACCGAGGAGCGCAGGTGTGCAAGGAAGACTCGTATTGGCGGAAAGGCACGAAAAGCTGCCGCACGGCACTGGATTTCCAGATGAAGCGAGTATTTTTTATTACATCGTGGGCCGGATTATTGTAGTTTAATGGGACATCATTTTTTCCAGCCGGCTGCGGGATATTGAGCGATGGGAAATCCCGCGGGATACGAGGGGTTCGTCAATGGGGAAGACAGCGGTATTTCTAATGATTTTATCGTGCGTGTCGTTCGCGCAGGATGGGGGCGAGGTTCTGCCCGCGGCTATAGGTGATTGGCGCGCGGCGAGCGAAGTGCAGGTATACGTCGGCGACGACTTGTTCATGTATATAAACGGCGGCGCGGAGGTGCACCACGAGTACGGCTTCGACCGCGTGTTCGTGCGCGACTATCAGCGCGGCGAGGATGTCATTGCCGTCGAAGTCTACAGGATGACGAAGGGCGCTTTCGGCTTGTTCAGCTTCACGAGGTCAAGCGACGACGAGCCGGTCGAGCTCGGCAGCGCGGGCGCGCTTTCCGATTATTACCTGGCGTTCTGGGGCGGCAACGATTTGGTGGTGATCACGGCGCAGACCGAGTTCGAGGGAAACAGGGATGCCGTGTTGGAGGTGGCCACAAAGTTGGCACCGGGATTCCCCGCCTCGGGCGAGGTGCCGGGGATGCTGGAGTTGCTGCCGGAGAGAGGCCGGGTGGCGAACAGCGAGACGTACGCGGTTGGGCCTGTGGTGATGCAGAATGTCGCCTATCCAGTGGCGCGTTTCATTTCCGGCTACGAAGAGGCGGTGGCCGCCGATTACGGCTTCGACGGCTCCGAAGGCAAACTATTGGTTCTCAGATGGAGTGATGCCGGGGCGGCCGCCGAAGCGCTCGAGACAGCCGCAGGCCGCGCCGGGGAGGCGGGCTTTGCGATCAGGCGCGCAGACGACGGCGACATGATGATCGCCATGAACGACGATAAATATATGGATATCCGACTGGACGGGAAGACTGCCTGGATAGCGATTGGCGAAGGAGGGGTCGTAGAGAAAATCATCGGTCTGCGGACCACAGGTAAGGGAGGAACCCAATGAGCGACGGAACTGGAAAGAAGCACGGCGCGGGCGCCGAATTTACGAGGCGCACATTCGTGGCGGGAACTGCTGTGGTGGGAGCGCTGGCCGCGACAGGATTGCGCTTCGGGATGCCTCTGAGCGGCGGCGGTCCGGACGTGGCCGTCGCGCACGGGGCGGACGTGGCAAAGAACGCGCGGGCAGCGGTCGAGATGCTTGGCGGCATGGCGGCGTTCGTGAAGGCGGGTAACGTGGTTAACATCCTGCCCAACGCGCAGGGTTCGCACCCGGGCACATCCACAAATCCGATCCTGACAAAGACCGTGGTCGAGATGTGCAAGGAGGCCGGCGCGAAGGTGGTGCGGTGGCTCACCTGGCTGCCCGAGCGGAACTGGGAGCGCGCGAACCTGAAGCCGCTTGTGGAGGGCAGCGGCGCGGAGCTGGTTGTGGTGGACATCGAAGCCGAGGATCCGTGGGAGATGTTGGAGATACCGCGCGGTGTGACGCTGAAGCAGATCAGGGTATGCAAAGCGCTGAACGAGTGCGACGTGTTCATCAGCATGCCGATTTTCAAGGATCACCTCGGCTGCCGCTTCACGGGTGTGCTGAAGAACTACATGGGCGTCTCGCATGCGATGGACAACCGCACATTCCACCCGACGTTCGAGGGCGAGAACCTGGTTCACATGGAGCACTGCATCGCTGATCTCAATATCGCGGTGCGCAAGCCCGACCTGTGCGTCTGCGACGCGATGACGATCCTGACGAGCAAGGGCCCCTTCGGTCCGGGAGACATCACCAAGCCGCAGAAGGTGGTGGCGGGGGTGGACCGCGTGGCGGTGGATTCCTACGGCGCGACACTACTCGGGCTCTCGGGACCGGAGATCAACATGATCAAGAACGCCAGCGCGCACGGGCTTGGCGAGATGGATCTGGCGAAGTTGACGGTGAAGGAGATGGAGGTCGCCTGATTCCGCTTTACCGTGTATCTTCAGAGATGAGGTTAATCGATGAAAAAAGACTTCAGCAGACGTGAATTCGTCGCCGGGGCGGCGACCGCGGGGGCGCTCCTGGCGGTCGGATGTGGCAACGGCAACGCCGCGATCCCCAATGCGGTTTCATCCGCGCTCGGGGCGAAATCCGGGGGAGGACCTGATCTTGCGGTTGCGAAGGGGCCGGACATCGTGCGCAACATCGGGGGAGCAGTCGACGCCGTGGGCGGGATGAAGACCTTCGTGCAGCCGGAGCAAACGGTGGGGTTGCTGATAAACGTGCTCGGGGCTATCCCCGCTGCGCACACGAAGCCGGAGGTGATCCGCACGGTGGCGGCGATGTGCCGCGAGGCGGGCGCGAAGGAAGTCAGCATCATCGACTGGAGATACATGAGCCGCTGGGAGCAGAACAAGCTGATCGAGGTAACACGCGAGCCGGGCATCGGCTTCAAGCATATCGATCTTGAGAACGCGGCGTTGTGGCGGGAGGTGGAGGTTCCGCAGGGCAAGGTGTTGAAGAAGACGCGGATGTTCAACGCGCTGTGGGAGCCGGACGTTTTCATCTCGCTGCCGCTGTTCAAGAACCATCGCGGGGCGACATTCACGGGGGCGCTCAAGCTGGTGATGGGCACTACGCATCCTAGTGACAACCGGCAGTATTTCCACGGCAGCCGGCAGCTCGAGCAGTGCATCGCCGACGCGAACACGGTGGTGCGCAAGCCTGACCTGATCGTGATGGATGTTTTTGAAGTGTTGACGACGAACGGGCCGGTGGGGCCGGGCACAACGGTGAAGCCGGAGAAGATAGTCGTCGGGACGGACCGCGTGGCAATCGATGCTTACTGCGCACCGATCCTGAATTACGATCCGGCAAGCTCAGTGCAGCTCAAGGGCGCATACGAGCACGGCATCGGCGAGATGGACCCGGCGAAGCTGACGATCAGGGAGTTTGATATCGCCTGATGATTGCCTCCTGACGGGCATCGGCTAGTATTAAAAGAGAATAAAGCAGCTCGGATGCTGATAGGGGATCTGTATGTCCTGGAAACCGACAAGGCGAACTTTTCTTGCAGGTGCGGCGGCAGCCGGCGCGGGTGCGCTGAGCTATTCACCTAGTTTGGCAAAGAGAATGGACGGCCCTGCCGATTTGGTTGTGGCCGGGGGGGGCGACGCGGCGTCCAACGCCAGGGCCGCGGTGGCGGAGTTCGGCGGGATCGGATCGTTGGTGAAGAGCGGCGACGTTGTGGGCGTGTCGATCAATGCGATGGGGAGCATAGGGGCCGCTCATACCGACCTGGATGTGCTGCGGGCGTTGGTGGAGATGTGCCGTGAGGCGGGAGCGCGAGAGGTAAGGGTGCTGAGCTGGCTGGAGCACGACCGGATGAGCTACAACCGTCTGTTCGAGCGGGTGCCGGAGACGGGGGCGGTGTTCCAGGAGGTCGACCAGGGCAATCCCGAGTTGTGGCAGGAGATCGAGGTGCCGCGCGGCAGGTATCTGAAGAAGATAAGGATGATGAAGGCGCTGTGGGAGCCGGACGTATTCGTGATGCTGCCGGTGTGCAAGCATCACGGGAGCGCGAATTACACGGGTTGCCTCAAGCTGGCGTTGGCGACAACGGTTCGCGAAGACAACCGCAAGTATGTTCACCAGGAGAGGTCGGCGTATCTGGAGGAGTGTATCGCCGATCTCAACACGGTGGTGCGGCCGCCGGACCTGGTGATCATGGACGCGATGAAGGTTCTGGCAACCAACGGCCCTCGCGGTCCCGGCAAGATCGTGGATGTCGGAAAGATCATCGTCGGGAAGGACAAGGTGGCGATAGACGCCTACTGCATGCCGTTCATCGGGCGGGATCCCGGGACGAGCAGGCAGATACAGGCGGCCGCGGCGCACGGATTGGGTGAGAGAGATCTCTCAAAGCTGGCAGTGCGCGAGATTAAGACAGGCTGATATAAAGGTACCGCCCGCCCGCGCTATTCCTTGACGGCCACTTTCGGTGGTTGGGGTCTGATGAGTCCGATGAGTATTCCCGCGAAGAGCATGAGGAAGCCGAGTATGCCGAAGCTGAGGTAGTAGCTGTTGTTGGCGACGAAGTCGAAGCCGGCGACGACGGGTGCGATTGCCCATCCGAAGACGACGGCGACGGAGATGACGCCCATGAGGACGGCGAAGTTTGCGTTGCCGAAGCGCTCGGCCAGGAGCACGGGCCAGAGGGCGAAGAGCGATCCCCATGCGAGCCCGAAGCAGAATGCCGCGACCAGGAGGAGGGGCAGGAATCCGTAGATGAGCATGGTCCAGATGGAAATGGCGCCGATGA
>CBFCZO010000181.1:0-4833 GCA_965602675.1 uncultured bacterium | reverse complement strand
AAGCAGATCAGGATGCCGACCTTCGCCCCGCCGACGTCGAATACCGGCAGGCCGAAGTCGCCCGGCTCGAAGATATCCTTCTCGTTCCAGAACAGGTGCATCTTGCGGTAGCGGCCGAGCGCACCTCCCGGGCCGATCAGCGCAGCGGAATTGTAGAGCTTCTCCTCGTCGCGCTCGTTGAAGCCCGCAACGACATGAAGATTTCGCTCCTTGCACTTCTTTGCCAGGAAAGCGAGAAACCTGCTCTCCCCGTAACTCTCCGACAACTCCAATGCCTGCTCTCGGCTCTCGAAGTTGTATCCCATGCTGCACAGCTCCGGCAGCACCACCAGGTCCGCTCCCGCGCACTCGTCGAGATATTTATCCAGCAAGGCGATGTTGGCCTCGATGTCGCCGAACACCGGCGCGAACTGCACGTAACCGATCTTCATTCGTGTTTACCTTCAATATTCATCAAGCCTCTTACACAACGTAGTTTTATTAATAGTATAGAGAATCCTGCTAGCACTTTCAGGCATGCTGATACTTCTGTTTGACAGGAGCCTTGTCTTCACTCCTTTGCGGTGTGTATAACCAGAAATTGAGAGGTTTGCGTGGATTTGAAGAATATAGTCCGCGTCTGTATCCAATGTTCAATTGAAACTTGCTCTTCTCAGCTTCCTGGCAAATATGATGCAGTATTGGCAGCCGTTGTTCGTCGTTCTTACTAAAAGGTATCCTCTCCAAACCTAGATCACCACTGTCAAACAACTTTAGATTCACATCATGGTCTTCTTTCCACTGAAGATACTTTTCGACAGCTGAATATGAATAAGTAGACAAACCGGCGAACATATCTGCCAGTTGGACAAGCAAAAACTCGTGAGACTGGACCAATCGTATCTCTTGAACATTATAGAATTCACGAAAACCCTGTGTCTCACCACACTGGGTTAAAAGGTTTTCATCACTTGCCCACCTTTTCCAATACAGACATCGCTCTAATGTCATCCAGTCCACTGCCTTTTGTTCATCTGGGCATATCAACCAACTTTTGTCGTCCGGCCAGCGCTTCTTTAGGACGTTACGAAGCAAATGGTAGTACATACGAGCAAAGTTGGCTTTATCATCTCTTCCGAATACATTTTTATGCCTTGTATCCCCAGTATCCCAAATCAGCACATCCACACGCATATGATCTTGCCTCTGAAAGAAGAAATCAACTAATTCAATACTCCGTCGTTTATTCGTCTTCACCCACTTATATTCGCCCCCTCCATGATTCGCTTTTAACTGTTTGTGAAACAAGCGAGCATCATCTAACTCAGCCGATACAAGTGCTATTGAGCGAAAACGTCCTTTATTCCAATTCGACTCATCAGCAAAAGCGACATGTGTATAATCAACCTCAAGCATGCTGAAAATCTATTCCTCCTCTATTCCTTTAAGTAATATCTTGCGCTTCTTGGCTGGAGGTTTACGGTACTCCTCTGGTACCAGGGGAAGCTCTTCGGCACGGAAGCAGGGACCATCCATAACCTCTTTCAACAACCTCGCCTGTTCGGGATAGCCCTCGACCGTCGCATCGAGCGCCCAAAGCAGTTCCAGCAATTCCGTGGTGAATTGGGCCGTCCAGCGCTCGGGGCGGATGTCATCCAGTGGCGAGGATTTGCGGCCCGCTCCCTTCTTCATCCGGTACTTCAGCCACGACTGCACGACCTTGAGTCCCGATACCTCGAACTCGAAGACATCGGATTCGACGGGGCGGATCTCACCCTTGCCTATATACAGCGTCTTCGTCGTGTCGTTGTATTCGAATGTTTCCGGATAATCATCCGTATCGCCGGGGACGGGCTTGACGCACTTTGTAGAGCCTGACGGGACACGACCGCATTGTTCGCCTTCGGGTATATAGCGCTCGCCGTAAGTGTGCAACCACAGCAACCGCGCGCCGACGGCACGGACTTTCTCGAACAACTCCGCGTCCTTTGTAATCGGCACTCTCAACTCACGCGTTACGAGCTCCTTCGAGAAACGCTCCGTGAAAGCCGGTTGCGCCAACACGCCGTAGATATATGTCAGGAATTCTTCCGGCGTTAGTTCGCATCCATATTCATTTCCAAGAATATCAAGTAGACCGGGAAGGATGTTGGCTTCACTTGCGTCTGCATTCCGGTAAAGAGGAACAACATCTTTAGCACCTCTCGCGGAATAGCAATCTTTGTCCGGAAAAATTGAGCATGCTGTTGCCGCAGGGCCAGATCCAAGGGGCTTTGTCAACAAGCTCGTGAGGTATACCTGCCGATCACTATGGGCTACCCAAAGAGGAGGCGCAGGTCTATCTAAGAAACGGGCATCGGCAAGAAAGTACTGCCTATCAAAAGAGCGATTTGCATATCGAGCAACGGTCGGTAATACGGTATTGGAGGTGACTTTACTAACAGACTGTAACTCTTCCGCGTGCGGAGGAAGTTGTGTTTTGGTCTCATGGACCTTACATCCGGTAGGTGAATTCTTGAAAAGTCTTGGACGTTCATCCTTGTCGCTTCTACACAATTGGAACCAACGATCCTCAAGTGTATTGACATTAGGTGCAACAACCCAAGTTCTGCCAGGCATGACTCCCGTTTGTTGCCACGGCATGAGATCTGTCAGAAGCGGATATTCGAAGTAATCGCCTTTGCCTGCTGGTCGGAGTGGGGATTGCCAGTCGTTAGGGCAGTCCTGCCAATTGACCGAAACGAAATCAGCGATAGAATCGAGCGCGGCTAGTTTTGTGTCGCGCGACCCCTCGATGCGGGCGTAGTGTACATTAGCCGGCGTATCCCTCTTCACCTTTCCGGAACGGACGGCGACGGCGATTGCCACGGGTGTCTTAATAACGAAAACATTCTCTTCCTTGCGAGCACCGCGACCCTCGCCTCCGAGATCGATAATCCAGATTTCATCACACTGGCGGCGCATATGTTCTCGTACCCCGCTGAAAGCATCGCCGTCGAGATAGCTCGAGGCGCTGATGAAACTGACCACTCCCGGTCCCTGCGATGTCTCGTGCTCGAAAACCTTCCATAGAGCCCAACGCCAGAAGTAAATATATAGATTGTATATATTCTTGATATGCTTGCCATGCCCTGCCGCCATGGCCGGATCTTTAAAACCTTTGAGAATTGCGCCCTTTTCGTCTCCCTCGTCGCCCCAGCGGACCCAACCGCCCGTGCGGGCCTTATTTTTCTCGCTGGCGGCTTCGTGGCGATCGTAAGGCGGATTGCCAAGGCAGACGATGACGGGAACGTTGCTTTTGACTTCAAGGGCTTTGGTGTGCTGCTCGGCGATGGGTCTGAGGTAGAGCGGCAGTTGCGGCGGTTCGGCGTGAGGGCTTTCGAGAGTATCAGTCAGGTATATATGTGCGCCGTCACGTGGGAGCGACGCGCCGCGGTCGCGCAATGCTCGACTGACGCGTAGCTCTGTAACTGCGTAGGGACCGACCATCAGCTCGAAGCCGTGGAGGTTGGCAGCCAGCGTTGTCGCCTGGCCAGGGACGGCTCCGGCTCCCTGTTCGGCCTCGATCCTGCCGAGTGCGTGTTCGATCACACCCAATAGATAGGTGCCCGTGCCCGCTGCCGGATCGAGTGTGATGACGCCGGGATCGGCGAAACCCAACGGCTTGCCGAGGCGGTTGACTAGCAGGTCGTCGATCAGGCGTACCTGAGTGCGGACCACCTCGACCGGTGTGTAGTAAACCCCGGCGTCCTTGCGCAGCTTGGGATCGTAGGCGGCGAGGAAATCCTCATAGAAGTACAACCAGGGATCCTCGGTGGCCGCAAAAGAACCAGGCGGTACTGCGGCGATTACCCGCAGAAGAAGATCGAGGGACGCGGACATCTCTTCCCGCGCTTTCTCATCGGTCAAGACCTGGAGGGCGCGGGATAGGAGGCTGTGCTGCGCGGCGAGGGCGGCCTCGGCACTTTCGAGTGTAAGCGGGTTGGCTCCCTCGCTTCTCCCAAGTAATAGCGCAAATGCTACGGTCTGTGCGTACGCGTCGGCGAATTGTTCGTCACCGGCGTCGGGGAAGAGAAGTTGCCGCCAGTCGCCTGCCAGTTGAACCAATGGTGATAGAGAATCCTGAAGGGCGTCTGTGACGTCCTGCCGCAGCAACCGGCACAGCGGAGCCAACATGGCGGCAAAGCTCTTCAGATCAAGCTTGCCCTTGCGATCAATGGGTAGAAAAGGCTGCCAGAGAAGAAAATCGCGAAGAAGGCGTTCGATAGCATAAGCATCCCGGTCGCCTATCGCTTTTTCGCCCTCGGATGCCACCTCGCCGGAAAGGCGAACGGACTTATCAATCAGTTCGCCGGAGCGGTAGAGAGCCCATTCGTTACCATCGGTGTAGAGCAGGTTGGGTATGGCCCGGAATCGTTTCCATTGCTCGCGGTTGTGGCCTGAGAAGCGCTTGGGATTCGCTCCGGTGCCGGGAGCCTTGAGTTCGACATAGCCGGCAAGCAACTGGTTCCGATGCACGGCAAAGTCAGGCCTGCCGAGACGGCCGGGTAGGGGTGTTTCGCCCGTACAGACCACTTTCCAGCCGAGGACTCCAGCGGCCTCCCGCATTAGGATCTCGAAGGGGCCGCGTAACTGGTCTTCCGGTTCGCCGGGGATCAACTGCGACATCTTTTCAGTAACAGCCAGAGCGAAGGTCTTTAGCGCGGCCTCTATAGTGCTGTCATTAGTCATCGGAAAGAATCGCTATACCCATTTCCCTCACCAAACGGACGCCTTATTGGTGATAAAAATATACCATTAGATCAGATGCAAAGCCATTAACATCATCCTTACTGTATTAAATAGAAGGTAACC
>CBFCZO010000180.1:0-5062 GCA_965602675.1 uncultured bacterium | reverse complement strand
ACGCGGCTGCCCAGCGACTGCTTGGCGCCGACCATGTCCTGGTTGATGTTGGCGAGCATCTGCCCGGGCGACTCGGGGTGGTCGGCGAAGTACTGGTATTCGGAGGAGATTTCGTCGGCCCACCAGAAGCGGATGTCGCGCAGGGGTCGCTCGACTTTGCCTTGTGCGATGAGCTTGTTGAGGACGCGGGCGAACTCGAGCATGTTTGCGCAGCCGCTGGCGTCGTCATTGGCGGAGGTCTGTTCCTCCTGGATGTGGGAGGTGAGCACGATCTGCTGGTCGTGGAACTTCGAGCCGCGGATCCAGCCCTCGATCATGCAGGTCTGGCCGTTTTGGGCGCCGATTTCGGTGTCGACGACAGCGCGGAGGACGATACGACCGCCGGGTGCGCGTTTGCCTGTGCCGAAGTAATCCTGGGGTTCCGTTGTCTGGAGGATGCGCCGCAGTGTGTCGCACTTGCGCGCGGGGAGGGAGAAGGCGAAGGTGCCGTCGCCGCCCCTGGGTGCACGCGTCCAGGAAATCTGGTCGGGGTAGTCGAACGGCGACCTGCCGCGCGATGGGTGGTAGATCAGCCCGGCGGCTCCCTTGGCGAGGATGGTCCTGACCACCGGCGAATACGCCGAGGCGTCGGTGAGGACGATTTTGCCCTCGATGTCGAGGCCCTCGAGGCCTTCGGGCGAGCCCTCGGGGACGAAGACGAGTTCGGATGTGACGTCGGCGTCGACGCTGTTGTCGGCGAGGTAGAGCGTGCAGTCGCCGATGTCGGCCAGCTTGTATTCGACCGGCTCGACCATCCACAGCTCGCCTTTGAGAGCTTTATAGGCGGGCCTGTCGAGCGGCTGCATAATCATTTGGACGTCCTGGAGGCCGGCTTCTTTGGCGGCCTGCATGATGTATTCGGCGGCCTTGAAGAAGCCCTCGGAGCCGGAATCGCGGTGCCAGTGTGTGAGCCAGCGGATGTGCTCGTAGGCGCGGTCGCCGGAGATTTCGTTGATCAGCATACGGATTTCGTCGTCGGAGAGGAACGGCGTGGACTGGGCGGCGGACGTCACGGCCGCAGTCGACAAGATCGCTAATGCAAAACAGGCAACAAGGTAAACTCCCCTTTTCTTCATCACCTAACCCTCCTGAGGTATACAAAGAACCAATATATATTGTCAGAGTAAAGCTCGTAATCCCGCTATATCAAGGAGAACCGTGAAGGACGCGGCGCGGCAGGAGCGGATTCATCTGGATCAGCAGTTTGTAGATGGAGACGCCGGCGATTGCGGCAACCTCCTCCGCGCTTATCTCTTCCCCGCCCTGGCTGCCGAAGATCACGGCCTCGTCGCCGACTTGGACGTCCTGTGCATCTTCGAGATTTGCGGATGCGTGGTTGGAGGTGACGGCGGCGATCATCGGCCTGCGGCGGCCGCCGATGAGTGTATAGCCGGAACCGGCGAGTTGCTGGGGGCAGCCGTCGGAGTAGCCGATGCCGAGGGTGGCGACATTTGTCTCGCGCTGGGCGACGAAAGCCTTGTGGTAGGAGACGCCGTCGCCGGGGCGCAGTCGCTTGACGTAGAGCACGGGGGCCTTGAGCTGCATCGCGGGGCGGAGCTCGACCTTGCGTTCGAGGCGGGCTTTTTCGGAGGGGTAGTGGCCGTAGAGTGTGATGCCGGGGCGAACCATGTCGAGGTGTGCGGCGGGGAATGAGAGGATGCCTGCGCTGCTTGCTGCGTGGCGCAGCCCGAGATCGATTCCTTCGGCGCGCGCCGTTTCACAAATTTCCAGGAAGAGGCGCAGCTGCTCGCGGTCGAAGTCTTCGTCCTCGGTCAGGGAGGTGAAGACGCCCTCTA
This sequence comes from uncultured bacterium, assembly GCA_965602675.1. Classification (GTDB taxonomy): domain Bacteria; phylum Acidobacteriota; class DATKUA01; order DATKUA01; family DATKUA01; genus DATKUA01. The sequence continues at coordinate 3,227 of CBFCZO010000180.1, read as the reverse complement.
TGGCGATTGCGTCGTCGGAGGCGATGTCCCTGATCAGCGGCAGGGCGCGGTAGTGGGGCACGCCGACGCGGCCGAGGCCTGTGTCGATCTTGACCTGGACCTTCGCTTTGAGGCCGAGCTTTCGCGCGGAGGCGGCGAGATCGGAAAACTGCTCCGTGTAAACCGACTGGCTCACGCCTGCGCGGACCAGTTCCACCGCCTCGGCTGCGGAGAAGGGGCCGAGGTTGAGGATGGGGCAGCGCACGCCTGCATGTCGCAGAGCTAACGCTTCCGCCACACTCACCACAGCGAGGGCGGCGATCCCCTGCGCTTCGAGGAAACGGCCCAGGCCGACGAGGCCGTGGCCGTAGGCGTTGCACTTGATCACGCCCATGACAGGCCGCCCGCCGACGAGCTTGCGAATCCGGGCAAGATTCCAGGCGACGGCGTCGAGATTTATCTGGAGCCAGGGGCCCGAGCGGTCGCTCGGATCGGACGGCTCCTCAGCCGGCGGCGCTCCGCTTCGTGCTGCCACTGCGGCTCCCGCCGCTGCCAGAGCCAGGAATTTCCTTCGGTCGATGCCGGGCATCTGCGTGTTCCCCCCTTAGCCTATTTCGGCCCTTTCAAAGCGAGGAAAGCCTTCGTCGCCAATTTGCGCAGAGGTCCCCAGCGACTGCCGCTGCGCTCGACCATCCAGTCCATTAAGTGCTTTGGCGGGACATCCTGCTCTTCTTCGGCCCGGCGCACGAGCGTAATTGCCTCCGCCGCGCAGGTCGGGACGCAGACTCCGCAGCCGATGCAGCGTTCGGCCAGGACGCGGTAGGCATCGTCACCGGCCTCGACGGCGCCCACGGGACACCGTTCCTCGGCGCAAACACCGCAGGCGACGCAGGTTTCGGGATCGATGGCTGCGACGAAATTGCTCGAGGCGATCATGTAGGGCTGCTCGAACTCTTTGAGGCCCCGGAGGAATTCACAGCAACACGAGCAGCAGTTGCAGACGAACACGTGGCCCCTCTGGACGTTGTAGCTGGCGTGCACGAGCCCCTCCCTGGCAGCGAGCTCGAGCACTTCCAGAGCCTCCTCGCGGGTGACTGTGCGGCCGGAGTAGGCGAAATACTCGAAGGCTTCGGGCTCGCGGGAGAACATCATGCAGGTTTCGCGCGGATAGTTGCAGGGCTTGCCCAGCAACGCCTGTTTCTTGCGGCAGATGCATTCCATCAGGCGGAAAGACCTCGCCTTGTCGATCATCCCCCGCATGTCCTCGTAGCGGAGAATCTGCGCCTCGGCTTCGATGCTGACGTTCAGCGGTATTACCCTCGACAGCGCAGGTTTTTTGCCGGCAAGAGACCGGCCCAGGTGCGGAATGTATTCCTCGAACAGTTGGGCAAGCTCCTGATCGAGGTGATCCAACTGGTACTCGTAGATGCCGATGATGAAGGGCGAGAGGAAATAGCGCTGCTCCCCTCTGATTTTGAATGAGGCAATCTGGCCGCGCGCGGCCATGCGGTCGAGGAGTTGGCGCGCCTCTTCGACCGGCAACTTCAGCCTCCCGGCGGCCTGCTCCGCCGTCTCCGGCATCGGCTTGAGCTTCAGCGCGGCCTCGGCATCCTCCGGAGAGTAGATCTTGCGCAGGATTGCCAGTTCCACGCCGCTTTTGGTCGATGGATATCCCTGTGGAAAGGAGTCAAGTTTTTTAGCCAACTTCTTGTAGACGTCGGTCATTTAAAATCCTCCGCCGGTTAGACAGCTTGAATAAGTGCACCGTCTTCGCTCTGAAAGAATGCGGTGGAATTAACCTGGTGTGCCGGTGGGTAGCATTGTGGGTCAACAGGGGGTATCAGTCAAACGGCGGGCAGCGTGATGCTGGTCGTTTTGGTTGGAGTCGATTTTTTAGTTAATAACCTTGCATGACGGATTATGATCGTATATACACCGTATCAAGTTTCCGCGCAGCCGCGTATACCAAGATATCGTAGCAGGGAGTAGAGCATGGAGAAGCAGGACGTATTGAAGGGGTGTATCGACAAGGACGTCAAATTCGTCAATCTGCAGTTCACCGATTTAACGGGGGCGGTGAAGGCGGTGACGATCCCGACGAGCAAGCTGGAGCCGGGAATCGACGCCGGCGTCTGGTTCGACGGCTCGTCGATAGAGGGCTTCACCCGCATCGCCGAGAGCGACATGTATCTGGTGCCGGATCTGAATACTTTTGCCGTGCTTCCGTGGAGTAACGGCGAGGCCGAGACGATAACGGCCCGCCTGATCTGCGACATTTACATGCCCGACGGCAGCCCTTTCGCCGGCGACCCGCGCGCGATCCTCAAGCAGCAGATGGCGCGCGCCCGTGAGATGGGCTACGAGTTCAACACGGGTCCGGAGTTGGAGTTTTTCCTGCTATCACGCAGCGACAGCGGGCTGGAGGTGCTGCCGCACGACCGCGCGGGCTACTTCGATCTTACCGCCGACAAGGCCGCAGAGGTGCGCAAGCAGATGACCTCGGCGTTGAAGGAGATGAACATCGACGTGGAGGCTCTGCACCACGAGGTGGCTTTCGGGCAGCACGAGATTGATTTCCGCTTCGCCGATGCGCTGACCACCGCCGACAACGCGACGACGCTGAAGTACGTGGTAAAGACGGTGGCGATCCAGAACGGGCTGATCGCGACCTTCATGCCCAAACCTTTCGCGGGGATCAACGGCAGCGGGATGCACGTGCACCAGAGCCTCTTCAGCGGCGAGGCCAACGCCTTTTTCGACAAAACCGGCCCTTACATGCTCTCCAAGGCGGCTCAGCAGTTCATCGCCGGGCAGTTGCATTACGTGCGCCAGTTTGCGGCAATCACCAATCCGCTGGTCAACTCCTACAAGCGGTTGCTGCCGGGCTACGAGGCTCCGGTCTACATCGCCTGGGGTCAGGTAAACCGCAGCGCGCTGATCCGCATCCCCTCTTACACCGCGGGCCGTGAGACGAGCGTTCGCGCCGAGCTGCGCAGCCCCGATCCCTCCTGCAACATCTACCTGGCGTTCGCGGTGATGCTGGCGGCCGGGCTGGAGGGAATCGAGGGGGGGATGAAGCCTCCGGAGCCGATCGAGGAGAACATCTACGAGCTGAGCCCGGAGGAGGTCCAGAACTACCACATCGACTCGCTGCCCGGCAGCCTGCTGGTTGCGCTCGACGAGATGGAGGGGAGCAAGCTGATGCGCGATGTGCTGGGCGAGCACACCTTCCAGCTCTACCTGCGCGC
>CBFCZO010000179.1:0-5093 GCA_965602675.1 uncultured bacterium | reverse complement strand
GGTTGTTCGGGCGTTCCTTTGCGGGCGCTAAACCAGTTAGGGCGCAGACAGGAATCCGCCGCGGCGGACCGCGCCATCAGATGAGATGTTTTGTTCGCAGACAGGAATGTCTGCGCCACCAAATTGGATGGCAGGGCTATGCCCCTCTTCGTCGCAGACAGGAATGTCCGCGCCACGTAATGAATGTTTGCGCCACTGGGCTGGATGGCATGATAGGGCTGTGCGGAGGATTCCCGCCGTTGGCGGGATTCGGAGGCGCTATCCGCCGCGGCGGACACCTCCCTACATTGCGATTCAAAGGATCGCAGGCTACCAAGGCTCAGGGTTGGATGTCGATTTCGACGGGGAGGGTCTCGCCGCCGCGCTCGATGAGCAGGACTGCGGTGTCGCCCCACTGCTTGGCCGAGAGGCGTATGCGCAGGTCGGTGACGTCGGAGACGGGATCGCCGTCGAGGGAGATGATGCGGTCGCCGCCCTTGAGTCCGGCTTTGGCGCCGAGCGAGTCGGGGAAGATCATGCCGACCAGGAGCTTGCCTTCCTTCTCGGTGATGGTGAAGCCGAAGCTGGGGTAGCGCTCGGGATCGAGGTCGAAGGCGATGCCCCAGAAGTAGTCGGCAAGGCTGCGGACGATTTTGGTGCCGCGCCCCTTTTCGCTGGTGTCGGCGACGGCGATGACTGAGGCGAAGGGCTGGGGATCTTTATCGTAAACGCGGCGGTTGATGCCGAGGTTGTAGGCGACGTGGCCGCTGCCCGCGATGGCGAAGACGACGCCGTCGAAGCCCTCAGCGGCGCGCATGAGGCTGTCGCCCATGACGACGTCCCATGTGCTCTGGGCGGCGTACATGTTCTCGAAGCGCTCGGGGGTGAAGTGCATTCCGCCTTCGCCGGTGCCGCCGAAGTAGAAGCGGATCAGTTGGCGATGGTCGTCGTTGGTGACGTCGACCTCCCCCACCTCGGCCTGCTCCTCGGGGCTGAGTGATTTGAGGCCGCCCATGGCGATCTTGCGCGTGATTGTGCGCGGGACGTTGAGGCCGACGACGGGGATGCGTTTGTCGCGGGCGAAGTTCATGATGTCGCGGTAGTAGCCGAAGTTGTAGCCTCCTCCGCCGGCGTACCAGCCAGTGCGCCTGAGCAGTTCCTCCTCGCTTAGGAGGCCTGCGGTCCAATCCACGAGCGTTTCGTCGTCGGTGCGCTTGAAGAACTCCATGCCGATCTTGATCTTGGGATTGCGCGCGTGGACGGCCTTGATGATCTCAAACTGCACCTGGTGGTTGGCCATGGAGGTGTGGCTCTCGCCGAGGTAGACGTAACGCATGGCGGCAAGCTCTTCGGCGAGCTGCCCGAGGGTGATGCTGCGACCGGTGTCGGCCGAGTAGATGACACCCGTTTTAACCGTGACTGCGCGCTTCTTGAGGTTGGAGTCGCCGAGCGGCAGAGTGTTGACGGTGGCGGGCATGCGGGCCGCGCAGCCTGCTACGGAGAGCGCGATCGCGGCGATCAGCAGCAGTGCCGCCAGGCGCGCGGATAGGGCTGAAAAGGTTCTCACAGGTTTTCTCCCACGTTTATCATTGCAGACGGAAGAATCCGGCGGCGGCGCAGCCGATTCGCTGCACCGCCCGCCGGGTAATCTTGTTCTACGCTATTGTGGCCTATCAGCGCGCGCCAATCCAATCCATGTCGATGGTGATGCCGACGCGGAAGGTGCGCGGCGCCAGCCAGAGGCCGAGCTCGCCCGCAATCGGGGCACCCTGAGCGTCACGTGTGTAGACGTCGGCCTTGTCGAAGAGGTTGTCGATCTGGGCGAAGGCGCTAAAGGTGTAAGTATCGGTGGTGAAGAGTCTCTGTGAACCCTTGAGGTACCAGACCTGGTAGCCCGGGCGCTCGGTGTCGTCGCTGTAGAGAATGCTGTCGATGATCTGTCCGCGCAGGTTGACGCGTGTGCCCGACTGCGGCTTGAACCAGAGCAGCTTGATGAAGGCTGTGTGGCCGGGGTAGCCGAGGACGCTTTCGCCGTCCTCGTCCTCACGCTTGACGTAGGTGTAGGAGATCTCGGGGGTGAAGCCGTAGGGCAGGTTGACGGCCAAGGCGGAGTTGATGCCGCTGGCCGTGAAGTTGCTGAGGTTGTTGTAGGTGTATGGGAAGACTGAGAGGTCGAAGGCGATGCCGTCCTTGATCTTGTTGAAGAAGTAGTCGAAGGAGCCGGTGAACATGCCGCTGGTGTGGGCGACGCCGACGGTGAAGTTGTCGGAGGTTTCGGGCTGCAGGTCTGGGTTGCCCTTGAAGAAGAAGCCGAGGTCGATGTAGAGCTCGCCGAAGCGCGGGGCGCGGAAGCCGTGGCCGTAGGTGAAGCGCACGCGGTTGTCGTCGTCGACGGCGTATACGGCGCTGAGTTTGGGGCTCCATTCCTTGCCGAAGTCGCTGTAGTCATCGTAGCGGAATCCGGCGGTGAACTTGAAGTTGTCGAGCAGGTTAAATTCGTTCTGTGCCCAGAGTACGTGGATGTTGCGGTCGGCCTCGTTGGCGTCGCTGCCGGGGATTGTGAGGCTGCCGCGCTCGAGCTTCTGGTTGCGGAACTCATAGCCGAACTGCAGGAAGTGGTCGCGCTCGGCGAGGTTCCAGATATGCCTTGCGGTGGCCTTAAATTCGTTGTTGGTCTCAACCCATGGATCGATCACTTCGGAGGTGTCGTTGGTGTATTCGCGCGTCTCCTGGCGGTTGTAACGGCCGTAGTTGTAGAACATGCTGACGGTGGTGGAGTTGGTGAGATCGAAGTCGACCTCGGGGGAGAGGGAGTAGCGTGTGAGCTCCTGCAGGTTGTTGTACATGGGGCCCATTTGCGTGGCGCCGGCGAACCACCACTCTGAGACGTCGCGGAAGCTGTAATCGGCGAAGAGGCGCGTTCTGATGCGGTCTGAGACCCTGTATTCCATGTTACCGCTGAGGACGTAGCGTTTGCTGGCGGGTTCTCCCTCGGTAATGAGGGTGTCCTCGTCGAGGTCGTAGCCGTTGTAGTTGCGGTAGGACGCGGTGACGGCGCCGCTGAAGTCGCCGCTGCGGTAGCCGAGGGTGTCGCTGAAGCGTGTGTCCTCATAGCTGCCGTAACCGAGATCGAGGGAGTTGGTGAAGCCGACGTCGGTGGGCTTCTTGGTGATGAAGTTGATCACTCCGGCCATGGCGTCGGAGCCGTAAATGGCTGAGCCCGCGCCCTTGACGATCTCGACGCGCTCGACGCTGGAGAGGTCGATATCCTCGAGGTTGACTTCACCGAGGCTGTTACGGCCGAGGTAGCGTCGTCCGTCGACGAGGATGAGGACGGAGCTGCCACCGAGGCCGTTGATGGATACCTGGTTGGTGGCGCCGCGGGGGCTGACGAAGATGCCGGAGCCGGCCTGCTCGATGAGGATTTCCTTGGCCGACTGGCCGCCGGTGTCGACGATATCGTCGGCGCTGATCAGTGTCGTGGGCTCGGCGACATTACGCAGCAGTTCCTCTCGGCGGTTGGCGGTGGTGATGGTAATCTCGGTGGAGAAGCGCGCCAGTGTGAGCCTGACGTCGAGCGCTTTCTGAGCGCCGGCCGTGAGCTCGATCTCCTCGCTGAGGTAAGGGGCAAAGCCGACGAAGTTTACCTTGATTTTGTAGGTGCCTGCCGCGAGGTTCCTGAAGGCGACCGAGCCGTTGTTATCGGTGACACGGCGAGTGGCCTGATCGGGGTCGGGGCCGAGGAGCGTGACGACCGCGTTGGGGACCACACCGCCCTTTTCAGTAACATTGACCGTGAGCTGGGTGTTCTGCTGAGCGACAGCGGGAACAGCAGCCAGAGCGAGGGTCAGCAGCACTGCCAGGAGGCCGACCCGAAACGAAGCGTTCATTTTTTTCCTCCCCTTGGTGATTCGACTCGGAATAGCGGAATAGAGAACGATTATCCGAATCGTTTTGCTTTTGATGCCCAATTAAAGAGACGAGACATTACCGCCGTGCCGGTAAAATGTCAACACGATTACCGACTTTGAGGCATGCTACAAAAGAGCCGGGAATCATAATCTTATACGACACGTGGGCTTGGATGTTCAACCCTGTTGCACCGATGGGACGGCTGGTGCTAAGGTTCGAGCCCACACAGAGGAAGAGCGATGGACGTCGATTTAGAGAGCGCGTTGGAAGATGCACAGCGCGGAGCGGAGATCGCCTGCGAGCTGATGATGCGCACCTACCGGGGGGAGTACGAGGTTTTCACGAAGGAGGGCGCGGGGGACCGGGCGGGGGCGGTGCTGACGGAGGCGGACCTGGCGTGCGATAAGGCGTTACAGGAGTTCTTCACTTCGCGCTACCCGGGGCACGCGGTGGTGTCGGAGGAATCGGTGGAGTCGCTGCCCGGGGGCTGGGAAGAGCACGAGTGGATCTGGTTCATCGACCCGATCGACGGCTCGCTGTCGTACCTCGAGGGGACCGATAATTTCGGAGTTTCGATCGCGCTGACGCGGCGGGGAGAGCCGCTGCTGGGCGTGCTAAACAACCCGGCGCTCGAGCTGAGCGCATGGGCGGCGAGAGGCAAGGGTGCGTTCGTCAACGGCAAGCCGGTCAAGCCGGCGGGAGTAATCGCCGAGCCGCCACGCCTGATGTTGAGCAGTAACCAGAGTGAGCGGTATTCATATAAGAAGGCGATAGAGATCTTCAGGCCCTCGGAGGTTGTGATGCTCGCGTCGGTGGTGACGAAAACGATGCGGCTGCTGCAGGACGGGGCGGATTATTATTTTTCGCTGCCGCACGAGGTGTTCGGCGGGGGCTGCCCGAGCGCGTGGGACTTCGCGGGCTCGGCGGCGATTTTGCGTGAGGCCGGCTGGTTCGCGGGCGATATCTACGGCGAGCCGATGCTCTTTGGGGGCCCGGAGACTTACTGGCGGCGGGGGCACCTTTTCTGCAAGCCGGAGCTCGGCGGCGCGCTGTTGGCGCAGTTAGGCGGTTTCGTCGAGGAGCGGCGGAACGCGGGCGAGGACTGGTTCCACGACCGCGATGTCGACAAAAGCAACCTGGAGGCCTGAGCGGGGGGGGGGGGGCAAATCGCTTGACAAGGCCGATCTGGCCGCTCAAAATCA
>CBFCZO010000178.1:0-5100 GCA_965602675.1 uncultured bacterium | reverse complement strand
AATTATCGCAAGTCACTCGAGCTTTGTCCGAATAACGAAGGCGGCAGGCAGGCCATCGACAAGCTCGAGCTTGCCCTCACCAACATCCGGAGCGCCGCAGGCTGGCAGCAATACACCACCCCCGAGGAGGCCGGCTTCGACTCCGCCACCATCGAAGACGCCCGCAAATACGCGAGCGAGATCGGCTCGGCGGCCGTGATGGCCGTCTACGACGGCAGGGTGCTGGCCGCCTGGGGCCACACAAGCTTCCCCTACATGTGCCACTCGGTGCGCAAGAGCTTCCTCAGCGGCATGTACGGCATCTACGTCGATAAGAAGAAAATCGACATCAACAAAACCCTGGCCGAGCTCGGCATCGATGACGAGCCGCCGCTGACGCAGCAGGAGAAGCAGGCCAAGGTGACCGACATGCTCAAGGCCAGATCCGGCGTCTACCATCCGGCCGCTTACGAGACGGAGAGCATGAAGGCCGCGCGCCCCGCGCGCGACAGCCACGCCCCCGGCACCTTCTGGTACTACAACAACTGGGATTTCAACACCCTGGCCTACATCTTCGAACAGGAGACGGGGAAGAAGGTCTTCGAGGAATTCAAAGCCGGCATAGCCAATCCCCTCGCCATGGAGGATTTCGACCTCAGGCACTGCTACTATCATCTGGAGGCCGAGAATTCCATCTACCCCGCCTACCCCTTCCGCATGTCGGCCCGCGACGCGGCGCGCTACGGCCAGCTATTTCTCCAACAAGGTGAATGGGCGGGCAAAGAGATTATCCCCTCGTCCTGGGTAAAGGAGAGCGCAACCTCTTACTCCGAAGCCCGCATCGGCGGCTATGCTTACATGTGGTGGACCTACTCGCCCGAGGACTGCCGCGAGCAGGGCTGGGACAACCTCGCCGAGGCCGGCGGTTTCTACTCCGCACAGGGCGTCGGCGGCCAGGTGATCGCCGTCATCGACGGAGCCGACATTGTGCTGGTCCACCGGACGGATACCGACAGGGGCAAACGCGTTAATTACCTCCATGTTTTCAAGATGGCCGACATGATCCTCGGCGCCAGGACTGGAGAACCGAAGGCCGAGCCGAAACTGGCCGTGATGAATCCGACGCCCTTCGAGTCCGCTGACAAGCCGCCCATCCTGCACGTGGAAATCGAGATGGATCCCGGACTTTACGATGCCTACGTCGGGACCTACAAAGCTGAGCCGCCTGTCGAGATCGTATTCGAGGTAAGTAAGAGTGACAACCGGCTTTGGGCCGCCATGACCGGGGAGTCGACAGTCGAGCTGTTCCCGGAAGCCATGGATAAATTCTTCATAAAAGCCGGCAACGTGCCGGTGGATTTCCTCCGAGACGAAAACGGCGTCGTCACACATTTGATCATGCGAGACCGGGATCAAGACCTGAAGGCGGTGCGTGTTGACAAGCAGTAGTTAATCAGGAGTCGCAAACGAAAAGGCGGGCCTCACGAGGTCCGCCTTTTTATATCGCTCCGTTGAAACGGATGGGCTCTGGCTTTCTCCGTTGTTATTCGACAACTAATTTTTCCAGCTCTTTCAGGAATTGCGCGTCGACGTCCGCTCCGATTCCCGGCTCATCGGGCAACGTCACCTTGTCGCCTTCGTAAGCGATTCCTCCAGTGATCGGGTCAGAAGCTAGGAAGAACGCTGTGTCGAGGTCGCAAAATTTCACGTTCGAGCGGGCCGAGGCGAGATGCGCGGTGGCCGTCAGCGCCAGGCGCGTCTCCATCATGCAGCCCACCATGCAGGCCTTTCCGCAAGCTTCCGCGACGGCGTTGATCGCCAGCGCATTGTAGATGCCGCCCGACTTGGCCAGCTTGATGTTGAAGTAATCGCAGCAATCTTCGCGGGCAAGAGCGAAAGCGTCCTGCGGACTGAAGACCGACTCATCGGCCATGATCGGTATCGTGGTTCGCTGGCGCACTCCCTTCATCGCGGCGTGGTTCCACCAGGCCACGGGTTGCTCGCAATACTGCACTCCCATCGGCTCCAGAGCCTGCAGCGTGGCCGTGGCGGTATTGAAATCCCAGCCCTGGTTGGCGTCAATTCGAATGGGGATGTCTTCGCCGATAGCCTTCCTGATTGCAGCGATGCGTGCCACGTCCTCGATGGTCGTCGTGCCCAGCTTGACCTTGATCGCGTGGAAGCCCATCCCCAGTATCTCTTCGGCCTTGCCGGCCATGTAATCCGGCTCGCCTAAACCGATCGTCAGGTCAGTCTCGAGCTCTCGTTTCTCACCACCCAGCAGGCGATAGAGCGGCATGCCGGCGACCTTGCCGAGGATGTCGTAAAGGGCCATATCGAAGGCAGAGCGGATTGTGGTGTTGTGATGGAGATAGCCCTCGATGTCCCCGAGGCGTTGCTCGATCTCCAGCGGATTCTTCCCCACGATCAGCAGGGCCAGGTCACGCGCGGCGGCCAAGTCGATCGCCTGCGTTTCGCCGCAGAGCCGCCATGTCGGGCTTGCCTCGCCAATGCCGTGGATGCCTTCATCGGTATTGATCCTGACGAAGATGTTATTGGCGTCGGTGGTAACCATGATCGAAATGCGAAAAGGTTCCTTGAGAGGCACATCAGCCTTGAAAACCTCGATACTCGTTATCTTCACTTCATTCCCCCGTTAAGCGTGCAGTGTGACGTGTGTGCAATTCTCGCTGGTGGTGGCAGTACCCGGCAATGGGCACACCACCGCAGCCAGAATAATCGATTATTGGGTGAAAATCCGGGGATTTGTCGCAGTTGGTTCGATGACGGCGGAGATCAGTGCCTATTCTCTTGTTTTTTACGCAGCGCTTCGTGCCTGATCACATCGCCTTTGACCATGAAGAACACGTCCTCCGCGATGTTGGTAGCGTGGTCGGCGATGCGCTCGAGATGATAGGCGGTCGCTTGGGTGCTGCTGGCCCGCTTGGCAAGTGCGGGGTCCTTGATCATCAACTCCTGCATCGCTTTCCACATCTTGCGGTGGATTTCGTCCACCTCGTTGTCACGCTCGATCACCTGCCGCGCCAGGCCGGCGTCCTTGTTGACTAGGGCATTAAGGCTGTCACAAACCATGGAGCGAGTGATTTCCGCCATCCTGCTGAACTCCTCGGGGACTGAAATGGGGTCCCTGGCGGTGATGTAGGTGGCCCTCTCGGCAATGTTTACGGCCAGATCGCCAATCCGCTCCAACTCGTTATTCACCTTCAGTACCACCACGAGAAAGCGCAGATCGGCGGCAACCGGCTGATGCAGTGCGAAAATCTTCAGGCACATGTCCTCGACGTCAAGCTCTCTCTCGTCGATTGCGCTGTCGCCGTTTATCACCTCCTCTGCGAGCTCGATGCGGCGATCGACGAGGGCGATAATAGCCTTGTTGGTCGCCTCCTCGACCATCGATCCAAGCGTGAGGATTTCCTTCTTCAAATTCTCCATGTCACGAGACAGATGTATTGCCATGACGTATACCCGTGTCAGCCGAAACGGCCGGTTATGTAGTCTTCAGTCTGCTTTTCCTTCGGATTGGTGAATATCAGGCTGGTGGTGCCGAACTCGATAATCTTACCTTCGTAGAAGAACGCCGTGAATTGCGACACACGCGCGGCCTGCTGCATGTTGTGCGTGACCAGCACGATGGTGTAATTGTGGCGCAACTCGTCGATGAGGTCTTCAATTTTAGTCGTGGCAACCGGGTCGAGTGCAGAGCAGGGCTCGTCCATCATCAGGACGTCAGGCTCGACGGCGATTGCCCGCGCGATGCAGAGGCGTTGCTGCTGGCCACCTGAAAGAGCGGTACCCGGCTTCTGCAGCTTGTCCTTTACCTCTTCCCAGATAGCTGCGCGTTTGAGAGCTTCGACAACGCGGTCAGCCGTCTCGCTCTTGTTCATCCTGTAGTGCATCCGCAGGCAGTAGGCCACATTCTCGAATACACTCATCGGAAAAGGCGTCGGCTTCTGGAATATCATCCCAACCTGCTTACGCAGCTTGAGCAGGTCGACGGAGGGCAGGAGTATGTTCTCACCGTTGAGGATGACCTCTCCTTCGGCTCGCTGATCGGGATAGAGCTCGTAAATACGGTTGAAGACGCGGATGTGAGTCGACTTTCCGCAACCTGAAGGACCGATGATGGCCGTCACGTTGTTCTGCTTGATTTCGATGCTGTTATCAAACAGGGCTTGGGACTTGCCGTAGTAAAAATTCAGATTACGCACGGATATCTTGCTAGGGATATTTTCAAACTTAACGGCAGAACGCGCTCGATCATCCACCTGCACACGGGGTATTTCTATCCTGTTATTTCCCATTGTCCCTTCGCTACTTTCCACTTCCACTCCCACCTCTCTGGACTATTAATCGGGCGACGATGGTCATCACAAGCACCCCCGCTGTTATCAGGAGCGAAGCCCCCCAGGCTTTCTGCTGCCAGTCGGGATAAGGCGACATGGCGTACTTGTAGATGGTGACGGTGAGGTTGGCGGTGGGCTCGGCCAGCGAGTGGACCCACAGCCTGCTGTTGAGCGCTGTGAACAACAGCGGTGCCGTCTCGCCGCTGACGCGGGCAACCGCGAGAAGCACCCCGGTAAGCAGGCCGGCCTTCGCCGCCCGGAATACGATGCCGAGCGTGGTGCGCCAGCGCGGCGCTCCCAGCGCGAGTGCTGATTCCCGCAGTTCGTTCGGCACCAGCTTCAAGATATCTTCCGTTGTCCTGGCGACAACCGGCAGCATCAGGATAGCCAATGATATCGCGCCCGCGTATCCGGAGAAAGTGCGCGTCGGCAACACTATTATTGTGTATATGAAAAGCCCGATGATGATCGAGGGCGTCCCTATCAGGGCGTTTGCGAGGAACCGCACCGAGACGGTCAGCTTGCTTTCATGCCCGAACTCGGAAAGATACACGCCCGCCAGCAGGCCGACCGGAACCGCAATCAGGGTGGCCAACGCCGTCATCAGGATCGTACCTACAATGGCGTTCGCGAGCCCTCCGCCTTCGATGAAAGGAGGCGTCGGCATCGCAGTGAAGAAGTTCCAGTTGATCGCTCCAGCTCCCTTGGCGAAGACCTCGAACAGTATCCAGGCGAGGGCAAGGATACCTAATCCCGC
>CBFCZO010000177.1:0-5109 GCA_965602675.1 uncultured bacterium | reverse complement strand
GGCGAATACTTGGCCACCAGCGTGTTACCCAGCGGCTGCATGCCGAAGAAGAAGAAGGCGTAGGCCATGCCGGTGCCCAGCATCGGCATACCGGTGAATGCGCCCAGGCCCGCCAGCAGCGGCACGACAGCGATGGCGATTATAAACTGCAGCGTCTCGGTGCGGATTTTGGCGGAAAGCATTCCCGCGAGGAACTGCCCCACCGCCCCGGTGAGGAAGATGATCCCCGTCAGCAGCCCGCCGCGCGAGGTCGGGTCCAGCCCGCTGAACCAGCCGCCCACCACCTCGGCCGCGTGCGCGGGCATGAAGGTGATCGACGAACGGTAGATGAAGCCCGAGAGCGACTGCAGCACGATCACCACCAACAGCATCAGCAGCAGCCCCTTGGCGAAGCGCTTGGGCGGGTCGGGCTGCAGGTGCTTGTGATCCTCCCCCACATCGCCGAAGCGAGTCGTGAAGAAAACAAACGCCAGTAGGCCGAGGGGAACTGCGGTCCACAGATAGGCCCATCGCCAGCCGAACGATGCCGCCACGAAACCCGCGATCAGCGGCCCCATCGCCAGCCCCACGTTTCCGAAAGTGCCGTGGATGCCCATCGCCAGGCCCGTCTGCCGCACGTTGCGGCTGATCAGCCCCAGCCCGGCGGGGTGGTAGACGCTGCCGCTCAGCCCCATCAGCCCCAGCCCGGCCATCGCCCAGAAAGGATCGGGCGAGAAGGCAAGCACCAGGCTGGCCATCGCCAGCCCGCTTGCGCAGATCGCCAGCACCCGCCGCGCCCCTACAGCGTCAATCACGAAGCCGGCGGGTAACGCCCCAAGACCGAAAAGGAAGTAGCTGAGCGTGCCGACGAAGCCGATTACTGTGATCGACGCGCCCAACTCCTGCGCCATCAGCAGATTTACTGCGGCGAAGGCCAGCATCTGCATGTGCACAGTCGCGTGCATCGTGCTGGCCAAATAAACGATCTTTTTCTCTCGTCCGTCCATCTACGCCCTCGGCTGGAGCAGGCATTATAAGAGGCACCCAGGAGCTTTTGAAGCAAAACCGGCCGCCGCTGTTAATTACCGCCGGCTGCAAAGCCCCGCGCCGGCACACGATGAAATACCACCGCTCGGATGCCGGCATTCCCCCCCCCCCCACACACACATAAAACGAGGCGGCAAAACACCGCCCCATCGCTAAATCAATATTATTAGAACTGCCTGTATCTACCCGGCTGCCCTTCTCTAATTCGCCAGGTGATCCAAGAACCAGTTCGCTATTTTTTTCTCAAGCTCCCTGTCGGATCTGAACAGGTAAGTCCCGTGGCCTCCACGTGGATAGATTGTCGCCGCGGCCAAGCCGGGAGCGCTCTCTGCAGCGCGGCGCATCAGATCCGCCACATCGCCGTCGTCCCTGGCGGCGATGAACTGCCAGTGAGCCCCGCTGTGTGCCACGTACTGGATCGATTCCTCCGAAAAGCTGCCTGACGACATGATCACCCACGACTTGACTTCCGCGCCCTCGCGGCCCGCCAGCGCTGCCTGCTCGCCGCTGTAGGAGGCGCCGAGAACGCCGATGCGCTCCGGATTTATGGCCTCGTGTTCGGCCAGGTAATTGATGGCGGCGAGAATGTCGTGCCAGGCCTCGGCGTTGATCTGCTCGTTATGCTCACCCTGGTTGATGCTCTCGCCGTGACCGCGCAGGTCTATCCTCAGCGAAGCGATATTGCGCTCGGCGAGCAATCCGGCAAGCTTGGTGAAGCTCGTCCGGTCGGTCGGCATCATGTGAAGCAGCAGCACCGCGGGGACCTGCGTCGTCGTCTCAGGGATGACCAGATCGCCGACGAGGACCCACCCGTCGCTCTCCAGCTCGATCCGCTCACCAAGTTGTGCCGGCTCCCCGCACGCTGCAAACAGCAGCAGGGCTGCCAGAAGTCCGGTTGCCGCGATGAATCTCATAGAATTACCTCCCCTCAAGTCTTTTGATAACGCGCCGTCCCAGGTCGGTCAACGCAAGTTTATCTCCAGCCGTCCTCAGAAACCCCTGTTTTATGGTCATCTCGACCAACAGGCGCTGCGGATCGACCTCCCTCAACAGGTCTGACAGTTGTTGCAGTGTGGCATCACCGCTCTCGCGGATTCGACCCAATACCGCCGACTCCGCGCGGGCATAAACCCCGTCTTGCCGCTTCATCAGCCGGCTAAGCGCCACGACCAGGTCTTCGCCCAGCTCATTCAGCACTTCCTGATATTTTCCATCACACCTGAGATAAACGGAAGTTTTTTCTTCGGTGCCCGAGTTGCGTATGAAAACAGCCGCGCGCGTCAGCGGATCGCCGGCCGGGCTGCTCGTGTCGTTGAACGCGAGGTAGATCATACCCGGCTCCTCCTCCCGCCGCACCAGCTCGGCCTCCAGCCCGCCGTCAAGGCGCTTCGCCCCTTCGCGCTTCAACAGCGATTCCAGCTCGACGAACACTTCCGAACCGGGCCGCAGTCTTTCCCGGGCGGTGTAATAAACCGGCATCGTCCGCTTGAATCCGGGCTCGAAGGGGTGGTGCAGGCGGCGGTAGTATTCCTCGCCCTGGGATTCTTCCGAAAGAGCACGCGTCGCCGCGAACAGATTGAGCGCGCTCTTGAGGCCGTTGCCGAAGTAGACGACCCTCTCCCTGCCCTCCCCCGGCAGCTCGATGCGGCCTGCGGTGACGGAGTGGCCCGTCTCCTCGCTGCCGACCGAAAAGGTCAACAGCCCGGGGTCCTGTGACAGCCCGCCGATGTCGATATTGTGCTCCAGGGCGATGGATTCGGCCTCGGCCAGGTACCCAATCAATCCCACGGCATCCAGATCGCCCTCCTCGGCGAACTGCTCGGCTCGCTCCTCGATTTGAGAGAGAACTTCAAAGTTATCCAGATTGGTGTTGAGCACCTCCCAGTAGGTTCCCAGCAGGTGGCAGGCAGCCTCTCTCAGCAGCCACTTGTCCCCCACTGCCGTGCTGACCGGTATGAAGCTTAACGCCTCGGTCGCCACGCCGGCGTTGATGTCGCTCTCGACCGTGGTCGTGAACGCCGAGGCCTCGTTGTAGCGGTCGCCCAGCATCCGCCGGATATACCAGGCCTGGTGATAGGCTATCTCGTCACCGCTCAGCACCAGCACGGAATCGCTGAAAGGATCGTACTCGAGACGGTAGAAGCGGTCGCCGTCGGCATCGAACGCTGCGCCCGAGACCCTCCTTGAGCCGCTCTTGATTTCCTCGCGCATCTCACGGCCGTGATGGAACAACGCCTGGAAAATATCGACCGTGCGGAAGTCGACTCCCGCGTTGGAGATGAAATCCGGCCCGATGCGCTCCTGCCCCTCCAGCAGTCCCGCGCCGCAGTTGGCGTTGACCGAGCCGTCGGCGGCGACGCCCGTCATCACGATATCGCCGAAACCGTAGCTCTGAAACACGGGGCGCGCCGGCTCGGCGAGCGCGCCGTTGGCGCAGTCGACAACCAGCAGCGTATCGCCGAAACCGTCGGACGACTCCTCCAGCCAGGAATTGCTGGCGTCGGCGAAGAACTTCTCGAAAACGCCGCGTGCCTTCGCGGCCGCGTCGACCGCCTGCCGCAGCTCCGCTCCGCCCGCGACCTTTTTGCTCTCCAGGCTGTAGATTTTTGCCGTCAGGCGCTCGTCATCGGCGGGAAAGGGCTTGAGGCCGTAACCGGGCAGGAACAGCTTGATGCCGTTCTGGTCGGCGGGATTGTGGCTGGCGGTGATCACCACCGCCCCGCTCGCTCCGCTCGCGATCATGTACAAACCCACTCCCGGCGTCGGCATCACTCCGATATTCACCGGACGCGCGCCCGCCCGCGCTAAACCCTCGATCGCCGCGCGCACAAGCCGCCGGTCTCTGTCACGCGGGTCGTAGCCGACGACGATTTCGTCACCCCGCCTCGCGAGACCGGTATCGATCAAATCCTCCACGAATGCGCAACAATAAAGCTCCACGAACTCGGGAGTGATCTGGTTGTGCCTTATCAATGCCTCGACGGGCGGGATACCCTGGATACGCTCATCCTCGGGCGCCGCGACCTCGCCGCGCACACCGTCGGTTCCCTGAAGCCTTGAAGGTCTCTCGCTCATTTGATGTCCAGCAACTCGGAAAAAGTGCTTATCTCATTATCGGGCGTCTGGATCTTCAGCGGAGGGAAAGGCCAGTTATTGGCACCGTCACCCCCGGCCTGTAGCGTCCTCACCGAGGTCCACCCGGCGGCGTTGGCGGCCGTGATGTCCCACGGCTTGTCGCCCACGTACAGTAGTTCATGCGGGAGCAGTCCGAGCGCCTTCTCCATTCTGCGGAAATTGGTTGTGGACGGCTTGGCGTTGTAATAGTCGCTCTGGATCGAAACCAGCACCCTCTCGCTCTCGAACAGATTATCCAGGCCCGTCTCGCGCAGCTTGCGCTGCTGAAGCTGCTTTTCGCCGTCGGATATTATCGCGATCTGCACCCCGCGCTCGCGCAAAGCCCCCAGCGTGTGCGTAACCGTCGGCAGCGTGCTCAAGCCCTCGAAAAAAGCCGACGTGAACAGCTCTGTCGCTTGCTCAAGCCATTGCTGCGCAGGCTTATCGGCGCCCAACTCGATCGCCAGCGAACGCCATAAATCGTCTGGCTTGCTCCAGCCGAAAACATCATAGAGCCGCCGTTCCGACTCGATCACGGCCTCATTGGCCTCCAGCCCCGCCGACTGCAGGAAGAAATCGAGGCAGCGCCTGCGGGCCCGCCGGTTGGCTTTGGTAGTGGCGATCAAAGTGTCGTCTATGTCGAAAACATAAGCTTCTATTCTCATACGGCGATTCTAGCGGCGCGCCTCTTCTCCCGCAACCGGACGCGCGCCGCTGTCGTTTTCGCGGGCGGTGATTTACAATCAAGGCGGATGCGCGTCCTTAACTTTGCCGGGAACAGGGGGGATTTATGAGAACAACGTCAATCGCCGTGATCGCCGCAATCTGCCTGATCGCGTGCTCCTGCAACATCTCTGTGGACACCTCGGATGAACCTGTGCTCCAGGAAGCCACCTTCGCCCACGGCATCGACGAGGGCAAGCCGGTCGATCCGGGCGACGAATTCTCTCAGGATGAAATCATATATCT
>CBFCZO010000176.1:0-5254 GCA_965602675.1 uncultured bacterium | reverse complement strand
CGCGTGTTGGAGTAGTCGATCCGGTCGCCCACACGGCCGATAAGCTGGAAATCGAGCATCGCCGAGGGCGAGCAACCCGCATAGAATAACATGTGGTTTTGAGTGAATTTTTCGCCGTTATACGTCTCGATCTTCCGCCCCCACAGAACCTCCGCGTAGCTCTGCATCGCGCCGTAGAAATCGAACCACAACGAGAAATCCCGGTTCAGTGGATCGCCCTGCTGATCTTCGTAAAGATCGTAGTACGCACCCAAATTGAGATTCGACCACCAGCCGCCCGGCTTGCCCCACCACATGTAATCCCAGCCGGACATATAAACCCTGTAATCGACCTGCGGCAGGAAACCCAGGTCCGCCCGGAAACCCTCGCTGTAATCACGGTAGCCGAAATACCAGTCGTGGCTCCGCGTGTTGTGGTCATAGTTGAGATAAATCGCCCTGCCCCCGAAGCCTTCGCTCTCCTGCCCGAACTCCTCAGCCACCGCCCCGGGGTAGCGCGTCGTCGAGCCGAGCACTTGCGCGCGCACCACGTCCTTGTCGCTGAAGCGCAGGTCCGTATCGAATCCGAATACGCGGTTGTAGTAATCGCCGCCCTCGCGGTCGGTGCCCAGCAGGCCCACCGTGTAGCGCGAGCCGATGTCGCGCTTGTAGCGGAACACCGACGAAGTGTTCGCCACATCCAGCGAAGTCGCGTCCGAGCCCTGGTTGCCCGGGAAGATCAGGTTCGTCACCTCGTCGCGCACGACGTAGGCGCCCACGGTGTTCGCACCCTCTTTGCCGCTCAGTTTCAAGCCCCACGACGGGTCGCGCATCATCCGCGTATAGACCGCCTGGATCCGGCTCTCGAAGAAATCGGCACCCTCCGTGAAAAAGGGACGCTTCTCGCGGAAAAACAGCGCAAACGGCTCGTTGATGTCGAGCTGCAGCGCGTCGGCCTCCACCTGGCTGAAGTCGGGATTCGCCGTGCCGTTCAATGTCATGTTGGGCGTCACCCCCCAGCGCGCGGTCACGCCAACCTCCGCGTCCTGGCTCTCCTTCTCGAAATCACCCTCCGGAAAATCGGGACGAGAGTCGGTGCGAGCCGCCGTCAGCGTAGGCGCGATCTCGATGTTGCGCCCGGGCGTCGCGCCCTCGAAGCCCTTGATCTTGACGAATTGGCACTGGTAGCAGTTGTTGTTGTTGTCGTTTGGCGCAACGGCCAGGATGTGCGCCTTGTCCCGTGGGTAGTAGCGCCAGGCGTTGAAGCTCCACACCTGCGCCCCCTCGGCGCGCTGGAAACGAAGCTGGTTGAACGGCACCACCATCTCGAAAGCCCAGCCCCACTCTTCAATCTGTGCCGCCGAATCCCAAATCGCGTCCCAGCTCGAACCAAAGCTCCCGCCAATCGCCACGCCGTCCATCTGCACACCGTAGGGATTGCCGCCAAAAAAGAAACAGCGGCGCTCATCGTTGAATGTGTTGATCTGGATATTGACGTGTTCATCGGCATAAATCGAATCGCGGTCGGCGAGCTGCGCTCGGATCGCCCCGGGATCGGGGTCGTAACACCGGAACGCCGCGTAAAGCGCGCCCGAATTATATGTCAGCAGCACTTCGGTCTTCACCGGAGCCGGCACGTTCTCACCGGGCTGGATCTCGTAGTTCAGCGGCAGCACCAGCGCGCTCGCCCATTCCTCCTCGCCGATCACTCCGTCGATCACAATCGGCGCGGTGCTCGCAGGCACCAGATACGGGTTCTCCCGCGTACCGTCGCCCGAGTCACCACCCGTTCGCTCATTTGCCGAAACAACCGCAACCATCAAAAAGAGCAGGAACAAAGAAATTGAAATAACCGCAGTGATTCTGTGAGCTGGCATCGTGTTCCCCCGACATTTCAGGTTCGATTCTTGCCAGCCCGGCTGTCCCTTTCTCCGACTACAACTGCTGATCCGATATCCGCTTAATAGTAATTTTTATCGCCACTCCGAAATGCCGGAGTTCCCTGCACATGCAACTTAGACGCAAACGAACCGGGAATAGTTGACAAAAAAATGTGAATTTTTTCTCTGCTTTTATCGCGGACCGCGTTCGCCGCCTCAACTACACGACGGTTGCTTCAAAGACTCACTTGACAGCTGGCGCCAAACCTGATGTGTTGTACTCCAGAACATCAGGGCGGTTACTGCGTAATAAAACAAGACGCATTTATAATTAGACGAACGGACAAAGCCATGAGAAATCTTGATTCCGCGCTGCTTGCCCTGCTGATCCTGGCATCCGTCTCGCTCGCCGCAACAGCCCAGGAAGATATCAGCGCCACAGAGATCATCGAGCGCATGGAAAACCTCATGCGTTCAGACAGCGCATACACGGAAATGACGATGGACATCGTCACCCCCGACTGGCGACGCTCACTCGAGATGCGCAGCTGGGACGACCGCGCAGGCAAGCGCAGCCTGATCCACATCCTCAACCCCGCACGCGACCGCGACACCACCTTCCTGCGCATCGACTACCAGCTCTGGATGTACCTCCCGCGCGCCGAGCGCGTCATCAAAATCCCACCCTCGATGATGCTGCAGAGCTGGATGGGCAGCGACTTCACCAACGACGACCTCGTGCGCGAGAGCTCACTGATCAACGACTACACCCACGAGCTGGCCGGCATCGAGGAAATCGACGGCCTGCCCTCCTATGTCCTCAATCTCTACCCCAAAGAGGGCGCGCCCGTCACCTGGGGCAGGATCGAGGCCGCCATCTCCGTTGATCCCTTCGTCCCGGTCCGCCAGCGCTACTACAACCGCCGCGGCGAGCTCGACAAGGAAATGATCATGAGCGACATCAGGGAGGTGGGGGGCCGGCAAATCCCCGTCACCTGGACAATGCGCACCATCGACAAGCAGGGCCACGCGACCGTGATGCACATCGAAAGGATCGACTTCAACGTAGATATCCCCGAGAGGATTTTCTCGCAACAGTACCTGCGTAATCCGAGATAGGAGGCGCTCTATGCGGATATTCATGGCAATCGCCTGGCGCAACGTCATGCGAAACAAGAAGCGCTCGTTCATCACCGCCTTCGCCATCGCCGTCGGCCTCACGGCACTCATCTTCATGTGGTCGCTCTTCGACGGCGTATACCCCATGATGATCGAAAACATGACCAGCGTCTTCATGGGACACATCGAGATCTCCGACCCCCGATACGTCGAAAAACCGATCCTCGACAACGCCATCGTCGACGGCGGGCCGATCCTCGAGGCCTTGGCCGCCAACCCCGATGTCGAGTCCTATTCTCCACGCCTCACCACCTTCGGGCTCGTCTCCTTCGGTGAGAACAGCCAGGGAGCCGCCATCATCGGTATCGATCCCGAGCTCGATCGTAAGCTGGGCAGGATCGACGACTTCGTCCAGGAGGGCGGAACCTTCTTCGAAGGAGACGACCGCAACGGCATCGTCATCGGCGCCACGCTCGCTAAAAACGTCGACGCCTACCTCGGCGATGAAGTCCTCCTCGTAACCTCAAACCGCTTCAACAACCTCGCATACCTCGGCCCGCTGCCGATCGTCGGTATCGTCAAATCCACAGTCCCCGAATTCGACGCCAGCACGGTCTTCGTCGACAGGCTCACGCTGGCACGCGAAATCTTTGTCGACACCAGCGTTGTCTACACCAACCCCGACGCCGAGGTCACCGACATCGCCGGAGTCCTCACCAGCGTCGCCGTCCGCGTCAAAGACCAGCACAAACTCGAGCAGGTCCGCGACGATCTCCAACAACTGATGCCCCCCAACGCCCGCGTCCGCACCTGGAGCGAAATCGCCCCCTGGTTCAAGCAGGCTCTCGATGTAGACGTCGCATTCGGCTACATCGTCCTCGCCATCGTCCTAATCATCGTCGTCGCAGGCATCCTCAATACCGTCCTCATGTCGGTCATGGAGCGCACGCGAGAGTTCGGCATTATGCGCGCGCTCGGCACCAAAGGATGGCAGATCTTTACCACAGTCAGCCTCGAATCGGTCTTCCTCGGACTCCTCGGCCTCGTCATCGGATCCGTCTGCGGCATCGGACTCACACTCATCTTCGGCCAGATCGGACTCGACCTCTATGGCTCATTCGACGAGTCGATCATGGGGCAGTTCTACATCCTCGATTCCGTCCTTTACCCGACTTTGGCACTCGACCACTTCATCATCACCTGCGTAATCATCATGGCGGCCGTAGTCCTCGTCTCCATCTATCCGGCACGCAAGGCATCAAAAATGGAACCCGTAGCAGCAATCAAAGCCCTGGGGTAGCGCTATGTTGCTCAAAGTAGAAAACGTCGAAAAAGTCTTCTCCACCGATCACATCGAATTCAAAGCCCTGCACGGCATCACAACCGAGGTCGGCAAAGGGGAATTCGTCGTCATCGCCGGACCCTCGGGCTCGGGTAAGACCACCCTGCTAAACATCATCGGCACGCTCGACAACCCCACAGAGGGCCGCGTATTTCTCGACGACCGCGACATCTCCGATCTCTCCGAGTCGCAGAAAGCCGAATTGCGCCTGCGCAGCCTCGGCTTCATCTTCCAGGCCTACAATCTCATCAACGTCCTCTCCGCCGCCGAGAACGTCGAATACGTGCTTCAGCTTCAGGGCATAGCCAAGGCCAAGCGCCGCAGCCGCGCGCTTGAGCTGCTGAAGGCCGTCGGCCTCGAAGGGCTCGAGGACCGCAGGCCCAACCAGCTCAGCGGAGGCCAGCAACAACGCGTCGCCGTCGCGCGGGCCCTCGCATCCGAGCCCGAAATGGTGCTCGCCGACGAGCCCACCGCCAACCTCGACCAGGCCACCGGACGCGAGCTGATGCAGCTGATGCTCGATCTCAACCGCGACAAAGGCATCACCTTCATCATCTCCTCCCACGACGAGATGGTCATCGAGCACGCCCGGCGCCTACTGCGCCTCCTTGACGGCCGGATAATCGCAGATGTCAGGCCGGAATAGCTGCGTCGCACTACTCGCCCTCCTCGCCCTACTACTTCTGCTGCTCGCTTCACCCGCTCGGGCGCAGGAATGGGACCTCGGCGGCTACCTCAAGAGCTTCGTCACCGCGGGCAAGACCCTCTTCGACGAAGCCTACTACCTCCTCACCCATCGCTTCCGCATCAACGCCGTCGTCTACCCCATCCCCGAGCTAGAACTGCGCGTCATCGTCGATAACACCGCCCTCTGGGGCAGCTACCTCGACACCGAGCAGTACGCCCTCGGCCGGCCCTTCGAGGACGACTCATA
>CBFCZO010000175.1:0-5280 GCA_965602675.1 uncultured bacterium | reverse complement strand
TCGGAATTCGGCGCCGCGTTCGCTTGTCCATCAGCGCATCCGCAATGGCCCCCTTCACATATGGAATCAGCAAACCTGTAATTATTCTGAGAAATGATGAGAGCTCGCGGCAACCCGAAGCGGTCGAAGCCGTGTTGCTCCATGAACTGGCGCACGTCAAGCGCCACGACGTTTTGACACAGACGCTCGCGCAGATAGCTTGCGTCTTTTTCTGGTTCAACCCCCTGGTCTGGATGGCTGCGCGCCGGATGAGGATTGAGCGCGAGTTGGCCTGCGACGACTTCGTGCTCAACTGCGGCGCCAGACCCTCCGAATACGCACAGCAGTTGCTGGAACTGGCCGCCGCCGGCCGCCCCAGCAACCGTCCCTTCTGGGCGACGGCAGCCATGGCCAGGCGCAACCACTTCAAGGAGAGAATCATGTCGATTCTGAGTCCCATCACCAACAGGCGCGGCGCAGGACGCGTCATGAGCATCGCAATTGCTCTATCGGCAATCTTGATCGCATTACCTATCGCCGCGATGCAATTCTGGTCCGTTGAACCCACTCGGGCCGAAGAACCGCCCGCCGCGTTGGCATCGATAATCCGCAGCGCGGTAAATCAAGAAGAAATTCTACCGAATGACAAAGACCTGTTCGAACGATCCAGACATTACTATTTCAAACTCATATCCGAACTGCCGATAGCTTTTGTAGAAGGCAGATTCCTCGGGAAGACGATCCCATTTAAACAGCAAGGAGACGCCTGGATGGGTCTCTCGGCGATCCCGCTGGATACTCCTGCCGGCAACTATACCATCGAATTCGAGACGCGCTATAAAGATGGAACCACCAAGAAAAACAGCAAAACGATCCGGATAGGCCCGAAGAAAGTCGAGTCGGATCGTGGGTTGATATTGAAGGATGTGGATCAAAAAAAGAAAGCATATCTGTATTTCAGTAAGCTGGGAGAGATGGAAAAACTCGACGAACTATTCTCCGAATCTTCTGAAACGCCTCTCTGGGATTGGCCCTTTATCATGCCCGCTGAAGGACGAGTTTCCTTACGCTTCAACGGGATAATCATCCTCGTGGAAGATAAGCGCTATGCACACAACGGAGTGAACCTGGCAATGCCGGCCGGAACGCCGATCAAAGCCGGCAGTACGGGCAGAATTGTGCTTGTCGAGGAAAATGAAGTGAGAGGCGAAACCGTGGTGATCGATCACGGCGGAGGAGTCTTCACCGGCTACAGGTACCTCGCGGAAATCAAAGTCGAGGAAGGGCAGTTGGTGAAACAGGGCGAGATTATCGGCCTCAACGGTTCGACAGGCACAGGCGTCTCCGCCGGACCCCATCTCCACTGGTTCCTCAACATCAATGGGGTCTACTGCGATCCCATGAAGCTCTTCGAAACAAACTAATCAGCGCTTTAACCGGCCGGGGAGCGAACGCTCCAGTCGCAGGCAGCGGGTTTCTAACGCTCCCCGGCCGGATTCACTTACATCAACTGATAATCGAACAAGATTATCGGGATGCCCGGTGTTTACCTTCAGCCTTCCCTTTTGCGGCAAAGAGAGAGATTCAACCCAATCTCACCTCCCCATAATACGTTGCTTCAAGATTTCCTTATACTGTTCTTCCTCGATGCCTTCTGGGGCTGGGCGACCCATCTTTGCTACGATTTCATCGAAGATGGAGTCATCATCCCTGATCCATAATGTATCGTCGTCAAACAGTATCCTCTGAGGAATCAGATAATTATAGTATTCCAGCGGGCTGGAATAGATATTGAAATAAAAATCGTGCCAATACTGTCCCGGGCTCTTTTTGACTCTGTTGGAGTTGACCCAAAAGCTGTCGTAATGATAGTTGCCGTAAAAGGAGCGGCAAACGCCGAATGCCACGATTCTCCATTCAATAGCTACGGCATTTTTTTCTCCCCTGTTCGACCACCGCATCGTCCAGATTCCACTCTTGTTGACCTTCACCTCGTGGACCAGGATAGGTAAGTCAGTCGGCTCAAGAATCCTGAATCTTTCAGCCTTAAGCGGATCGGCCTCTCCGTAACCCTGTGCCGCCAGTTGCGCCGAGAAAACCAGCAAGCACACAATCGCCGGGATAATTAAACTCGTCAAACGCATTGCTTCCCCCTTTAGGCATTATATGGATTAAATAAATATCACTGCCGTCTGCTGGCTGCAACGTCGTTTTGAGGGCGCTATGTAACTTTTATTGTATTATTTCCAATCCCGACATCTCTTCCAGCGCCAGCAGCAAGGCGTGTGTGCCGCTACGGCCGTGGCCGAGCTCCTGCAGTTTGCTGTAAAGACGTTCGGCGAGCTCGAGGCCGGGCAACTGCAGTTCCATGCGCTTCGATTCCTCGAGTGCGATGCGCAGGTCCTTGATGTAATGCTCGACGATGAAGCCGGGAGCGAAGTCGCGGCGCAGCATCCTCGGCACATAGTTATCCAGGCTCCAGCAGGCCGCAGCACCGCCGCTGATCGACTGCAACACCGTCGGCAGGTCAAGTCCGGCTTTATAACCGTAGACCAGCGATTCGGTTACGCCGAGCATCGTCCCGGCTATCACAATCTGGTTGCACATTTTCGTGTGCTGCCCCGCCCCGGCCGGGCCCTGGTGCACTATGTTGTTGCCCATTTTCTCGAACAGCGGCAAAACCGTCTCCACAGCTTCCCCCTCGCCGCCGACCATGATCGACAGCGAGGCGTTGCGGGCGCCGACATCGCCCCCGGAGACCGGTGCGTCGATCGCGCGTATGCCCTTCTCCGCCGCCGCCTTGTATATCTCAACGGCTAGGCTGGGTTCGGTGGTCGTCATGTCGACAACGATGCCGCCGGGTTTCGCCCCGGCAAGCACACCGTTCTCCCCGAAGTAGACATCCCGCACGTCTTGCGGAAAGCCGACCATCGTGAATGTGACTTGGGCCGCCCCAGCCGCCTCCGTGGGTGTCCGAGCCCACGACGCACCCCTCTGAAGCAGCGGCTCCGCCTTCGCCTTGCTGCGCGTGAACACGACGGCCTCGCAGCCGGCATCCATCAGGTGGCCGCACATCGGACCGCCCATAATCCCGGTGCCGATCCAGGCCATTTTCCTGATCTTCAAGTTATGCTTTAATTCTTGCATATTGCCACCGTTTGAAACTTTTGCTCCGGATTATAGAATACACTGTCACCGCATGCAGAAACGGGGTTTATCATCAACTGACAACGATATGAAAATTCAAGGAATCTTCTTCGATCTCTACGGCACACTGATTGTCTACGGCGACATGGAACGCGCATGGGACGCTTGGCTCCATACTCTCTACTCTGAGCTTGAGATATCCAGGCTTTCACTTTCGGTTTCGCAATTCGCCGCCGCCTGCGAATCTTTCTTCAGGCGGGAGCCGCCTCAAGTGGCTGACGACGGCCTGACCGTCTACGAGCGAAGGCTCCTGCATCTCAGCACAGAACTGAGATTCGAACCATTGAAAACAGACCTGACCGCGGCTGCCGAAGCCAGCCTAGCCGCCTGGCAAAACTACATTTATCTCGATCCGGAAGCCATCCCATTGCTCAGCGTCTTACGCGAGCAATACAAGCTGGTTTTGCTCACCAATTTCGACCACCCTCCCCACCTCCGATCCTATCTACCCGAAACCGGCCTTGATAGATTCTTCGATACTGTAATTATTTCAGGGGAAGTGGGAACAAGGAAACCCGCCGCAAGAATATTTGAGATCGCTCTCGAACGGACCGGCCTGCTTGCAGAGCAGGTCGTATTTGTGGGTGATTCACCGGCCGACGATGTCGCAGGAGCAAAGGCCGCCGGTATTAAACCTATATTGATAATCCGATCGGGCAAAGTGTCAACCAATGACTTCACTAATCAGGGCGAAAAAGATGATGCGACTAATGTCACATTTGGGTATAATGCCGCCGGTCTTAAAATCATTTCGAGCCTGAATGAACTCATGGCAGTATTACAGGAGGTGTAAGAATGAGGAATCTCACATTATTAATGGTGTTGTTAAGTGTTATTATCCTGGCGCCAGTCAATGCCGCGACCATGTATATCATTCCGGATTCGATGGAAGGTAAGGACATTGTGACCGTAGATATTCTCTTCGACAATTATACCGAGGATGGTCAGGGAAGTACCGGTCTTTGGGGTTTTGCCTGCCTGATAAGAGGTTTTGAGAAAAACGTGTTGTTCGACACGGGAACCCAGGGCGACGTTTTGATGAAGAGTCTGGAAAAGACCGGAACCGATCCGAAAGAAATCGACATCGTTGTTTTATCCCACGAGCATGGCGATCACATCGGAGGGCTTGAGGCATTTCTTACGGCAAATCCAGAAGCCGCCGTGTACTTCCCGCCGTCCTTCTCAGACAAATTCAAAAACCGCCTCGGCGACGCAGGAATCAAAATGGTCGAGGTTGAGCCCGGGCAGGAAATCTGCCGGGGATTGTTCACTACCGGCGAGATGATCGAACCTCTCCCGGAAGATGGAATCTATTTCCAGGCGAAAGACGGGCTGGTTGTCATCACCGGTTGTGCTCATCCGGGGATTGTCGAGATCACAACCAAGGCCAAAGATCTCAGCGGTGTTTCGCCCTACTTCGTTCTCGGCGGATTTCACCTGCGGCAGCACAGCGACCAGGCAGTCCGCAAGATCGTCACCGATCTAAAGAGCATGGGCGTCACCATGGTCTTCCCAACTCACTGCACGGGAGACAAGGCGCGTGCGATCTTTAGAGAGGAGTTCGGGGAAAACTGTGTTTTGGGTGGTATGGGTTCGTGCCTGACCTTCGAGCTCTGACACCGATCCTATAAAGCTATACAGAGAATCGACTTTTTTGGTCGTTCCTGCCTAAGGTATGAGTGCCAGAAGGAAAAAGATCCCGGCGAGGAAATAGACCACCGACATCATTACTGTGATCTTGCTCTTGGGGAATCCCAATGCGCGCCAGATTGCCCTCAGGATCCAGTAGATACCCATCATCAGCAGGAGCGCGCGCCCGGTTTGCGAAAACCGCATGTCGTCGTTCAGAGCGAACGCAAGATAGGCCACTATCAGCAACAACAGTATCAGGAAGGAATTGCGATCGATTATTGTCTTCTTGGCTTGCGTGCTCAGATTCTTTATTTCACGGTACCACCCAAAAAGCGCCGGCAACCCCACGTGCATCACTGCAATCACAACTGTCATGCCGCCAGCAATAAACAGTGAAATCGCTTGCAGATTCATAATTCACCCTCTAGTTGGTCGGTAGGCCGGTATTATAACCCAATGTCA
>CBFCZO010000174.1:0-5301 GCA_965602675.1 uncultured bacterium | reverse complement strand
TGCGCGATCGACTGCAAGTACTTCGCACCCGCCAACGCCGCCTCCAGAAACTCCCGCTCCCCCGTCTCCTCGTAAAGCCGCGCCAGGAAATAAGCCACCCCAGCCGTCCCGTGCGAGAAATTCGGCATCAGCCGCGGATACTCCGGGTGCATCATCCACTTCAAACCGCTTTCCACCGGAATGCCTACCTCGATCAACCGCCGCCCCGCCGCGGCCGCCGTCTCCAACGCCGCCTCATCACCCAACTCCCGCGCCGCATACAGCAGGAACAGCCCCGCCCCCGCCGCGCCGCTGATCACGTCCGTCGTCCCATCCCATTCCACACCCGCGCCCTTCTCCACGGCCTGTTCGCAAATCAGCGCAACACACCGCTTCGCTCCCGCGGCGTACTTCTCCTCCCCCGTCGCCTTGCCCGTCTCATTTAAAACGAAACCGATCCCCGCCAGGCCCTCGTAGAAGCCGCAACCCTCGATCCCCTCCAGCACCGCCAGCAGGTGATCCGCGCCGCCCTTCGCATACTCCAGGTACCCCTCATCGCCCGTGCTGTGCCACGCCTCCAGGAAATACAGCACCACCCCCGGATTCCCCGAGTAGAGATTCTCGACCACGCTTTCCCCGTCCAGCGGGTCCGCGGGCCAGACCAGGCCGTCCTCCGTCCTCACCGCGCACGCCTTCAGCCACTCCCCCGCCCGCAACGCCGCATCCAGATAAGCGCTCGGGCTCTCGTCCTGAGCAAACAAACTCCCCGGCAGAACGGCGCATACCACCGACACCAACACAACCCTCTTAAACATCCTTTTCCCCCTCAACTCTCTCGGGATTCCCCATCTCCACGCTTCTCTTCCCCCGCGGCAGCATATCCCCCAGCTTCGTGTCAGGCTCGCGGTGGCGGCGGTAGTAGTGCGTCCCCGTCGAGTAAGTCAGAATCGCATTGAAAAAAGGCACCCGCGACAGCGGATGAAGCAGGTAATAGGCCAGCACGATCGCCACGTCCATAACGATCGCCTGAAAAATCAGGTCCACCGGACTATGCGCCAACGCCTCAATCCCCGGTATCATCCCGGCGAACAACGACAGGCTGACATAGGAAAAAACCGCAAGCGTCACGGCCGTCAACGCCACCGCCCACGGCTGGCTCGCCTCCACCGCCTCCTCCGGGCAGAAGCACATGCAGCGCATGCAGCTCTCGCAGTTGTAGCGCCAGTAGGGCAACTTCCTCTCCTTGCCCACCATCCTGATCGCCCCCACCGGGCACGCCTCCGCGCACAGACCGCAGCCCGTGCACTTGTGATTTGCGAAAAACATCTTCGCCAGGCAGAACCGCCCGATCAGCAGGTAGAGAATCGATATCTCCAACAACATGACTGCCCAGAGAATCTCGTAGAGATTATTGATGCTGAACCAATACATCCGCCCCGAGAGGATCCTCTTGATGAAACCCTCTGCCAACGGCCGCGACCTCGCCACGATCGCCCTCGAATTCCTCGGCTTGAACGCAGGGTGTAATGAAATCCAGTTCGAAGGCATGTCCAGGCTCATAGCCCCCCGCACCCGGTAGCTCTTCAGCGTCAGGATGATCGCCAGCAGGAAAGCCGTCGACCCCGCGATCCCCGGCGTAAACAAAGGACCGAACTTCGCCCCCGCCCGCGTCGGCACTACGAAAGCGTGCGCGCCGCTCCTGCGCGGCATACTCAGCGCGAAACGGATCATGTGCCACGGCGCCGTGAAGCCGTGCGTCGGCGTCACCAGGCCGACAAGATTGTCCGGCGACGCCTCGATCTCATCCTTCGGCCTCGCACCATCCAGCGGCACTACGCGCACATCCGCCCCCGCGGCCCGCGCAGCCTCCCCCATCCACTCCGCCACGCGGTAGGAGTTGCCCGTGCCGCTCATGAAATAGATCCTGACTTTTCTGTAGGACATCTCTGCCGGCCTTTTTTTCCTAAACACTTACCGCGAAGCGGTTACACAATTTGTAGCCCAGGGTAAGCGAAGCGCCACCCTGGGTAAAAGCCACCCACCCCTTCCAACAACCTTACATCAACCCCAACGGGGTTGCACAATCCATAATCCCGCCCCGCGGCACGCGGGGCCGCCACAGGCGGGACAACCTCCCCCATGTTTCTTGCGATCCCACCCCGCTTTCATTTGGCTACCATAGCCCGTAAGTTATTGTAGGGGGGCACATTAATGGCCCCCGCGAAGGCCCGCACCCGCGTCAGTCCTTGAATTCTAGGACTGACCTCTTTGCATATAATGCTTACTCGCAGAGCCCATCATTAAGGTGAGCATTCGGTAAAACCTTCCCCGCGAGCAACACAAGCCGCAGGCGAATGATTTGGTTTGTATTCTCCTCGAACCCAGCGACGCGGTACTTGCCCGCCCCGCCTACGGCGGGGTTGCTTACTTCTAAAGTGATTTGCTCACTTGTTAAGTGAGTCGCCACCACCGGCGATCAATCGCGATAAAGGTTAAGGCGTGGCTGCGAAGAGCGACACCTGCATTGCACCACCCCTCCCCGCGTCCATCTGGCTACGAATTTGCCAAGAAATAGTAGGGGCGGCCTTTATTCCGCCCTATTCCTGACCCGCGGAACGCGGTGTCTCTCTTTTGGCGGTAACAGCCTTCCAACTTCGAAACCGGCTCACCCCAGCCTGGCAGCGAGCGAATTCCGCGAACGAAGTGATCGGGTGAAATCATCTAGTCGTAGATCGCGTAACTAAGGAAATCGCTCTGCCGGTTCTCCCTGCCTCTCATAAGCCCAACCACATGTGTTATGAATTGATTACACGTGATTGTCACATTTCAAGAGATCAGAATCAATCGCGGCAGATTGTCTGAAACCGAAAAAATCAACAGTCTCATAGGTATTTCGTGTTCTAAAGTACTTAGCTTCATTTGATGGAGCGGCGGGAAATTTATTCTGCCTCGTATTGCCGTTATTTATTAACGCTTATTCAAGTTCGAGGCACTAAGCAGGATTATCTTAACAAGAGGATGAATTCCGAGGGTGTCTTCACAATTTACAATCCTTTTAGTTGGATATAATATGAAGATATGCGAAGTATGCCACAAACCTGGTTTGAAATGCCAGAAATTAGGAAGCGTTTCTTTGATAAGAGCGTTTGGATACCCTTACGCGAAGCCAGAACATTGCTCAAGGAGGGAAAGCTTGGCCACGCTGGCTTCAAGGATGAATTTTGGGGAGCGGGTTCAATTGCGGTTCCCTTGGGCCAAGTTTCTGAAGCCGAAAAGCTTGAGTGGATGAATGTAGGCATCGGTCACTCAACTAAAGGATACGTTGATGAGGAAGAATATATCCCGGCGCATTCCTATAAAAATCGTAACGGCTCTTTAACTGCCGAAAATCTTGTACTGGTGCGCGAAGGCAATGCTATCGAGTGCAGCGAATGGCACTTAAGTCCAGATTTTATCGTCACTCTTGAACTGAAAAGAGAGGAAGACGACTGGTTAGCAATTTCGCGAGGATACGAAAAAGTAGCGCGGTTGGAAAGAAATAGCAAGGGATGTCCCATTAGCATTCAGGTTAATGCGAAGTACTTAAAGGATTACCTGTGTGCTAGAGGCATGGGTCTTTATATTTCATCCTACCGATCTAGAGTCCAAGTTATGGAAGACGCTAGCCATATTAATTGGCCCGATCCCCACATTGTAACCACCAAGACAGATAGGTGGGAGGGCCGTAATATAGAAATACATGAAGGGGGGCACCCATTCGGCTCTGGGATTTCCTATTTCCACCTTTCCCGCACCGATGTTGATTATGATGAGGATGTACCTGAGATAGGTTTCCCGGGTGATGACGATGTCGAGGCAACTGCATGGCAAAAAAACTTTGAAGGGCGTAAGCTATTCAGAGTAGAAGGTGAATTGTGGAGAAATGAGTGGGTTAATCCTGCCGAACACAGTTATATTGTGTGCGATGAAGAAACTGAACCCTCTTCTTTTTTCATCACAAATAATTCAGGAAAAACTGAAAACCGAAGAACTCTAGTGGATGGGAGCAGATGGTTATGGTTTAAGCCATCAATTATAAATTCTCTCTTAGATTTCCGTGGCAGTTGTCTACGTTGGTATACGAGAGATACTGGCAGCATAGAGTGTTCTCCAGGCTATGGTGTCCACTTTGGAATCAACAAAATCGGACTAGTCAATGTGTACGCAAAAGACATTGCCCTACTTCCTGACTGGCAACAAAAGATTTGGGCCGGCCACAACGTCACTCCTGATGGGAAAGTGTCAGAAGAGTTGCTGATGTCACAGATGAAGGCCAAACCTGCATCTACTATCGCTCCAGAAAAGATGCTCTTACGGTCTATTCAGATATTGAATGGCTTATCTCTTGACAAGTACAGGATCGAGGTGATCCGCGAACATCCAGAGGCACGCAGGATTTCTACTAAAATTCATCGATTTAGGGCTGTCAATCAAGATGGTCTGTATGAGCTTGCAAAGGATCTGTACAGACTTACAGGAGAGAGAATAGATTCTACTGAGATTAAAGCAATAGTCACACCTAAGAAAAAAGAAGAGTGGGGTTCGCTCAAGTCTTTGGAAAAGCTGCTCGCAGTACAAATTGGCGATGAAAAATCTTACGAGCTTTTTACTCCTCTCTGGGGAATCTACACCCTAAGAAATGCAGACACACATTTACCCTCAGAAGATCTGTCAAAGGCCTATAAGGATTGTAATGTTGATAGAAAACAACCATTGATAACTCAAGGCTATCAATTGATTCAATCATGCGTTTCTTGTCTGAATGAAATATCCAAGGCTATTAAATCAATTTGAACGATCCTTCTTGAGACCGTTGATTTAGCAGCGCTTGGAGATGAGTGCCGTCGCGCTGTCTGGTAAGATGCTATCGTTTCTTTGTTTTCAGTTGCTTCTGTTCACGATAATGTCGCCGGCAAGCTGATTTCAAGGTTTCCTCGACTCCAGACTGTTACTTCTTCTGCATCCCAGGCGGAGGTCGTGAGCGACGGCGTGCGCGTCGGCTGGCTGGAGATGGGGACACGAGGCCCCTTCGTATGGCTCAAATCAGCGACCGAGGTGTCAGTATCCCGTGATATCGCAATCAACGCTTGATATGAACCCTTGAGGCTGAAATCTTATCTCAGGGATTGCCCGCCGCAGAGCGTATATCAACGCTTTCGTTTAGATTCCAGAATAATTGGACCGACTCCCTTTTCCGCCCGCTATTTGTTGTCGTCGAGGAGCTTTCTGATCTCCGCCTGATCCGGGTCGATCTCCAGCGACCGCCCCCATGCCTCCGCCGCC
>CBFCZO010000173.1:0-5393 GCA_965602675.1 uncultured bacterium | reverse complement strand
TTCGAGTGGGAATCTTCGCTTATTTTGATCTCGCGTGAGGGATTATCCCCGCGCTCAAAATCCGCGACTCGGTTTTGATGTTCATGGCGATTTCGGATGACTGCCCGAGGCTCCCCTGCAGAAACTCCGGCTTCAAGCTCCGAAGCCACGACCGGATTCGACTGCACCGCAAGCCCGCCTGCGAGCGAACTGCTCAGCATCTCGAAGAAGAGCGAACCGGCCGACTGACCGCCCGAAGCGGCAGAATCCTTGGGAGCGGGTGCTTGCGCCGCTCCGGCCGCCGCCGCGGTCTCCGTTGCCTGAATGACGTTTTCGCTCATCGATTCCTTCCCGGCCTATCTACTCTATGATCTCGTCGTCAGGATCGCGCTTGAATTCGAGATCGCCGCGGAAAATTCTCTGTTTGAACTCGATTACCTTATCGATTACCTCTTCCACTGTCTCCCTCACCATCGTTTTATCCCTGGTAACCAGTGTGATGATCGTATCAGGCGCAGCTTCGACGTACTGAATGATTTCGGAGTTGAGCACAAAGTTGCTGCCGTCAAAGCGTGTAAGCCTGATCATCGATCATTACCTCACAAGGTTGATGGCTTCCTGAAGCAGTGTGTCGTTGGAGACAATGACCCGCGAGTTCGCCTGGAAACCCCTCTCGGAGAGGATCAAGTTGGTGAACTCTTCTGCGAGGTCGACGTTGCTGAGCTCGAGCGTGGAGCCGCTGATGGAACCTCTCCCGCCGCTCTCGGGTGTGCCGATGGCCGGCTGGCCGGAACCCGGCGTCTCGATGTACTCGTTGTTGCCGGTGGCCAACAGACCCTGCGCGTTGTTGAAGTTGGCCAGCGCCATCTGAGCGAGGGGGCGAACGTCGCCGTTGCTGAACAGACCGGTGATAGTACCGTCCTGCTCGACGATAACGGAGTTGAGCGAGCCAACGCCGAAACCGTCCTGCGAGGTTGAGCTGGTTGCGGAGCCGGATTCAGTGGCGTAGCAATTGATGTTGGAAGTGCCGATATCGTTGAACAGATCCCAACTCCAGACGACGTTATTAGCCCCGGAGGCGAGGGTGAACGCCCCTCCCGGGAACTCGATGCCGTTGGGATCTACGAGGTTGTTGATGTCGAAGGAGCCGGCGGCAAAAGTGTTCTGGGTGGCGCCGCTGAAATCAGCCTCGAGTAACAGACCGTTGGCATCGAAGTGCATCTCGCCCTGGAAATCTCCACCCGCGAGTGATGGACCGGCGGGCACGAGGGCGCCGGTGAGGATCGAGTAGTACTGCCCTTCAACGCCGACGGGATTACCCGCGCCGTCGAGCACTTCATTAGCATCCATGCGGATGTCGAAGCCCCAGCTCACGGCTGTGCCGGCGGGAGCGCCTGCGGTGGGCGCATCAAATCGCCTGTAGATATATTGTACGTTGTGTGCAACGCCAAGGGAGTCGAAAACCCTTATCGGGGTGGTGAATTCACCGGCTGCCAGATCGGCGGGCGCGTCGGCATCGAGGATGCTTGTCATGAAGACAGATGTAGTCGCGTTGGGTTGGCTGGTGACCTGATTGCTGATGTTGATCGCTTGGGGGGATGTCGATGTGATTATCTCTCCCGCTGTATTGGCGAGAAAGCCGAGAGTAAATTTGCCGGTAGGCGCGACGAGATAACCATCGCTGTCGAAGCTGAAGTTGCCCGCGCGTGTGTAAGAAATGCCCGTTGGTCCGCTGAGCATGAAGAAGCCGGCGCCCTGAATCGCCATGTCGGTCGCCTCACCGCTGGTACGCAAGCTTCCCTGGCTGAACACCTGGTCGATGGCCGCGATGCGGGAGCCGAGACCGATCTCCAGCGGATTGCCGGCGCCGTTGACCGCACCTGCGAGGCTCTCACCGAGCACATCGGCGAAGGTGTAGAAGCTCTTCTTGAATCCAATGGTGTTGAGGTTCGCCAGGTTGTTGCCGATCACGTCGATGGCGGTACGGTTGGAGTTAAGTCCGGCCAGTGCCGAGTAGAATGAACTTGTACCCATCGCAGCTGCTCCTGATTACTCCTAAGGCCGCCTTCTTGCGACATCCTCACTGTGAGGGAGCTCCCCGAGGGCGGAACCAGGGCCATTGATCTTTGCCCCCGGAGAGCGTTCGACGCAGTGTCGAAGGCAGCAAGTCTAATAACTACCGCCAACTACTCAGCAGTTTCCGTACCACACTGGTCAGGAAACGGATGCGGGGGTATCAAGTGCTTATTTTGCTATGCTTTAGGCTTGTTATGACCACCGGTCAATCGTGCCGGCGAAACAAGCCGGCGGAGGAAAAAGTTGCCCTTGATCTTATTGCCGCCCGCAGATCTTGCCCAATCCGCGGAACTGGTTTCGAAGGCAACTCGAAACCCGGAAGGAAGTAACGCGCCTAACGCTATGCCTGCGGAAGTTCGTCCGCGTCGAGAAGTTCGCGCAGGACTCTTTGTGTGACCTGCGGGTTGGCGCGGCCGCGGGTTGCCTTCACCACTTGGCCGACGAAGAAGCCGAATGTCGCGGTCTTGCCGCTCTTGTACTGATTGTATGGCTTGGGATTGTCGCGGATTACCTCCAGAGCGACCGCGCGGATCTCGCTATCGCCGCTCATCTGGGAGAGGTTCTTTTCTTCGACTAACTGCCGCGGCGGCTTGTGAGTGGCAGCCATTTCGTCGAAGACCTCTTTGGCAGCGGCTGCGCTTACCTCGCCGGACTTGAGCATCCTGAGCAGCTCGGCGAGCTGTTCGGGCGGCACCTTGAAATCGGAAATGCCGAGGCCCTTCTCCTTCAGGATCCGCAGGACTTCGCCCATTACCCAGTTCGAGGCCAGTTTGTTGTCGCCGGTGTCAGCGGCAACCCTCTCATAGTAGTCGGCCAGCGGGCGTTCCGCTGCCAGCACCGTGGCATCGTAGCGGGGGATGCCGTATTCGGCGGCCAGCCGCTCGATCTTGGCGTCGGGTAATTCAGGCAGAGTTTCGCCGATGCCTCTCAGCCACTCTTCATCAATCCGTAGGAGCACCAAGTCCGGCTCAGGGAAATAGCGGTAGTCGTGCGCCTCTTCCTTGGAACGCATCGGGCGGGTGACGCCGGCCGATTCGTCCCACAGGCGGGTCTCCTGAACTACTTCACCACCGCCCTCAACCGATTCGACCTGGCGTCGGATCTCATATTCTAGCGCCCGTCGCACGCCGCGGAACGAGTTCATGTTCTTCACTTCAGTCTTGGTGAATAGCTCGGTGCTGCCCTTCGGACGGATACTGAGGTTGGCATCGCAGCGTAACGAGCCCTCTTCCATGTTTCCGTCGCAGACCTCCAGGTAAACAAGTATGGTGCGGATCTTCCGTAGGTACGCCTCCGCCTCAGCGGGGAAATGCATGTCGGGTTCGCTGACTATCTCTATCAGCGGCACGCCGCAGCGGTTGAAATCAACGCGGCTGCGCTCGCCGCCTTCATGTAGCATCTTGCCGGCATCCTCCTCGATGTGAAGCCGGTGGACGCCGATCTCCTTGCTACCGCCGTCCTCGAGCTCGATCACGACGCTGCCGTGTTCCGCCAGTGGCTTGTCGTACTGTGTGATCTGATAGCCCTTGGTGAGGTCAGGATAAAAGTAGTTTTTGCGCGCGAACTGGCTGGTGGGGTGAATCTCGCAGCCGAGGCCGAGCGCGGCTTTTATGGCAAAATCAATGGTGCGACGGTTGAGCACCGGCAGTGTTCCCGGCATGCCGAGGCACACCGGGCAGGTGTTGCTGTTAGGCGGGTCGCCGAAGCGGGTGCTGTCACGGCAGAATATTTTGCTCTGTGTGAGAAGCTGCGCGTGAACCTCCAACCCGATTACGGCCTCGTATTTGTCCAGCGCTGTGTTACCCATTTCTCTATGCACCTTCCCCCTGTTTTCTCGCAGGGCGGGAGGTTAGCACAGCGCCGTGGGAGCTGCAATGCCAACGGTTGGATTGGAATTTTACTAGAAAGCCAGCGATTTACGGACGTACTCCTCCATTCCGGACGGGCCCAGTTCCTTCCACATTTCGCCGAACTCGAAGTAAATGAAGCTGAGGCCCTCGTCACCCGTGAGACCGATTGCCAGGGCTCCGTTGCCATCCCAGGCAACAACAGAGACGGTCAACTGGGTGCCGGTGCCGATGGTGACATAGCGCTTGTCTTCGTACAGCGGATACTGCGC
Organism: uncultured bacterium; assembly: GCA_965602675.1. Classification (GTDB taxonomy): domain Bacteria; phylum Acidobacteriota; class DATKUA01; order DATKUA01; family DATKUA01; genus DATKUA01. The sequence continues at coordinate 1,219 of CBFCZO010000173.1, read as the reverse complement.
CTTGAGCCTGTCGAGCAAATCCTTGATGGTGTACTCCTTGATGGTTACCATCTTGCTCTTCCTCTCACTGGCTGAGGAGAAGAAGGAGGCGAGATAGTAGGCACCGTCGGTGTCGTAGAACGTGTGGTTTTCTCTTTCGCCGAACTGCAAGTCGTCGGCGCTGAGAACGTCGATCTTCAGTCTGACCTGGTGGTTCTGAAGGAGACCCTTGAAGTGGCTTGTTACGGCGTCGTCCTGTGCCGCGCAAACCGGTGCAACACAGAATACCGCCAGCAGAACAACTAAAGTGAGCGATACCCTCATAGAATAACCCCTCCTCACGTGGCTCAGTCGAGCGATTCTCTCTGCTCGATTGTCTGTTAGCCAGCCCCTGAAAACAGCGAAAATCATGCCTTGGGCTACTTGTTTACCGTCCTTGTCACATTATACAACTACAAGCAAATGAACGCCAGTACGATAATGCCAAGGGCACCTGCACAGTAAAACGCTGTTCCCGGCAATGTTATTATTTACGCGATCGGGTTTCCCCACACACGCTAAATCACCGTTCATTTACTTCTAAATATCTTAAAAGCCGCAGCGGCAGCTGATGTCCCAACAGCGTACTGCAGATATTTTAATACCACGATTAAGAAATGTCACGCCGATCCTCCTCTGTTCTCCGGCGGCTTCAATCCGCCCTCCGTATGTCCGACGATGACCGCCCAGGCCGCATCGCCGGTGACGTTGAGGACCGTACGGCACATGTCAAGGATCCTTTCGACGCCAAGCACTACGGCGATGCCCGCCGTCGGCAGGCCGACCGAGGAGAGCACCATCGCCAGCATCACCATGCCCGCTCCGGGAACACCCGCGGCGCCAACCGACGCGAGAACCGCCGTGAGAACGACGGTAAGCTGCTGGGTCAGCGAGAGCGTCTCACCGGGCGGCAGGAAGACCTGGGCAATGAACATCACGCTGATGCCCTGGTAGATGGCGGTGCCATCCATGTTGATCGTCGCGCCCAGCGGCAGCACGAACGAGGTCACCGGCTTTGGCACGCCAAGATCTCTGTTGCAGACCAACATGTTTTCCGGCAGCGTGGCGTTGGAACTGCAGGTGCTGAAGGCGATCAGGCCGACGGGCCGCATCGCCTTGAAGAACCTCCAGGGATTGGTGCCTCCGAGCAGGCAGACGACCAGCGAGTAGAACATCAGGTAGAAGGCTGCCATCGTGCCGA
>CBFCZO010000172.1:0-5398 GCA_965602675.1 uncultured bacterium | reverse complement strand
TGTTCGCGGGTGTCGCCTTCCCGTTCTTCATTGAGTTCAAACAATTCTGGGTCTTCCTGCTGCTCGGCTACGCTTTCCTGGCCTCAGTGCTGCCGGTGTGGCTGATGCTGCAGCCGCGCGATTTCCTTAGCTCGTTTAACCTCTACGCTATGCTGCTTCTGTTGACGCTGGCGCTATTCGTCGCCAACCCCGGTATCGCCGCGCCCGCGCTCAACACGGCTGCAATGAACAACCCCGGTGCAAATTTGCCCGACCTGGTGCCGTTCCTGTTCATCACGATAGCCTGCGGAGCGGTCAGCGGCTTCCACTGCATGGTCAGCTCGGGAACAACGAGCAAGCAACTGCGCAGCGAGAAGGACGCGCGGGTGATCGGCTACGGCGGCATGCTGACTGAAGGCTTCCTGGCTGTGCTGGTGGTCGTCGGTTGCACCGCCGGCTACACCGCAGCTCAGTGGGGCGAACTCTACAGCGGCTGGCTGGGGGACGCAGGCGTCGGTATCAAGATCGGCGCGTTCGTAACAGGCGCGGCAAACATCACCACTTCGATCGGCATCCCCGCCGTCATAGGCAGCACGTTCTTCGCCGTGACCATCGTCGCCTTCGCACTCACCACTCTCGACACCGGCACACGTCTCACCCGCTACACGCTCGAGGAACTGTTCAGAATCATGCGCCTGCCGGCTTTTTTCACCAACCGATATACGGCAAGCGCTCTGGCGGTGGTGATGATCGGATACTTCGCGCTCATGGACCTCGGAGGCAAGCCGGCGGGGCTGGCGCTGTGGAAGCTGTTCGGCACCAGCAACCAGCTACTTGCCGGTATCGCCCTGCTCGTCGCGACTATCTACTTTTTCAAGCAAAGGCGGCCAAGCTGGTTCACTTTCCTGCCGATGTTGTTCATGCTGGTGATCACCACCTGGGCACTCGCGGCCAGCCTCGCGGGCTGGGTCGAGACCGGATTTGAAGAGAACATGCCGCTGATCGTGATCGGAGGCGCAACCCTGCTGCTGCTGGCGTGGCTGGTAATCGAGGCGTTAGTGGGCTTCGCTGTCTTCACGCGGCAGCGGCGGAGTCTGGTGAGCACGGTGCCTACAGGCTCGAAATGAGCCGGAAAGGAATGCAATGAACGAAACCGCTTGGAAGGAAAAGAGGGTTTTCAGGCGGATCCCCGCGGCGGCTGTGCTGGAGGTCTTCCTGATCGAGGATGCCAGCGGCATCATGGCTAATGCGCCCAGGCGCAAGGCTGAGTCGCTCAACATCTCCGCGGGAGGAGTTCTGCTCAGCACCGACATCAGGTTGCCGGTCGGTACTCGTGTCGGGCTCAAGCTCGACCTGGATTCGATTTACAGCATGAACGCCGACTGGCAACCGGGCGAGGGGCACGAACCCGCGCAGGCGATCGAGGCCGTCGGCAAAGTGGTCCGGGTCAAGGGTGCTGATGAGATCGGCTACGAAATTGCTCTCGCATTCGACGAATTGACAGGTAAAAACGCCAAAGTTCTGCGTGATCTGCTAGAATCCTGATTGAAAGAAAACGATAAGACTTGAAACCTCCTGATCCACGGCGGAGAAAATCTAATGGCGGATAACAAAGACGACAAGCGGCGTCACCACCGATTCAGCGCGGCCGGGGCGTCGGAGGTCGTGCTGCTGGACGAATCGGGCAAAGCGGTGAGCAAGCCGGGTCGGTCGCTCAACATGTCTGTGGGCGGACTGCTGTTGAAGACGAATGAGAAGCTGCCGCTGGGAGCGATGGTGCTGCTGAAGCTCGACCTGGACGAGCCTGCGGAAAGCACGTTGGAGGCTGTAGGCAAGATCTCCCGTATCAGCGAACGGAGCGACGGCGGTTACGACATCGCGGTCAATTTCGAGGCCGTAGTGACCGAAGACGCCGCTGTGTTGCTGCAGCCGAAGCGGGAGAGCTGAGCGACGATTCCACTCAGTTACCAGGCGTGAAACTTGTTGAAGTATACGCCGACAGCCCGCCATAAGATGCCGTGATGCTGACAACCACCGTGTAGCCCACCGTTGCGTTACTAATGTAATAATCGATCATGTTTTTACCGTCGGAGCCGCTGGTTCCGTACTTGGTCGTGTCGGTGGTTTTGTAATGAGCGATCGTCTTGATCGAGGCTCCGGAAACCGGTTTGCCGCCCTGGTCTTTCACTGTAACGTGTATTTCTACATGGCTGTTGGGCTCCGGATCAGAGGGGCTGGCATATGCGGAGGCCTTGACCGACTCGACCTCGCCGAAGAATAGCTTCTTTGTAACGACTCCGCTGACCCCGAACTTGTCGAGAACGCTGAGGAAGGTCGTGTAGTCGCCCTCGCCGTCGTAGGTGTGGCTGACCTTGCAGAGCTTTCTGCTGGAAACGGTGGTTCCGTCGCCGAAGTTCCAGAAGCAATGCTTGATCTTGCCGTCGTCGCTGCACGAGGAGGCGTCGAAGGAAACGGTGTTGCCTTTCACGGAGAAGGTGAAGTCAGCCTGCGGCGCGCGGTTCGTCTTTTTAATGAACTCGTCCTTCCTGCGTACCGAGCCGTTGATCCAGTATTTCTTGCCCTTCTTCACGACGATTACGACGTGCCCCATCACCTTGCCGCAGGGGTTGGCACCACAGCCGGTCTGGAGCACGTCGCTACCCGCGAGGTAGAGCCTGCTCAGAACCGGCCCGGTTGGGTGGCCGTAGGTGTTTGATCCGACTGAAATGATGGCCGCCTCGGGCTTCAAGTGCCGAGAAAAGTCTCGTTGGATGAACTCGAACTGCCGTGGTGGTTGACCCGCAGCACATCGACGTCGCCTACGTCCGGGGCCACGAAGCTCTCGACATCGCTGTAACCTATGTTTCCCCCGCCGATGTCGCCGCCGATGAAGTAAGGGAGTTTTTTGTATTCGATCAACAGGCAAACCGACTTGTCGTTCTCCTCATCGACGGAAAATCCGCCGCCGCCGCCCTGCTCATTGCGGTAGACACAGGTGGCGGTGGCGCCTTTGCCAAGATCGATCACCTCGCCGACTGCTATCGTTTTGCGGGAAGATGCATACGCCGCTGCCGCCATGACGTAGTCGGCATAGCTGTAGTAGGGCGCCGAAGAGCCGTTGTCGAGCACATCGCCTATCTGCAGACCCCCGGCCATCACCTCGTCGAGACCGCCGATGTGGTCGGTGTGCATGTGGGTGGCGACGATGTAGTCGATTGAGTCGACTCCCAGATCGTCGAGGTAGGGCAGGATGACGCCGGAGCCTTTGCCGGTATTGCCCCCGTCGATCAGCATAACCGTTTTGTTGGGCCCGATGACCAACGTGGCGTCGCCCTGGCCGACGTCGAGGTGGTGGATTTCGAGGACCTGCCCGAAAGCCGCCGCGGCGGCCAGCAGCAGCACGAGCACGGTCTTATTCGTCAGATTTCTCATGGCGTTCACCAAAAAACCTTACTCCAACAAATATACGCCCTATCCCTGTTTGTTGAACGGCCCAGGTCTCAAACCCGGAACAGCGAGAGAGCAGTTGTGTCCGGAGCTCGCCGGCCTTGACGCCGGGAGGCCGGATTGTGCAACAATGTGCGATCTGTCAGTGCGAGAACGAAGAATTCAACGCCGTGCCGGCTCACCGGCTCGGCTTCGTGGAGGATGGGAAATGATCGAAAAGATCCAGCAGGAGATGAAAGCGGCGATGAAGGCCGGGGAAAAGCTGAAGCTCGGCGTCCTGCGGATGACGCTTTCCGAGCTCAAGAATGCCGCGATCTCCAAGGGTGACGAGCTAGACGAGGGCGAGGTGCTGGCCACGATCCAGAAGGCATTGAAGAAGCGGGAAGAGGCCGCGGCGGCGTTTCGCGACGGCGGTCGCGAGGAGCAGGCTGCAACGGAGGAGGCCGAGGCGGAGTTGCTGCGCGCCTACCTGCCGGACAAACTCAGTCCCGAAGAATTGGAGAAGGTGGTCGACGAGGTGATCGCCGAAACCGGCGCAACGAGCAAGCGGGAAATGGGCCAGGTGATGAAGGAAATCATGGCTCGCTACCGCGGGCGGGTGGACGGCAAGGAGGTCCAGAGCCTCGTCGCTTCGAAGCTCGATTGACGATGAGCAAGCCACGCATCGCGATCTTCTCCCCGGCGCCGCCGGTGCCGTCGGGGATCAGTGACTACATCGCCGAGCTGCTGCCACGCCTTGCCGGAAAGCTCGAAATCGACCTCTATCTCGACAGCTATGAAACAGACCACGCCGCGCTGAAGAAGGCGGTGCGCTGCCTCCCGGTGGAGGGATTCCGCGCCGAGTTTAAACGGAATCCATACGACCTCTGCGTTTACCACCTCGGCAACGCCTCCTGCCACGACTACATTTACCCCTACCTCTACGCCTTCCCCGGGCTGACCGTGCTGCACGATCTCTCGCTGCACGACACACGCCTCAAAACCACGATCGAAGGCTGGCGCGGCGAAGAATACCGCGAGGAGATGGCCGCGGCCTACGGTGAGCGTGGCGAGACCGCCGCCGAACTGGCGCTTGCCGGCATGCACAGCAGCTTCCTGTTGCGCTCGTTCACACTGTCCGAGCTACCCGTCCGCGCGAGCGTTTTTACGGTCGTGCACGAGGAGTGGGTGGCCGGGAAGATAAGCGAAGCCGTGCCCGGCGCGCAGGTGCGCTCCGTCCCGATGGGTATGGACGCCGCCGATGTTGCGCCTAAGCAGATTTCCGCAGCGCGGGAGAAGTTCGGCATACCGAAAGACTCCTTCCTGGTCGGCACGTTCGGTCTGCTGACGCCGGACAAGGGGATTGCCATGCTGCTCGACGCATTCGCACGGCTGCTGAAACAACGCCCCGACGCCCGGCTGCTACTGGCCGGAGGCGTCGCAAAAGATCTGCCGCTGGATGCAATGATTGCGGAGAGGCGGCTCCTGGGCTTGGCGATACCGACAGGACGCCTGCCGATGGATGAATTCCTCACGCTGATGGCGGCGTGCGATGTCGCCGTCTTCCTGCGCTGGCCCACGCGCCGCGAGACCTCAGCGGCCGCTCTGCGGGCTATGGGGCTGGGCACGACGACAGTTGTTTCCGATCTCGCCCACCTGCGCGACCTGCCCGACGACGCGGTGATCAAAGTGCCGGTGGTCGATACCGAGCATCATCTAGGGCGAATTCTCTACGAACTGGTCGAGAACGAGCCGCTGCGCAAAAGGCTCGGCGTGACGGCGAAACGATATGTCGCCGAGAGGCATTCGTGGGACGCCGTCGTCGAGCGCTGGCTGGAGTTGACCTACGAAGCTATAGAGCTGGCGAAGACGACCGAAATCGACCACTCGTTCCTGCCCGCACACCTGCGGCAATAAATATTAACGGCTGCGAACGCGGGGGAGCTAAAGCGCACCCCTACATCGTCTTGCTGAATTGGTGCAGACACGTGTA
>CBFCZO010000171.1:0-5598 GCA_965602675.1 uncultured bacterium | reverse complement strand
CCAATCAGCTCCGGGAGATCGGACACCACCTCCCGGCTGGTGATTTCCAGCTTGACCACCTCCGCGGAGACTTCCGAAGGAACGAGAAAACTGCTGATTACCAGTGTCATTAATAACGCCGTGGGGATTCTGCCGTTGAGAAACGAATCGAACCTCATCGTGTTTTTCCTTCCTGATAAATAGTCCATTGGATCTGAACTTAACGCGTGAACGGGCTTGTCGTCGTCGAGAGTCGTCTCATCTTACTTACCACTGAATGAATGATGTTTCAATAAATAGCCACAAAAAACGGCAACACCTTGCGGGCGAAAATCATCCGGCGGGAGAAAAACGATGTGAAGGATGGGAATCCGCAGCGCAATCTCGTCCGGACTGATCCAATCACGCACCGCAAGCACCTCAAGTGTGGTTTTTGTCGCATTTTGTCATCTCGATTACATGAGAGCGCGGATAAAACTCTTACGATGGTTCAACATCAGGGGCGACTCTCATTGCATTTTTTCTTGCTGTCGAACAGATCGTCAACGATCCGAGAAAAGGTGGCTTATTATGTGCCTCAGGTTTCACTTATTGGTTATTGTAGCTTCCGCTTTTTTTGCCGCGATATCGTGCGCACAAGTGGCCGAGTCCGATTTCCCCATTCTCAAAGGGCCCTATCTCGGCCAGAAACCGCCGGGGATCACACCGGAGTTGTTTGCTCCAGGTATAGTTTCCATCGATAAATACAGCGAATTCGTCTGCATATTTACTCCCGGGGCAGAGGAATGCGTGTTTGATTGTTACGGAGATGACGAATATCAAGAAGGGGCTATCTTTACCACAAGAATTGAAAATGGAAAATGGATAAAGCCGGAAATTCATAAGCTGTTTGCAGAATTTGGAGACGTGTTTCTTCCAACCTTGTCACCTGATGGGCAATACTGGTTCTTCACGACAAAAGCCTTACCTATTCCGGAAGGAACCCAGAGGATAATTCCGATGTATTTTATGAAAAAAACGGAAACCGGCTGGACCGAACCGAAATATTTTGCGCAGAGCATTCATGCATCGGCGACCTTGGATGGCACAGTTTTTTTAAATTCTGGACGCAAAATCGAACCCCATTCCGATTTGAAAGCTGTTGTGGACTTATCTGAATCAGTTCCATTTGATGCCGGCCATTCCGTAATATCCCCAGACGGAAGCTATCTGATTTTTGATAATAATGAACTAGCCAGGAATGGCGACTGCAAGCTTTTTGTGATCTATAAAAACAACGATGATTCTTGGACAGCCCCCGTTTCTTTGGGCGAATATATAAAACAACATGCCTTCTGTGCTTGGGTAACTTATGATGGAAAATATATCTTTTTCCATTCCCTGGATGGCCCCAAAGGTAACATCTATTGGGTGTCGGCTGAGATAGTGGAGAGATTAAGACCGGAAGAATAAAAGGGGAGGTGTGATAGTGAAGAGAGCGGTGTGTATTTGCGCCTTGGTGGCACTATTCGCCGCCACTTGTTTTCCTCAAGAGGAAGCTTTGAAGAAAGCCGATGCAGCGAACCTTTCCGACTCCCTGATGATTCTCGACCCACTGGTCAACAAGCATTGGGTCGGCGAGCTGGCAAATCCACAGGATGGCCGCCTGCTCGAGGTCCGACGCAATTTCCAGGTTATCTGGGGAGGTGCCGTCGTCAAATACTCGTCTTCCATGCGGGAAATCGACAGCTTTTCCGAGGGATATTTTTACTGGGACCGCGAAGCGCAGCAGGTCGCCCTTTTCATCGTGAACAGCAGGGGTACCGCGCAGAAGGGCACGGTGTCACTCGAGAACGGCGTGTTGACCGTACAACGATGGCATATCGGAAGATATTCCGAGGAAGTGAGAACGTGCGAGCACACTAGCCGTTTGTGGATCAACAGCGATCAATCGCGATAAAGGTCAAGGCGCGGCTGCGATGAGCGACACAGGCGTGGCGCAAGTCACTCCGAGGAGAGCAGAGCGGGCGCAACGCAGAAATTTGAAGCGAGTGGTCGCTGGCGGAGAGGGCGGGATTCGAACCCGCGGCAGGTCTCCCTACACACGCTTTCCAAGCGTGCACCTTAAGCCTCTCGGTCACCTCTCCGCCGAGAGAACGCAAGATTCTAATTAGAAACGCCTCGTGATTCAAGCGCTTAAAGCGAGAATCAACAACTATCAACCCACGCTCCGTCCCCAGACACGCGGATCCAAAATCCCGGCTGTGCATGGGAAGGATAATTGTTCCTTAAAACAGTCTTGAAATGCAACACGCTTCCCAAGCGTTGCTGTAGCGCCTGACGGCAACCGCCGGGTCGCTGCGTAAGGCAATTGAAACAAGAGAGGTTTTTCTGAGCGGCCTCGATCGGAGGGTCAATTCGAATGATTGTTATCGACTTGCTGGCAATACGTTATCGTATAATTAATTAAGCAATATGGATGGTAAAATACTATAAATTGGGATAGCATTATCGCTCGGCAGGTCAGGTGAAATTCGCGTCTGCAAAAGAGAACTGGTGGCAAGTAGTACAAGCAATGACAAACAGGTTATTGTCAGCAGGAGCGGCGGCAATGCTGCTCGCTGCAGTGGCTGGTGCTTGTTCCGATGGAGTAGTAACCCGCAACTCCGAGTCGGCCTTCGATGTATACGTCTTGCAGGAGCTCGATGATGGGGTCGAACTCATCGGCAGCACACCTTCAGAAAAAACGCTCGAGATTCCACCGTGCCTTTACTGGTTGTTCAAGCCGGCTCCGCCTGTGGACATGGAGAAGGTCCGAAAGGAGATCGAAGCCAAAGGGATTCCCGGCTTGGAACTGGAAACTGCAGTAGACGATGATCTGAAATATCCTGAAGGCCTGACTAGGCTGCAAACGCTCGACGTTAGTTAGCTTACGTGTCTTTAAAAGGCTGAAAAGTGGAACAACCTACTGCTGGCGTGTTGCTGGAGTCAACTACAGCGGCTAGGGAAAGTGGTCGAAGACTTTTAGCTTCAAAACCAGTGAATGACAGCAATTTCCAGAGTGCTAATAGGGGGAAGCCATGAGATTAGTCGTGAGACTATCGATTCTTCCAATTTTTTTCCTGTTGACAATGTCCCAAATGCTGAGATCGCCGGTTAGTTTGATCGAGCAGACAAAGTCGGTTATCTACGACAACAGCAGCCTACCCAAACAAAAACATGGGGATTCTGTGCATGTTTTTCATGGGTATCAAATAATTACAGTTGGAGGCAGTAAAAGGTGTTCAGATCAATTGCTGTCTTCTGGAACTACTGTAAAAAGCAAAATATTGTATTTCCGTATTTTGAGCACTGATTGGGAGTCAGGTAGGTTTGAGCGTGGCGCTCTACTAGACTCAGACTCAGATGGTGATTTGGATTTTTTAGGTATTGAGTGTTCTCAAAACTGGAAACCTTCTAAAGTGAGACTATTCGAAAACAATGGGCAAGGAGCTTTTAAAGAAGTAACAGACGAAAAAATAGGAGATGTCAGTGTAATAAACGTTGGATCTCAAACAATAGCCGTAGCTGATTTCAACGGCGATGGATTAATGGACGCTTTTCTAGGAGAAGGGGGCGCGGATGAGTCTCCCTATCCGGGTGGGCAGAGCAAATTATTGATTCAAGGCAAGAACGGCAAACTATTGGACAAGACCCAGTCGCACCTACCCAAGGAGATTGAGTTCTGTCATTCGGTCACTGTTGGTGACATAGATGGAGATGGTGATCTCGACCTCTTTAAAGGAAATATTGGATGCCGGCACGATATAAACGGCTCGCTTGGCCCTCGTTTTTATATTAACGATGGCACAGGACACTTTACGGCCGAACCATGGCGCATACCGTCTGACATAATTGAAAACGAAGACAAAGGATATGGTTATATAGCTTTTCTCTTAGTTGATATAGACAAGGACGGTGACTTGGATATGATTCTGGGCATCGGCATGTCTTCAATTTATCCCGAACGCGATACCGTGCTTTTGAACGATGGGAACGGTTTTTTTAGCTACGCACCGGAAAACGTTTTGCCGCCTCGGTACACAGAGCATGGTTTCTTTACTCAAGAACACCTGGCTGGAGATTTTAACGGAGATGGCTGGCTTGACTTATTGGTTTATATAGTTAAAGTAGTATCAGATTCTGATGTAAAGTATAGGATTCAGCTTCTAATAAATAACGGTGATGGAACTTTTAGAAATGAATCTGATGGAATTACTCAAATCGAACCCGATCCGGTAAATTCAAATATCCAGTGGTTGGAGACAGCCGATTTCAATGGCGACGGATTAATGGATTTTGTGGCTTCTGTAGCCGGACCCGATGAAGGATTCAATTTATTCATAAATCAAGGCAATAATAAGTTCGTCAATTCACTCTCTCTTAAAGACTGGAGTGACGACATGAAACTATTTCCTGGCGACTTGGATAATGATGGCGATATCGATATTTTTGGCTTACATTCTTACTGGTACAATATAATCGAAAATGTAAGACCCTACAAACCGGCCAAACCTCTAAAGAGATCCGCGCGTATCAAGCTAATCTCACCGGGCGACGGTTCGGAAACGACAACCTCGCCTACGCTGGCTTGGAAGAACAAGAAGCGGGCGCTGACTTATAGAATCCAGATCTGTAAAGACCAAAACTTCAGCAAGTTCACCAAATTCGATCTCGACAAAGACGACCTCACCGGAAATAGACTCGAACTTGGTAAGCTTACGTGTCAACCCGGCTTTAAAAAGCTGAAAAGTGGAACAACCTACCACTGGCGTGTTGCTGGAGTCAACTACAGCGGCCAGGGCAAGTGGAGCGGCGTTAGGAGTTTCACTATCAACGCGAAAGTTACGGACGCGGGCTCGGCTCATCTGAAGAACCTGGCAGGGCTGACAACGCTCTACATGGCTCAGACGAGGGCGACGGAAGAAGGTATAGCCGAGCTGCGCGAGGCTCGCCCCTGTCTCAGAGTATACCTTCACTGGTAAACCGAAGAAATCGAAATTCGGTTGGTTTTTTCCTGCTGGGAAGAGGCTTGCTTCGGCGCGTCGGTTCGCTAAATACAAACAACTCCTCTCTGCTCCGCGTCTGTAGCCGCTTCTGAAATAAACGTCGAGTCTATTTCGTTATTCGGTGCGCTCGGCTAAGATTCGTGCAGAGGAGCGGCACAGTGGACCTGATCATCGGGCTGGTGGACAACCTGGTAGCCTATTTCGTCTTCATGGCGATCGCCACGTCCTTCGTCCCGCTGCCCGACTTCCCCGTCATCCTCCACCTAGCTGGCCTCGGCACCTACCCCGCCTGGCTGATAGCCCTCATCGGCGGCCTCGGCACGTGCGCAGCCGGGCTCATCGACTACATCATCGTCGCCGAGGTCCGCAAGCTCAAAAGCGTCGACCGGTTTCTGCAGCACCGCCACTACCAAACCATGGAGCGCTTCTTCAACAAGATTGCTTTCCTCAGCCTGGTCGTCAGCGGATTTCTCGTCTTCATCCCATTCGATCCCTTCAAGCTCCTCGCCGCCACCGCGCGCTACAACAAATACAAATACGTGCTGGCCATCTTCATCGGCCGCGCCCCGCGCTACTACCTCATCGCGCTGCT
>CBFCZO010000170.1:0-5719 GCA_965602675.1 uncultured bacterium | reverse complement strand
ATCGAGGTCGGCGAGCTTGCGGAGGAAGTTTCGATCGGCGAGGAAACATATCCGGCCGGCACGCTGGCGATATCGGGATACCAGCCCTACAGGCCGTTCATCCGCAGCATGTTCGAGCGCGTGCCCTACCCTGCCTGGAACATGGACCCCCAGGGCAATCCTCGCGGACCGTACGACCTGAGCGGCTGGACGCTGTCGGACCAGTTCGGCCTGAAGGTGAAGCAGATCGGCGCCGCGGAGTGGGAAAGCGCTGGCGTCGGCGGCAAAGTGCGGGAAGCGCAGACCGTCGAGAGCCATCCTGTTTCCACTTCCACGGGCAACACGATCTACCCCGCGGCCGACAGCGACAGCTTTGCTGCGGTCAACAAGATAATCATGTCCCTCGGGATGGTTGTGAGAGCCACTGTGGTGGGCGAGGACGGCGAGGTTGAGCACTATTACGTGCACTACGAGCCAAACCGCGACGCCTCCGGCTACGACATCAGCGAGAAGATCAAGGAGACCGCGGAGAACGCGATGCGCCTGCCCCGGCTCGGTATGCTGCGCGGCTATCTCGGCAGCATCGACGAGGGCTGGACGCGCTACCTGCTCGAGCGCTTCGATTTTCCGCAGGAGTCGATCGACGGGGCGCGGATCAAGGCCGGCGGCCTGAAAAAGGATTTCGACGCCATCATCCTGCCGAGTTTCCGCGGCGAGATGCTGATAAGCGGGCAGGATGATGAGGACTATCCGCCCGAATTCCGCGGCGGCATCGGGGAGGAGGGGGTGAAGGCGCTCGACGAGTTTGTTCGCGGCGGCGGCACACTGATCTGCCTTACCGGCACCTGCCGGACGGTGATTGAGAAGTTGGAACTTCCGGTCGTCGACGTGCTGAAGGATGTCGACCGCAGTGAGTTTTCGATTCCCGGCAGCCTTGTGCGGCTGATCCCGGATATGAGCCACCCGCTGTCGTTCGGGCTCGAGAAGGAGGTGGCGGCGATGTTCCGCGGGGGGCTGGCGTTCGACGTGGCCGAGGGTGCTGAGGAGGTGGTGGAGGTTGCCTCGCGTTACGCAGATTCCGACTTGCTGATCAGCGGTTTCGCACACGGTGGGGAGAAGATCGCGGGCAAGGCGGCGGTCGCGCTGGTGCACCACGGCGAGGGCAGGGTGGTGCTGATCGGCTTCCCCTGCCAATTCAGGGCGCAGCCTTACGCGACCTTCAAGCTGCTGTTCAACGCGGTTTATCTCGCGGGCGATCACGCCGGTCTCGGGGCCATGATAAAGATTGCACCAACGGAGAATTAATTTGCCAAGGGAGAATTCGTGAAAAACAAGCGCGCGGGCAGGCTGATCAATTTTGTCATCGGATTTGTGCTGGCGGCCGTTTTGCTTTGGTTTTTTCTCAAGGATGCCGACTGGGCGGCCGTAGGGAGCGCCATCGGCGGCGCTTCCATCGCTCTGCTCGCGCTCGCTTTCGCGGGTCACGTGCTCAGCCTGTTGATCAGATCGCTGCGCTGGCGAGTCCTGCTGGGGCCGATCAAGCGCGACATCGGCTATGCGCCGGTGTGGAAGTATTTCAACATCGGCTTCGCGGTGAGCAGCCTGCTTCCCGGCCGCATCGGGGAGGTGCTGCGGCCCTACCTGCTGGCGCGGGACCAGGGCATCAGCTTCACCTCATCGTTCGCCACGGTGGTCACCGAGCGCGTGATCGATCTGGTAGCCGTGCTGGCCCTGCTGGGCACGATATTCATTTTCCCCGACGAGCTTGGAATACACGCCGCCGATCCTGATGCGGCGATGCTGATCGGCACGATCAAAGTCTTCGGCCTGGTGGCGATGCTGGTGGCGATTGCCGCGGTTATTTTTCTGGCATTGTTACGGACGAAGACGGAATGGGCTCTGGCTATCGTTCGCTTCGTCGGCAAGCCGCTGCCGCAGAAGATCTCGGACCTACTGGAGAGGCTGGTGAGGTCATTCGCCGCTGGAATCGGCGGCCTGCGCGGCTGGCGGGACCTGTCGCTCGTGATCGGCACGACTGTGCTCAACTGGCTGCTGGTCACGGCCTGCTTCTGGGTAGCACTCGGCGGATTCGGCATGTGGGTGCCGTTCCACCACGGCTTTTTCCTTCTGGCGGTTGTGGCTCTGGGGGTCGTGGTGCCGACTCCGGCGGGGACCGGCACTTATCACGTTGCGGTGGCGATCGTGGCGTTCAACCTATGGGGCCTGCCGGAGAGCAGCGTCAAGGCTTACGCCATCGTCAACCACCTGATCACCTTCTCGCCGGTTGTGATTATCGGCGTCTTCTATCTGCTCACGGGGCACATAAATATTTTCGCCGCGGCCGACAGGGCCGAGGCGGCGGAATCGACTTCGGGCGAATCAGGGCAAGCCGAGTAGCCGACGGGCGATTTCGAAGTAGATAATCAATCCCACGATATCTACGACGGTGGTGATGAACGGCCCGCTCATCAGCGCCGGGTCGAGCCCGATCGCGCGGAAGAGCAACGGCAACGCCGCGCCAGTGAGCGTGGCTGCGATTACCGTCAAGGTGACCGCGAGGCCCAGGGTGAGCGCCAGATAGAAGTCTGCGTTGTAGAAGTAGGCTCTGAGAAAACCGAGCACGCACAAGCCCAAGCCGAGCACAATCCCCATGTTGATTTCCCGGAAGACGACGCGGAAGAACTGGTTGACGCGGATTTCGCCGATAGCGAGGCCGCGGATGATGATCGCGGAGCTCTGGGTGCCGGCATTACCGCCGGTTGACATCAACAGGGGGATGAAGAACATCAGCGCGACGACCTGGCTGATCGAGGCCTCGTAGACCTCGAGGACGATTCCGCTGAAAGTCTGAGCCACGAGCAGGACCGAAAGCCAGAGGATGCGCTTGCCCGCGAGTGTGAAGAATCCGGTGTCGAAATAGGGGTGCTCCTCCGGCACGATGGCGGCCATCTTGTGGACGTCCTCTGTCGCCTCTTCTTCGATAACGTCGACGAGGTCGTCGAAGGTGACTATTCCGACCAGGCGTCCTTCGCTGTCGACGACCGGCAGCGCCAGAAGGTCGTAGTGCTTGTGCAGGCGTGCGGCAGCCTCCTGGTCCTGTCGGGCGTCCAGCGAGATGACGTCGGCGACCATGAAGTCGCTGAGAGTCTGCTCCGGTTCGGCGAGCAGGATCATCTTGAGCGAGCAGTATCCGATGAGCGTGCGGGTGTCGTCGATGATGTAGCAGTGGTAGATGGTTTCCTTGTCGAGCGCCATCTCCCTCAGCTTGACGAGCGCTTCGGTGACCGTGAGATTCGGGCGGAAGGCCACGTAATCTGTGGTCATCAGGCGGCCGACGGAGTCGTCGGGATAGCCGAGCAGCTTTGTGGCAACGCTCCGCTCCGCCGGGCTGAGGTGGCTGAGGTACTTTTTTACGATTTTAGCGGGCATTTCCTCGAAGAGCTCGGTGCGGTCGTCGGGGTCCATCTCTTCGAGAATCTCGATCACGCGTTCGCGCTTGAGGTTGCTGAGCAGCAGCTCCTGCTCATCGAACTCCAGGTGCTCGAACACGTCGATGGCGAGTTCCTTTTTCAGCAAGCGGAAAAGCGTGGCCACCTGCTCCACGTCGTCCAGTGTCTCCAGGAAGTCGGAGATGTCGGGCGCCTGCATGGAGTTGAGCAGCGACTTGATGCGGAAGAGGTTGCCCTCCTCCACGGCGTTGTTAAGCTCTTCCAGCGTGCTCTTCAGGTCATCGATAATGGCCTCGGGTGCATCCATGGCCGTCCTCCAATTAGTCGGTTAAACGGGATTCCTCACCTCCTTTTCGGCCTCCACTCTATGTGATGGAATCCTACGCGGCAAGGCGGAACTTGCGCCGGAACAGGCTATTTTAGGAGCATTAATTATAGGCTAATTGTGTTGCCGCAAATACTTCTTCCGCCGGGCATCGCGGGTTAGAATCGTAATCCGCGGCGGGGGGCCGCCGGAAAGGGGAGTGATGTGATGAATCTTCTCGCTGTAATCTTGCTTCTGTTGAACTGGATGCCTGCGGTCGTGCACGAGGTCGAGATCGACGTGATCATCGATACCGACGCCGCTCCCGACGACCTGCGGGCGATCTGCCTGCTGCTGGCGATGCCGGAAGTGCAAGTGCTCGGCGTGACCGTCAGCGACGGCTCCTGCGCTCCCGAGGACGGCGTGGCGAAAGTGCTCTCGCTGCTGCACGCTCTCGGCAGGGATGACATCCCAGTCGGTGTCGGCCCGCGGCGGATGGAATATCCTCCGCCTTGGCGGTATTTCTGCACGGATTTCTATTGGGGTGAAAAGATCGCGGCCGGGGAAGCCGAGCCTGCGAAAGCATCCGGGCTGCTCCGTGAACAGCTTCGCTCGAGCGCGGATCCGGTTATGCTTGTATGCCTTGGAGCGCTGACGAACGTGGCTGGAGCTCTGCGGGCCGAGCCGTCCCTGAGACAGAGAATCTCGAAAATTCTTTGGTACAACGACGAGATCGATCCGCCCTCGGGGACCAACTACGAAATAGATGCCGGGTCCGCTGACTTTCTACTCGGCAGTGGACTGAGGTTTGCCGTCTTCTCGAACACGGGCTCGGACGCGATGTTGTTCGATGAGGCCCTGCTGAGGGAGGTTGAGGCGATCGGGACGCCTTTCGCCGAGGCTATCGCGGTGTCACACACCCGGCCCGGCGCGCTGGAGAGGATTCGCGGCAGCCATCTGAGGGTCTGGGACGAGTTGTTGGCGGTTTATCTGAGAAACCCCTCGGCGTTCGAGCTGGAAGTAATCGGCGATAAACCCGCGGTTCGGATCAGCCGCAGTTTCGACAGGGAGAAGGTATTGAAGACGTATCGGGAGATCCTGGCGGCCAGGCACGTTCATTACACGAATGTCGTCTTCGAGAGCTTTCCCTCAGCCCCGGAGTTGTTTCGGGAAGACCTGCGGCCGCTGGTGGGCGAGATTGTCGAGCGGCACGGGGAGGAGGAGTGGCGCACGGTGGTGCTGACCAACGAGCTGCACCGCCACCTCGGGATCTACTCGATCGCCGGGGCGAAGATGGGGCTATTTGCGTTGCATTACATGGGGGCGGAGCGGGACGAGATGAGGGTGGTCTCGTTCGCGGGGGGAGTGCCGCCGGTGTCGTGCTTCAACGACGGCCTGCAGGTGAGCACAGGCGCGACGGTGGGGCACGGTTCACTCGTCATCGAGCCGGTGGAGGCGGCGGTTCCCGAGGCGTTCTTCACCTGCGCGGGTGGTACTCTAAAGTTACGCCTGAAGGAGAGCTATCTGCAGCAGATCCGCACCGACATCCGCCGCGGTATCGAGCAGCACGGCAACCTGACGCCGGGCTACTGGGCTTTCGTGCGGGCCCTTGCGATCCGCTACTGGTTGGAGTGGGATCGCTACGAGATGTTCGAGATCGTCGAGCAGAATCTGAAGTAATCCCGCGGGCCGGCGATCATTTGGGCTGCGGCTCCTCGATCAGCCAGTGGACGAACCAGGTGCGCAGGCGCTCGAGGCGGTCGACCAGCAGCCACGGCTCTCCGGTGCGCGAGAGGCCGTGCGAGGAGCGCGGGTAGCGCGCGAATTCCACCGGCACCTTCAGCTTCTTGAGGGCCATGAACCAGGTTTCGCCGTCGGCGATCGGTGTGCGGTGGTCGTTCTCGCTGTGGATGATCAGGGTGGGCGCCTTGACGTTCTCGACATATGAGAGCGGCGAGAGCCTGCGCTGCAATTCGCGCTGCTCCCA
>CBFCZO010000169.1:0-5756 GCA_965602675.1 uncultured bacterium | reverse complement strand
ACGAGACCTCCCCCGGATCGGAGGCGGTTAACACTCTCGTTCAAATCGAGGGCGGCTACCGTGCTTTCAACACCGATGGAACAGCCTTCATTGAAATGCTGCAAGAGCGGACAAAGCAGTTGGCAGGCAAGAAGATTCTTCTTCTTGGCTCCGGGGGTGTCGTGCGTGCGCTCGCTCACCCCCTGTTGCAATCCGGCGCCGAAGTTATTATATGCAGCCGCAATGAGGAACGGGGGCGCATTGTAGCAGAGCAGATCGGGTGTTCTTTCTCATCCGCGCCTGCAAATCTTATTTCGGCAGATGTTGTTGTTAATGCCACCTCCATCAGCCGTCCGGAAGAAGACAGCGAAAATTTCCTTAAACGTAATTTTCCTGTAGGCAATCTCGCCGTCGACCTGCACTACGATCCGCCCGAGACCTTCTTCCTCAATGAAGCTGCGATGCGCGGCTGCAGAACCGTAAATGGATTAGAGATGTTTGTGCGCCAGGCAATTCTCCAGTTTAAGCATTGGACAGGTATCGAGCTTGATGTTGAAGCAGCCCGGCAGATTCCCCTCTTCAAACTCTAGCATGCTGCTGATGACTTATCCTTTTGCATACAGGCAACAGCTTTACCAGTTCGTCGTCAACCGCGACAGCACCGACAACACGACACCCCATTTGGTCTACGGGTCTTATTCCTATTGCGACGAGGGCGTTTTCTCCAGGAAGCCGGTGCCCTTTTCCGCAGTGCCCAAAGCCCGGAATATATGGAACGAATCGGGCCAAGCCGGAGACTCCGAGCTGCCCTGGGGGCACCTGCTCATCCTGCTCGGATTCAACCTGCTCGCGGGACTGGCAGCGTTAATCTCATTGCTGCGCTACGATCCGAGATAGCGGGATCAGCGGCGCAGAATCGGCCGAGTAGGCCCCGTGCTGGGCCACTCTCGGTCTTCTGTATTTTCCCATGTACTTCAAAAATGTGAACTTTTTCTCCCTGGCTGCCGTTCATACTTGTGAAAGGGAGTAGGTCAATGTTCATCTCGTTGCTTTCGAAGGAAATCCGTAATCATCTTCTCACGTTCCGGTTCGCAGCGGCATTTGTGACCACAATAGCCCTGGTTCTGGTCAGTTTCTGGGTTCTTGGTGACGACTACCTGAGACGGCGTGACGCTTACAATCTCGCCGCCGAAGAGACCGCGCGTCAGGATCACGAGATTTATGTCCCCTCTCAAATCAGCCCCACGTTACACCGACCGCCGTCAAAACTCAGCATCTTCACTCAGGGCGAGGACCGGCGCTTCGGCAACTCGGTTCAAGTGCGGCGTTGGGAGGTCCCGCTCAGAGCGGAGGGCAGCTTCACCGACAACATGCTTATGGCCGCTCTCCCCTCACTCGACCTTTACACCATATTTGCCATAGTTGTCAGCCTGTTCGGCATCCTTTTTGGCTACGACTCGATTTCGGGTGAGCGGGAGAGGGGCACCCTGAAACTCCAGTGCACCGGCAGCGTCAGCCGTGGAACCATCTTTCTCACCAAGTACCTCGGCGGCTTGGTTTGCCTTGCCATTCCGCTTGTTCTAAGCATGATGGCGGGCTTGATGTTGCTTTCATTCTTCTTCAGCATTTCATTCACATTTGAACAATGGATAGCGATTGCCTGTATTGCGCTCTCGGGTCTGATCTTTATTGCACTCTTTCTGGCGCTGGGCCTCACATGCTCGGCTTTGGTCCGAAACTCATCGGTCGCCCTAGTGCTTGTGCTTTTCATATGGATCCTGGGTGTGCTGGTGATCCCGAGTGCGGCTCAGAGCGCAGCCGATTTTTTAGTTCCGCTGCCTTCTTCATCGGAATTGACTAACGCCGTAAAAGCAACGGAACGCGAGGTGGTCGCACGGCTTGAGGGATTCGGAAAGGAGCACCCGGCATACGGGTGGGGTGTCTGGTCGAGTAACTGGTCGGTGCCCGGAACCGGGGGTTATCTAAAATATGACGGGACCGTCAAGAACTACCGGGATGCGATTGAATTCGTCAGATTCGTCGAACCGTTGATGTCATCGCGCGCGGGTAGGATTTGGGACATCTACAATAGCCAGCACAAAAACCGCCAACAGCAGGCGATGATTGCTGGTGCACTCTCGCTTGTATCGCCTTCTTTTCATCTGCGCGAGTTGATTACTTCCCTGGCAAACACCGGCTATCCGGTCTATGGTAATTTCATGGATTCCGTGCGGCGCTACCGCCGCCAGATGATCAACGATTTCGAACGCCGCGGTTATTTTTCCGATAACGCCCTGGGCTTCTTCTGTCGCAGGCCTGCATCCGACATCGACGAATCCGAATTTCCCAAACGCTATGAGTATTACAAACAGCAGGTGGCACTCGGCAGGCGCACCGATGAGTTTGTAGGCCCCCACTTGTGGGGTCCTCTGCCTGAAGATCATTTCCTGCCCTTCTCCCACAGCCTGGACAAGCCGGATTTCGCCGCATCTCTTCAACCAGGTCTTTTCTTGGTTATTTCCATAGCCATTGTCTTCTCCATAGGATTCGTGGCGTTCCTGCGCTACGACGTTCGATGAGGTAAATTCTATGCTCAAAATCGCTGCTCATCAGCTCAAGGATGGCCTGCGAGATGCCAAATTCATCTTCCTCTCCGCCCTGATAATCGTAGCATTTGTCGCCAACGGAGCCGTTTTTTCGAATAAATATCAGCATGACCTGAACGATTACAGCGACCACGTACAGGAGACCGGCAGGCTGATGCAGCAGGTCTGCGATAACCTCCAGAAACTGGCGCTATTCCAACAGGTCATGATCCAGCCGCCGCAGCCGCTCGCATTCATCGCCGAGGGCGGGACGACGATGATGCCCAACGCTGTAGAGCTCAACGCCTTCAGCCGTTGGGGAATTCAATACAGCCGGCGCAGCAATGACCTCTTGCCGGCCCTGCCCAAACTTGATTGGAACTTCATCGTGGGCGTGTTGATATCTCTGCTCGCGTTTCTTGTCAGCTACGGCTCGGTGGCCGGCGAGAAGAAGGCGGGCACGCTCAGGCAGGTCCTCTCAAACCAGGTCTCGAAACTGAATCTGTTTTTCGGCAAATACCTCGGCTTGCTGGCAGTGCTGTTCGTCTGCTTCTTCATCGGTATAATCATCAACCTGTTCGTGTTGTTTTCCCTCGGCGGTTTGCCGGCCGATCCCGGCATGTTCCAGCCGGTAGCCTGGGCAATACTGCTCTCCCTGTTATGCATTTCGGCTTTCCTCCTCATCGGTCTTGCAGTCAGCTCGCTCACTCGCGAACCAGCCGTAGCTCTTGTCGTTCTCCTGGTGTTGTGGGTAATCGCCGTTTTCGCAATTCCTGGCGCCGGCAGGCTGATCGCCGAGCAGGTGGTCCCGATCCGAACCCAAGCTGAGATCAAGGATGAAATCGCGCGGATCTTGCAGGAAATCGAGGACAACGCTCCCCCTGATGCCGGGAACTGGAACGGCGATCCCTTTGCTCCTAACGTCCCTGATCGGGCGAAAATGTGGATAGATCAACGGGCCGCCGCCAGCCGAATTCAAGATGATTACTACAACTCCCTAATTCTGCAGACCAAGACCGCGCAGACTCTCGCGTCGGTATCGCCTTACGGTCTGCTCAATGATTCGCTCCAGATGACCTCGGGGACGGGGATTTACGGTTTCCAGCAGCTGATGCGCAATTCGATCGCCTACAGGCAACAGCTCTACCAGTTCGTCGTCAATCGCGACAGCACCGACAACACAACACCTCACCTGGTCTACGGCTTGTATTCCTATTGTGACGCCGGCGTATTCTCAAGTAAGCCGGTGCCCTTCTCCGCAGTTCCCAAGGCGCGAAATATCTGGAACGAGTCGGTCCGCGCCGGAGACTCCGATCTGCCTTGGGAGCACCTGCTCATCCTGCTCGGATTCAACCTGGTCGCCGGCCTCGTCGCGCTCGTTGCCCTGCTACGCTACGATCCGCGCTGAATCATCTAGTCAGATTTTCTTAGAATCGGTCGTGTCAGGCAGGTAGGGCCGCCCTCGGACTTTAGTGAGATTTCGTTGCCGATATATGTCCTCACTTTGCAGCCCGCCGCCTCCAGATGCCGCTTTGTCTCCGGATTGCCGTCGAGCATGAGGCACTCGCGCGGCGCCAGCGCAAGTACGTTCGGTCCCATTGTCTCGAATTCTTTGTCGGGAACCTCGACAAAACCGATGCCGCGCTCCTCAAGAAGTCGCTGTAACTGTTTTGGCAACAGCGGCCTGTAGATCACCGCCAGATCATGATCTATCATGCTGATCAGCGACATCAGGTGAAGGCAGGCTTCGGGGCCGCCGTATTCCGGTAAGGCAACCGGTATTACCTCCGCACCTAATGGCGAAAGGGCTTTGCGAAGCTGCCTCAGGCCTTCAGAGTTGGTCCTGTAGCCCTGCCCGGCGGCCAGCGTGTCGCGGTCGAGCCAGAGCAGATCGCCGCCTTCTGCGATAGCCACTCCCTCCAGCCGCCCCAGAATAGGTACGCCGTGCCTCTCGAAAAATCTCTCAATAGCTTCTTCCTCACCCCTGCGAAGCAGTTTCCCCATACGCAGGATTATCGCGCCCGCATCCGTCACGATCGCCGGATCGTGCACATAAATGGAGTCGGCTAATTCAGGGAGTTCCTCGTCGTGATAAAGGACCTCCGCTCCAAAATCTTTGATCAAATCGATAAAAGCGTCGTGCTCGCGCCGCGCCTCGTCTGTGTCCGGGCTCGAGGCGTAATGCCATCTGTGAGGATCATCCACAGAGAAAGCCTCATCAGGCCTTCTCACAGCCACAACGCGTAAAGGATCGACCATGCTACGGCAGTCATACTGAATTGCCATCTCCTATTCCTCCGATTCCGTCGTAGAACCTTCTCGCACATTGGGTCGCTCGAAACAAGATGTTAAAATAATAACCATTCCTCTTGACAACGGCACCGGCTTAGGCTAAATTCTTAACGTATGATAATTTCTTAACATTGATAAGAGCCAAGCGGGGCCTTGCAGATGGGCAGAACGAGTGAACATAATCTCAGCCGACGCGAACGTCAGATAATGGATGTCGTTTACAAATTAGGAAAGGTGACGGCGGCTGAAGTGATCGGGAACATTCCCAAACCACCTACGAACGCCGCGGTTAGGCGAATGCTGGCGATTCTCGAGGAGAAGGGCCATCTGAGGCACGAAGAGGACGGTCCCCGTTACGTATATTACCCGACCGTGGACCGGGCGAAGGCGAGCAGATCAGCGCTGGAACATCTTACCGATACCTTTTTCGAAGGCTCACCGGTTCAGACCGTGGCCACTCTGCTCGACATCAGCGCCTCGAAGCTCTCGGACGAAGAGTTGGAAGAGATGGCCAAACTGATAGAGAAATCCAAGGCGGAAGGGCGTTGAATTGATCCCCAATCTCTCAATAGATCTGTTGTTCGCCTCGGCGGCTTGCGCTCAGATTCTGGCGGACCTCCTAATCAAATCCACCGCCGTCTTGCTGGCCGCATCAGTAGCTTGCCGCCTGCTGCGCAAGTTTTCGGCTTCTGTACGGCATCGAATCTGGTTGCTGGCTGTTTCGGCAATCCTCGTAATTCCCATCACCGGGAGTTTTGTTCCTAGCCTTGAAGTTCCCTTGTTTAAGCGGGATATGCTGCTGAGTACAACCGCCACAGTTTCGGAAAACAGCACCGATTCTCATCCGACACCTTCGTCAACCGAATCTGCCGTCTTGAATCCGACCAAGATGGAACTGAG
>CBFCZO010000168.1:0-5803 GCA_965602675.1 uncultured bacterium | reverse complement strand
AAGGAGCGCTTCATGATGGAGGCGCAGGCGGCGTCGGCCCTGGAGCACACGAATATCTGCAACGTCCACGAGATCGACGAGGCCGAGGACGGGCAGATGTATATCTGCATGGCCTACTACGAGGGGGAGACGCTGAAGGAGCGGCTGAAGCGGGGGCCGATGGCGGTGGGCGAGGTGATCGACATCGCGATGCAGATAGCTGAGGGGCTGGAGCGGGCGCACTCGAAGGGGATCGTGCACCGGGATGTGAAGCCGGCGAATATCATGCTGATCGAGGAGAACCACGTGAAGATCCTCGATTTCGGGGTGGCGAAGCTGGCGGACCAGACAGGGCTAACGCGCACGGGGACGACGATGGGGACGGTGGCCTACATGTCGCCGGAGCAGGCGAAGGGGGAGAAGGTGGACCACCGCTCGGATCTCTGGTCGCTGGGGGTGATCATCTACGAGATGCTGACGGGGAAGGTGCCGTTCGCGGCGGAGATGGCACCGGCGATCATTTACGCGATTCTGAACGAGCAGACGGAGCCGGTGACTGCGAAGCGGAGCGGTGTGCCGTTGGAGTTGGAGCGGATAGTCTACAAGAGCCTGGAGAAGCACCCGAACGACCGCTACGACAGCGCGAAGGAGTTGCGGACGGACCTGCGGCGGCTGCGGCGGGACCTGGGGAGCGGCCCGACGGCGACGATTGCGCTGGGGGACACTGCGCCGCGGGGTATCCCGCGGATGTCGAAGCGGACGAGGCGGACGATTACGACGGGGGCGGCGTTTTTCGCGGCGGGTGTGGTTGTGACCGCGGTTGCGCTGACGGTGTGGGGGATGCTGTTTCCGGGGGGCGACGGGCGGCGGCAGGGGACGGAGATTGTGGCGGCGGAGGCGGTGCCGGAGCTGGCTTTCACGCCGGTGACTGGCGGCGGAGGGATGGCGGATTACGCGGACTGGTCGCCGGACGGGCGTTGGATGGCGTATGCGTCGGACGAGGGCGGGACGATGGACATCTGGAAGCGTCCGATGGAGGGCGGCCGGGCGGAGCGGTTGACGGAGGAGGAGGGCAACGAGTTCGATCCGGCGTGGTCGCCTGACGGGGGGACGATCGCCTACGCGTCGGACGCGGACGGCGGCAGCCTGTTCCTGATTCCATCGACGAAGGGCGCGCCGATCCAGTTGCGGGACGCGGCGGGGGAGGTGATCCACGGGACGAACCCGGTGTGGTCGCGCGACGGGGCGACGCTGATTTACGACTGGGTGGGCGACATTTTCCGGGTGGCGTATGCGGGTGGCGAGCCTGAGGCGTTGGTGCGGGGGACGAGCGGGAGCCCGTCGGCGGTGCTGGGTCCGGAGGGGAAGCGGTTGATCTACTGGGACCGCACGGGCGGCGACCTGAAGGTGCTTTCGCTTGAGGGCGGCGAGGCGGAGCCACTGGGGCTGGTGCCCTCGGGCGAGGAGGTGGCGGGGCTGGCGTGGTCGGCGGACGGCAAGAGGCTGTTTTTCTGCCGGGGTCCGTTCGGGGGCAACAAGAGCCTGTTCCTGGTGGAGATGGACGCGGAGACGGGGAAGCCCGCGGGCGAACCGTTGAGGCTGACGAACGCGCTGACGGACGTGATCCACTGCGGCCTCTCGCACGACGGGCGGCAGGTGGCGTTCACGGTGAGCCGGCTGCAGCGGCACCTGTGGGCCCTGGAGCGGGACGCGCGGACGGGCGAGTTGCGAGGCGGGGCGCGGCAGCTGACGAAGCGCGGCGAGAGGAATTATTACCCGGCGTTGTCGGCGGACGGGACGATGCTGCTGTGGACTTCGCACCGTCACGCGAAGGGCGCGCTGTATTACATGGTGCTGAACGGCGACGAGGACGCGGTGAAGCTGACCCAGGACTGGGGCCGGGACACGCGGGAGATTTTCGGGACGTTCGCGCCGGACGGGCGGCAGGTGGCCTACGCGACGACGAAGAGGGGCTCGTACGAGATCTGGCGCAATCCGTCGCTGGGGAGCGTGGAGCTGCAGGTGACGGAGACTGAGCACCCGGTGCAGGACGCTTGCGCGGCGTGGTCGCCGTCGGGAGGCAGGATCGCGGTCTACTCGACGCGCTCGGGCAGTTGGGACATCTGGGTGATCGAGCTGGAGGACGGCGGGGAGATCAGGCAGTTGACGAGCTGGGAGACGAGCGAGATCTACCCGGTGTGGTCGCCGGACGAGGAGCGGGTGGCCTTTCGCAGCGACTACGGGGGCAACGCGGACATCTGGATCGTGGACGCAGACGGCGGCGAGCCGGAGCCGCTGGTGCAGCACCCGGCGGAGGAGGGGTGGTGCGCGTGGTCGCCGGACGGCCGGTGGCTGTATTTCACCTCGAACCGCAGCGGGACGTTCAATGTGTGGAAGCAGCCGGCGGGTGGGGGCGAGGCTGCCCAGGTGACGGATTACAGGGGCCTGAGCGGCGGTCTGCCGGGGGAGGCGTTGTATACGAAGTTTGGCGTGGGGGCGGGTGAGCTGATCGTGCCGATCGAGACGAAGACGGGGGATATTTATGTGGTGGAGTTGATCGGGGAGGGGGCGGAGAACTGAATTGTTTTCAGGTACATGAAGAGATGTCAACCTATAAATAGGTTGACTCAATTTGCATACCGCAATATACTTGATATGACCCTGTTTGCCGTGAAGCCCAACGTGCCACGTCGGGTACATCGTAGCGGCGACGGGGCTTTTTTTTATGCCTTGTCACCCCGTTTTCTTAGGATGCTACTTTTAGGTCTGAAAACCCAGTGCCTATAGGGGTGATTCCACCTATCCGCCCGCTCCTTGATCCCTGTCGTCATTCCGATGTTGAAATGGGGGTAGATTTTTTGAATCCGCATGAGGATATGCTTGTAGAGCTTTTCCTTTGCAATTGTTCTTTTGCCGCGAACTCTTTTACCCGCAACCTTTTTTAAGTGCTTCTTGTTGAGGCGGAAATGTATAGCCCCAAGGACCACGTCGAGGCACTGGAGAATGACGTGTTGGTGTGAGTCGACCTCTGCAATTTGATTTCTGTCGATAATCAAACGACCCTTCATTTCTTTCGTCTTTTCCAAGCCTTTTAGGAAGCCCTTGAACTGCTCATTCTTTTCCTTGGTGTCGGGCAGGCGGTCCAAATAGAGCCGGCATTGCAAAGGGAAACCGCGAGTGCCTGCGTGCTGTATACCAAAGGCATGCTTGATAAACTGGTAATAAAGCAGGAAATATTTCTGGTCTTCATGTTCAGCGGTCAAGTCTTGCGGAACAAATCTGTTATCTGTAAACATGATCCTTGTTTTTAATCTATCCTCAATCATCAGCGAGAAGAATTCGTCGATCACAGCTTTGTATTTTCCCAGATAGTTTTCTGTAACTTTGCCCCACTTGATTTCGCCATGAAGGTGCTGTTCACGCTTTACTGTATTCAGCCTGTCGTTCAATTCTGCCAGATAATTGGAAAAGACGAGGACACCTCCATAGAAATTGGAATAGTGTTTACCTCTTCTTTCCGATTCATCGGCGTATATGATTATTTCTTTCGCCATAATTGAATGTCATGCAGTCATGAGTGACGCAGGTAATGTAAGTTATGGATTAAACTGTAGTCAATAAGCAGTCGCGACAGGGGAGGCATCTTTTTCCACTAGTTTAATCCGGCGAGCAGCAGTATTGATATAACGCTGTATGGAGAGAAGCCCGACGTATTACGCCGGGCTTCGATGTAGCGGCGGGGGTAGGGGGGAAAGAGTAGGGGCCGCTACAATCCGTGATCAAGTCCTCAGTGCCTGGAGATCAGACCCGTTATTTCTCCTCCAACTGACTCAAAGCTCTTCTGGCGTTCTCGGCCCCTCTGCAATAAGGCGACAACTCCAGGACCTTCCGGTAGCACTGAGCCGCCAGGTCGCGCTCGCCGTTCTGCATGTGTATCCTGGCCATCGAGAAATATGGGCCCACCTCAGTCGGATCGGCCTCCGACCAAACCCGGCAGATCTTCAGCGCATCCTCGCTCCGGCCCTCCTGCATAGCCCTGCCGAAGAGGGGACCGATCTGATACGGCTCCAGAAGATTGCCCTTTGGGTATTTTGAGCGCAGGGCCGCGATTCGCTCGGAGGCGTCGTCGAACCGGCCGTCACCGACCAGGCCTAACAGCTCCCCCTGCGCATCCTTGATCTCCTGGGCCACGTTCAGGCAGCCTTGCGCCATCTCTTCCCGACCGATTGATTTATAGGCATCGGCAAGGCTGTGGTTGGCGTTCGCCGATGTGGGGTAGAGGGCTACGACGAGTTTGAAAAGCTCCAGAGCCTCGTTGTTCCTGTCCGCCCACAGGTATCGGTAACCCAGCCAATTGAGATTGCCCTTGATCGAATCGAAATCGTACTTGTCAGGCTGCGCCTGCATGTCATTGAGCCGCTCGACCGCCGCCTCATGCCCCTGCGCGACTGCGACGGGAGCGATCACGTCGTCCGCATAGGTCAGCGGTTGATCGGGTTGAATACCCTCGAGGATCTGGAAGATTCCGGGAGAGATTTGATAGTGACTAAAAGTGTCCCTGTTGTCGAGAATGATGATGTAGTAATCGTTTTGAGGATAGTGGTAGGCGTCTGAGATGAAGCCGTCGATGGCGCCGTCGAATTCGGTGAAACTCACCGGATCCTGGAAGCCGGGGAGGCGGATGCTGAGCTGGGTGATGCTGTAGGCGTAGCCGGTGCGGCCCTCATTCTGATAGGGAGTGAACATCCTCTCACGATACTTTTCGGGCACAAAACCGCCGGACCGCAGGGCCAGGTTCCACTTATGGAGGTCGCGGACGGTCGAGTACATCGCCCCGGCGCCATAAAGGTTGGGATAGTAGTAGGGCTTGGCCTTCATCTGCCCGCCTGGTATGCGTAGATATCCGGTGGCCATTTTGCTCAGCACCTTGCTCCAGTGCAGAAGGCCGGTGTCGTGCAAACTCAGGGGTTGCAGGATCCTCTCCTGCAGGTTTATTTCGAAACTCTTGCCGGACACTTTCTCAATGACCCTGCGCAGGATGGCAAAGCCGGAGTTGCTATAGCGATATTTGGAGCCGGGTTCGAAAAGAAGGTCGCCGCTCATGTAATCGCGGATCAGCTCATCGATGTCGAACTGCCGCTCCTCCGGGAATGAGCGCGGTCCGCCTTCGGCATCGCGCAGGAAACATGGTATCCCGGACGTGTGCCGTAAAAGATGGTCAAGCGTGATGCGGCTGCCGGTGTCAGCCCGGTAATCAGTAAGATAGGTTGTCAACGGAGCATCGAGATCAAGCTTGTCCTCATCGGCCAACTGAAAAACGATCACCGTCGTGAATTGCTTGCTGATCGATCCGATGTCGAATTTGGTGTCGGGGGTATTGGCCGCTCCCCACTCGAGATTGGCAAGACCGTAGCCCTTTTCGAAGATGACGTCGGCACCTCGGGCGACCAGAATCGCACCGTTGAAGCGGTTCGCGTCGTGCCAGTGTGATACGTATACATCGATCGATCCGGCATCGTCCTGAGCCGGGCAAAGTGAAACGAAAATCGCCAGAGCCGCACATGTCGCCAGCACTCTCATCCTCATCGCATACCCCCTGAATTTGAAGTGGTTGATACTTTCAATTTGCATCTTATTGAAGCACGTTAACAAAACAACATACCGCTGTCTGTAAGATATGTGACATTTGTCGCATATGGGAAAAGGGAGGGATCTCTAATTTGCCGGCGAGGGGGGTGGCATGGTTCCCAGGGTGGCCCCCGCCCCCGCGTGCCGCGGGGCAGGCTTCAGCGGGGTGGGACTTCGCTGACCCTGGGCTACGAAT
>CBFCZO010000167.1:0-5947 GCA_965602675.1 uncultured bacterium | reverse complement strand
TGCGGTATCCGCGGTAGTAACCCCTGCCGTATCCCCTGCCGGGAGCGCGTGCGTAGCCACGGCCATATCCACGGCCCGTGTACGGGCGGGCGTAACCTCGGCCGTACCCGCGACCGTAAACGCCCTGGCCGTATCCGCGGCCTGCATACGGGCGGGCGTAGCCGCGGCCAATGCCTGCTCCGTAACCTAACCCAATCATTGAGCTTACCTCACGCCACTGCTCGTCCGTGAAGACGGCGCGGCGGGCATTTTCATGCTCCAGCCACGCTTGCCTCATCTGCAGATAAAGCTCGTCGCACTCGCGGCTCCTCGCTTCCAGCGCGCTCAGGTCGCCGCCTCTGGCGCTCATCAGATCCAGATCGCGGCGCGAGGTATCCAAGCGATACCTCAAATCGTCCATTCGCTGCTGGTGCTGAATGCGAAGCGACTCCAGGCGGGCTATCTGCTCATCGGTGATCCCAAGTGCTTCCTTATAATTGCCTAGAATGCAGGGCCAATCATAATAGCGGTAGTCGGCGACGCTTCGGTCGTATTCGGATTGCTCAGCTGTCGACTCCTGCCCCAACGCAAGGCAGGGCAGCCCGATCGCCGCCACAACCAACAAGGCTAGGCATATCCTCAGTTTAGTCATGACCTTCCTCCAATAAGAAAAATTCTACAACGATGAAAAAGAAATTGATACGCACTCTCAATTATAAGCCCGGACACACAACGGTTTCAAGAACATTCTCCGGAAAAACTCTCACCGCGGAAAATTGCACGTCTTGTGTGGTGATCCCTCGTTCATGCCGGATACGAGGTACAAATAAACCGGGCTTTGCGCCCGGCTTGTGTGTAAACCCATTTTCTCGCAGGGATTCACCCAGAGCACTACCTACTCGCTGCCCCCGCTACAACCGCTGTCGAAGCGAACACGGGATTCAGTAATCCTGCACAGCCTCGTCGACAGTGCTGTAAGTATCGAACACCTGCAACAACTGGGTGATTTGCAGCAGGTCGAGGATCTTTCCGGAGAGATTGCAGAGACGCAGCTGACCTTCGCGATTCGTCACGGTAGTGTAAGTGGAAACCAGCTCGCCGACACCCGAGCTGTCCATGTACTTCAAACCCTGCAAATCGAGGACCAGTTTCATCTGACCCTGGTCCAGGAGGGATTTGACCTCCTCGCGGAACTGCACATCGCCGGCCCCGATCGTCATCTTGCCCTTGATTTCCACCACCGTGACGTCATTGACCTGGCGGGTTTCGATCTTTAGTGACACGCTGCCCTCCTAAGCTTGCTAACTGAGTTATCCCTTCAATACAGGACGGTTTACCGCGGCAGCCGCTTGACCATGGTCACCGTGGTGCCGCAGCCTGGAACTATATCATAATCCGTACGATCCATAAAAGTTCTAATGTAGTAAATCCCACGGCCCTTGTCCTTCAACAAGTTCTCCGGCAGCCGGGGATCAGGCACCAACGAGGCGTTGAAGCCCTCGCCGCGATCGCTGACGGTAACCTGCAACTCCTCCTCCGTGATGCAGAACTCCACGTCGACAAGCTTGTCCGGATCCATCTTGTTGCCGTGCTTCACTGCGTTGGTGATCGCTTCGCGAACAGCGATGGTAAGCCAGTAGCGGTCGTCCTCATCGAATCCCGCGCTGCTCAATATCTCACTGGTGAGCTCGTGGACCGTGTCCATGAACTCAAATGCACTGGTAAACGATAGGAGTATTTTCTGGTCGGACAATGCCATCTCTTCGCCGAGTGGAATCCCTCCCCAACAATCGCGGCCAGCTTATCTGAAGGCGTCTGGCCGGTCAAGATCTCCAGCTTCAAAAATAATCGCCGGAAAACGAGTCTGGGGAGTTATGTAGATTGGAAACCCCCGATGAAACAGACCACCCAACGGCTCGAACGCCGCGCCGAGATTCTCAAGGCGGTTGCCGAACCATGCCGCCTGAAAATCCTGCTTCATCTGCAGGGCTGCGAGCGCAGCGTTACAGAAATCGTGCGCGGATCCAATCTCAGCCAGCCCAACGCTTCCAGGCACCTCTGCACGCTGCACGCCACAGGCCTCATCAACCGCCGCAGAGCCGGCAACAAAATCTACTACTCGATCTCACGCCCCGAAGTCCTGGAAATCCTCCAACAGGTCGACTCCATCCTCGACCGCAGGTTCGGGGAATCGTAACAACCCGGTTTTGCGTAGTATATTCAGCTTTTCGTCGACAACGACGAACATTCAACTTGATGGAACATCTTTTCGAGGAGACCAAATGGCCGATTACCTCATGCCGCTGATTGTGCTGGCAGCATGGTTCGTCATTGTTCGATACGTGCTGCCACGTCTCGGAGTTTCCACCTGAATGTCCGGTAGCTGCGGAGTCGGCGACTCCGAACACGACGAATCTGAAAAAGACCAACAAGATAGTGAAAAGGCGGAGGGCCGCTAGCCACTCCGCCTGTTTTCCCACAGATTTATCTGAAGTTAACGCTTTCTCCGGCCTCCGCTCGACCTGGAGGACGAGGATTTCGACGAGCTGCTGCTACGCGACGAGCTCGATGAGCGAACCGTCGCGCTGCGGCTGCTACTCGAGCTCGAGCGGCTGGAAACGCTGCTCCTACTCCTCGCGCTCGATGACGAACGAGAAGAGGAGCGAGGCGGCGAGCTGTAGCTGCGGCTGCGCGGGGAGCTCGAACGGCTGGAAACGCTGCTCCTACTCCTCGCGCTCGATGACGAACGCGAAGAGGAGCGCGGCGGCGAGCTGTATTTCCTCGTCCGCGATGACGAACTGCTCTTGCTCCTCACTGTCGCCGATCCCGGTGAGCGGCGCACGCTGCGCGATGGCGAAGTGCTGCGCGTCCTGATCGTCCTGGTGGGCGAACGCGACGTGCTGGGCCGGCTGCGGTAGATCGCCGACCGGCTGCTGCTGCTTCGGCTCCGGATGGCTGCACCGGATCTCGAATTGACCGTATTGACGCGCGATCGCGGCGAGGCATAGCGCGAGGCCGTCCCGTTGTAGCGGTCGATGTAGCGCCCGTCGCGGGTTTTTATGTAGCGGCCTCCGTTGTAGTAGTAACTGCCGCTCCAGTTGTAACCGCGGTGGTAGTATGGGTAGTAATAGTAATAACGCCAAGACGAGAAGCGCGGATAGTAGAAGTAATAGTAATAATCGTCAGGCCACCAGTGATAGTAGTAGTAGGAAACCGGGTAGTAGTAGAAACCGTAGTACCACGGGTAGTAGCGGAACCACGGGCCGTAGTAGTGGTAGATGATGAAGTCGTTACGGTAGTCCTGCTGATTGTAACCGTCGGTGTAGACGTAATCCTCATCGCCGTAGCTGTAACCGTCGTAATACTCTCCCTCGGCGGCGTCGGCTACATACTCCGGCAACTCCGACTCATATTCTTCATCAGCCGCTGCCTCTTCGACGCCGACCGATGGCTCGGGCTGCCGGCGCAGCAGGAAGTTGATGACCTCCTCGCTGACTCCCTCGTTCTTCAGGTAGAGGATATCCTTGACGGTAAGCACGAATGCCACATCGTTTGAGATGATGGCGTTGATGATGGTCTCGTCGCTTAAGCCGACCTTGCTCATCTCGACAACCTTCTCGAGGGTGATCTTCTCCACGGGCTGATCCTGAGCCGAGATTGGAGCGCTCAGTAACAGCGCGAGGGCGACCGCTGCGAATAAAGCCTTCCTCATGACATCACCTTCTTTCTCCACAGCCGATGGGCTGTTTAAATACTACACGTCGATAACACATGAAGCAAGGAACGTACCGTTGCCCCGGGCCGACAACAACAGCAGTAAATCGCTGCACAACCTGAGGTTACACAGCCGGTTCTTCTGCCAAACCGCCTTGCCGGGCAAATTCCTGTCCTCTATTATGTACTATGTCCACAATATAGTGCAACCTCTCCCGGCATCATGCAGGCAACACACGGGCTACCGCGGACGCCAATCTCCCTGTTATACACGCCTTGTTTCAAAAATCAGCCGGACTGATCCTGCGCGAGCGGAAATCCCCCAGATTTCAACACGGGATCGAGCCGGGACTCGATTTTTGTTCTCATATTTTCCCACTTCTCGACATTTTTAGACAAAAATGCCCACAACTCCTAAGAAATCTGCCCGGTTAAAATGAAAATGTGCTAATATTGTCCTATAGGCGGTTAAAGTGGAAAAGGGTGCCACCCATAAAGACTTGGGATCCCTGCAGGGCAAAACGCCAAAAGGAACTCCAAGCAGATCGAATCTCGCCGAAATTCTCTACCGGCGGTACGGCCGTCTTGTAAGCTTCCTGCTTCGCGTCTTCGATATCCCCTCAAGCCACAGAAGCGACCTCTTCAACCAGATCTTCATGAACGTCACTCGCGGCCTGCGCAACGTCAAGCACTACGGAAACATGAAAGCCTGGGTGACGCGCATCGCAAAGAACGAAATCTTCCAGTTCCTCAAGAAAAACAGAAATGAAGAAAAGGTGATGGCCATCAGGAACCGGCAATTCGGCAGCGAAGGCGTCACACTCAACAGCGGACTGCTGCTCTTCCCGGCCGAGCTCGAGGTCTATAACGACCAGCTAATGGCAGCCCTAAGCCGCTGCATCGACAGACTCGACGACAAGCTCAGGCTGCCCTTCCTCCTTCGCTACCGTGACAGTCTCAAGTGGTGCGATATCGCCACCCGACTGGGAGTGAACAAGGACACCGCGCGCAAGCGCGTCTGCAAAGCCCGCCGGATTATCTCAGTGCAGTTGATGGAAGAACTCGACGTCAACGAAGTCCGCCAAATAAGCCGCTGATCGAGCGGAATCCTTTCCGCAGGATATTTTTCCCCCCTTTCCGGAATTTATCTGCCGTTTTTTTCCTCTGGGACCTTTAGTAAGGTGAAGCACGATTGTTGGTCCTAGTACCTCGCTGGATTTTGACCATGTCACTACGTTTTCGGCTTTCGCTCCCTGCTGCTCGGCTTCATTGAAATTCGCTGAAGCTGAGCGGGAGCGAAAAGTCGCAAGCGGCGAGGTTCGAAGCCGTGCATCTCACCGGCTCGCCACACATTGATGGCATGGTCGGAATGGTTTTGTAAGGTGGGAGCTATTTCCCACGTCCATAAATATCTAGCGAGGTGAAATATGAAAAGTGGATCGAGATTCTGTCTGGCCTTGATCCTGGGGGTAGTGGTATTGCTTACGCTTACAACGGCCCCCGCAGTCCAGGCTAAGGAGTATGACAATTGGTTCAAGATCGTCAGGGCACCAATCGGTGTTATCCTGTTGCCGGGCGATCTAATCTCCTACGTGGTGTACGGAGACGGCGAGCACGGCCCAATACCACCACCGCCTCCACCTACGAAAAGCGGAGAGGATGAAGATGATGGCGAGCACGGCCCAATTCCGCCGCCCCCGCCGCCGGGAGGTTGAGACTGAAAGCGGCATGAGAGTCTGATATGGATCTGGGCGTAGCACTGGGATGGATCAACATTTCGCTTCTGGCGATTGTGGGCATCTTTGCCAACTTCCGCTGGAAGCACCTGGGATTCTTCCCGGTCTACGCCCTGACTCTTTCCCTCCTTGGCTTCCTCGGCTTAGCCTTCTGGTATAACTACGATTTTGTTCTTATCACGTTTGACATCGGTAACCTTCTGTGTCTGCTCGCCGTAGCAGAGGTATGGCGCATCGAAATGAAGGGCCGGCAGTGGTGGTTCGGATTAGCCCTTATACCGATGGTCGTCATACCATTTCTACCGTTATCGTACACACTCGCCTATCAACTGCCGCAGACTTCGCTCACTGTCGTCTTAGTCCTTCTTTTACCGGCGGCATTCAAGCGCGGCAATGCTCTCCTGATAGGATGGGGATTCAATGGGCTGGCAACTATCATTGCTGACATTGCGTCCCATTTTTTGCCGGCTGCCAGCTGGCCCGTGATCCGCTTCGTATACCCCGCGGCTTTCCTCGCC
>CBFCZO010000166.1:0-6009 GCA_965602675.1 uncultured bacterium | reverse complement strand
TCGCGCCTCTTCGGCGTCGCGGAGACCACCGTGCCCGGCGAGTACGGATTCGGCGATGTCGCCTACGACCGTACATCCTTCGGATCGCGGGAGGAGGGCAAGGAATTCGTCGGGACCGCGGCGGCACTGTGGGGGATCACGGCGGCGGTTTACCTCTCCCTGATGGGACCGCAGGGGATGTTCGAAGTCGGGCGGACGATTCTCCAAAAGACGCAGTACGCGATGAAGCGGCTGTCTGAGATCGAGGGCGTCGGGGCGCCGGGATTCGAAGCGCCGCACTTCAAGGAATTCGTCGTCGATTTCAACGGCGCCTCAAAGAAGGTCGGGGAGATCAACAAGGGGCTGCTTGCCGAAGGATTCTTCGGGGGCAAGGACCTCTCGCTCGAGTTTCCCGACCTTGGTCAAGCCGCTCTCTATTGCGTTACTGAGACGCACACCAAGCAAGACATCGACGGCCTCGCGGTCGCTTTGGAAGCTGTTCTCGGATCCGGCAGGTAGGGGGAAGAAATGGCAATCGAAAGAGCTTCAAAGGTCAGGAATTTCCATCAGGCGAAGTGGGACGAAGAGATTATCTTCGAGCTGAGCAAGGCGGGCGAGCGGGGAGTAATCCCGCCCGCGGCTGAGTCGGATATTGTCGCCGAGGTAGGCGACGGCGTTTCGGCGATTCCGCAGCAGATGCTCAGGGAGACTCCGCCCGCCCTGCCGGAAATCTCGCAGATGCGAGTGCTCAAGCACTTTCTACGCCTCTCTCAACACTGCTTGGGAGCCGATCTGAACATCGACATCGGCCAGGGCACCTGCACAATTAAATACAATCCCAAGATCAACGATCTTATCGCGTCCTTACCCAAGGCGGCCGATCTGCACCCCGACCAGGACGAGGAGACCGTGCAGGGGGCGCTCGAGATTATCCACAAGCTCGACCTGTTTTTCCGCGAGATCTCGGGCATGGACCGCTTCAGCCTCCAGCCGAACTCCGGTTCCCACGCGATCTTCACCATGGCTTCGATCGTGCAGAAGTATCACGAGACTCGCGGCGAAGCCGACATTCGGGACGAGGTCATCACCACGATTTTCTCTCACCCATCGGACGCGGCAGCCGCAGCGGTGAAGGGTTACAAGGTCATCACGCTCTACCATAACGAGGACGGCCTGCCGGAGGTCGAGGCGCTGCTAAAGGCGGTTTCGCCGCGCACAGCAACGCTGTTCATCACTAATCCGGAGGACACCGGCATCTTCAATCCGCGCATCGCAGAGTTCACGCGGATCGTGCACGAGGCCGGGGGGCTTTGCTGCTACGACCAAGCCAATGCCAACGGCATCCTTGGGATCACCAGGGCACGCGAGGCCGGCTTCGACATGTGCTTCTTCAACCTCCACAAGACCTTCTCTACACCCCACGGCTGCGGCGGCCCGGGCGGCGCGGCACTTGGAGTGGTGGAAGGCCTGGCCGATTACCTGCCGGTGCCGCTGGTCGAAAAGAACGGCTCCGTTTATTCCCTCAATTACGACTTGGAACACTCGATCGGCCGCACCCGCGCTTTCTACGGCGTCTTTCCCGTGCTGCTCAAGGCGTATTCGTGGATCATGAGCCTCGGGGCGGAGGGGCTGAAGACGGTCGCGAGGACCGCGGTCCTCAACAACAATTATCTCCTCACCAAAATCAGAAAGATCAGGGGCGCCGCCGCGCCGTTCGCGCAGGGGCGTCACAGGATCGAACAGGTCCGCTACAGCTGGGAGCAGCTGACGAAGGACACCGGTGTCAGCACCCAGGACGTCACGCTGCGCCTGGCCGACTTCGGCTTGCACCTCTGGTCGAGCCACCATCCTTTCATCGTGCCGCAACCATTCACGATCGAGCCTACCGAGTCCTACTCGAAAGAGGAACTCGACGAGTATGTCGAAGCGCTGGAGAGGGTGGTCGACGAGGCCTACGATAATCCCGAATTCGTCAAGGGTGCGCCCTACAACAGCGTTGTGCACCGGATCGACCAGAGCACCTTCGACGATCCCGAGAAATGGGCGATCACTTGGCGGTCTTATCTGAAGAAGCACGGCAAGCAATAGCCAGGTTGCCCCGAATGTATAAGCTGGGTCTGATAGTAAACCCGATAGCCGGCATGGGCGGTCGCGTCGGCCTCAAGGGGACCGACGGCGCGGAGACGCTGCGCCGCGCGATCGAGTTGGGAGCCCGGCCGTCGGCCCATCTCCGCACCGCCGAAGCCCTCGGCAGGCTAAAGCCTTTGGCAGATGAAATCGGCCTGTTGACTCCCGCAGGCCAGATGGGAGGGGACATCGCTCGCGAGCAGGGATTCGCCGTCGAATGTATCGGGGAATCTGGGAAGGAAAAGACCGTTGCCGAGGACACGCGCGAGGCGGCGGTGAAGATGCTCGATGCAGGCGCGGAGTTGCTGCTTTTCGCCGGGGGCGACGGAACCGCCCGGGATGTCTATCACGCCATCGGGCAGGAGGTTCCGGTGTTGGGAATCCCAGCCGGAGTTAAAATCCACTCGGCAGTCTTCGCCGTCAGCCCGGCATCCGCTGGAGAGCTGGCCACTCTGTTTCTGAAAAGCTCGAGACGCAGCGTTTTCAATGCCGAGGTGATGGACATCGACGAGGATGACTATCGCGCGGGAACCCTCTCGGCACGGCTCTACGGTTATCTGAGGGTGCCGCAGGACCGGCGCCTCCTGCAGGGGCGCAAGAGCGGCAGCCCTGCCTCCGAGCGCTACTACCAGGAGGCGATCGCGCAGGAAGTCGTCGAATCGATGGACGACGACGTCCTCTACGTCTTCGGGCCGGGAACCACCAACGGGGCGATCTTGGCGAAGCTTGGGCTGGAGGGCACGCTGCTCGGCATCGACGCCGTCCGCGGCAACAAACTCCTGGGGAAGGATCTAGGCGAAGGCCGGCTGCTGGAGTTGTTGGAAGGGCGGAACTCCCGGCTGGTGATCACGCCCATCGGCGGCCAGGGTTACCTGCTGGGCCGGGGCAACCAGCAGATCAGCCCCGAGGTTATCCGCAGTATCGGCAAGGACAATATAGTCGTCGTCGCCACGGCGCAGAAGATCAATTCGCTGTCGGGCCGCCCGCTGCTGATCGACACCGGAGACAGGGCAACCGACGAGGGGCTCGCCGGTTATTACAAGGTTGTGGCCGGCTACAGGGAGAGGATAGTCTACAAGGCGAAACCTGCGTGAGGTCGTTCCCGCTGCGCGCTTCAGCGGTGCGGTGTTGAAGCGGATATTGCTCAACGTACTTAGCCAGGCAGCCCTGAAACCTAAATTGAAAAGTCGCCTCCGGTGCGGAGAGTGTTCCTGATCGCTTAGATTACTAAGGCGAAGACTGTTGATACAGAGTTATTCGATTACTACAAGACAGTTTCCGGCTGACGCGAGTTAGCTCTGGCCGGGACCTATCCCTTTCCCGGCTTCTTGCCTTCCTTGCCCTCGGAGACATTGTTGTAGAAGCGCTGGGTGGGGTAGGCGAAGTCGATGTCGTCGTGCTGCGCGAATGCTTCGAGGATGTCTTCCCAGATCGACTGTTGCGCGCTGCGCCGGCGGCGCGGCTGGCAGAGGTAGCGCAGCGTCAGCAGCACGCCGCAATCCCTTACGGATGTGTAAACCGTAGGCGTCAGGTTCTTGTAGAAGATCATGAATTTCTCGGCGGCTTTCTGAACGCCCTGCTCGGCCTTCTTTGTCAGGTGTTCGGCATTCCTGACTGCGATCTCGGTGAGGATTTCCTTGGCCTTGCGCCAGTCGCTCTCGAAGGTTATCAGCACGGCCACCTCGTCCCAGATGTACTGAAAGCCCTTGCTGTAATTGGCCAGCGGCTCGGTGAAGATCTTGCCGTTGGGGACGTGCACCACCCGGCCGGTGCTCTGGTCGGCGTCGACCCAGTTGCCGACCTCCATCACGGTGAACATGAAGACTCGCTGGTCGATGACGTCGCCCTTGACCTGGCCTATCTCGATGCGATCGCCGACGCTGAACGGCCGCCGCCAGATGATGAACGCCCAGCCGGCCAGGTTTGTGATCGGCGCTGCCAGGGCGATTGCCAGACCGGCTGACAACAGGCCCAGGTAGGTGGGCCA
Organism: uncultured bacterium; assembly: GCA_965602675.1. GTDB lineage: Bacteria > Acidobacteriota > DATKUA01 > DATKUA01 > DATKUA01 > DATKUA01. The sequence goes on along the minus strand of CBFCZO010000166.1, from coordinate 1,916 downwards.
GTCTTCGAAGCCGACGAACCATATTCGCACCGCAGCCAGGAGAATCAGCATGAAGGTGATGTAGAGACTGACCTTTCGCCAGTAGTAGCGGACCTTGATGTCATCGAAGCGCCTGAAGGCGACTATCAGGACGAGCTTTCTAAGCAGGAGAATGATCAGCACCAGCGCTACTGAGAGGAACAGCTTCCACTGCCAGTCCTGTCCGGACCCCAGAGTATTCCTGATCAAGTTGAGTAAATCGTCCATTTCAACACAAATCTATGGTTAGTTACGCTCATTATCAACAATGCGGCTTCAATACTCAACAACTGCAAATTCTGCGAAGGTTTGTGCCATGATTCTGATCGAAGCCGGCGTCATTCCGTAGTTCTCCCAACTCAGCGTTAGCCGGATTCGGGAGTTTCATAGTAAACTCTTGTAACAACCCATGTTCGACTGGAGAAACTCATGATGAGATTTCTCTCACGCCTATTCGCTTTGGCCCTCGTTTCCTTAATATTCATTCCCTTTGAGATGGCTCCTGAATCCGATCGTGCTCGCGATATCGGAAACTCGTTAGACATCTCTGAAGCCCTCTGCTCATCGTTTTGTCTCGTCAACAACGGCTACGCCGTCTTCGGGACAAATCTCGACAGCAACGTTTATGAAGGATTGCTTTATATCAACAAAAGAGGCCTGGGCAAGACAGGCTTCGGCGGCGGTTCGACTCGATGGATCTCAAAGTACGCCAGTATCACTTTCGCTTTCGCCGCATATCATTATGCCTGGAGCGGAATGAACGAAAAAGGTCTCGTGGTCAGCACGATGGGATTGGACGAATCGGTCCCGCCGGCTCCAGACGAGCGCTATGCATTGGATAGCGGCACATGGCTTCAGTACGTCCTCGATATGTGCGAGACGATAGATGATCTTCACGAAATCGATTCGAAAGTCAGGATCATTGTCGCAGACCACTATCTGATCACCGACAGAAAGGGCAACAGCGCGGTGGTGGAGTTCCTCGACGGCCGGATGGTGGTTCATAGGGGAGAAGGCCTCCCCGTCGCCGCTTTGACGAATAATAAATATACCGATTCCCTCCAAACATGGCATCAGAAGAATCAAGGCCAGGCCTGGGATCGTTACGACCCTTCTCTGGCTCGCTTTGTCCGGGTTGCAGATCGTGTCGCGGGTTTTGAATCCACGGATGCCGATTCAGCCGTGAACTACGCTTTCGATACCCTGTATGACGTCAGGGCGGAACAATTCTATACGCAGGGAGCATCTCAATGGAGCATCGTCTACGACTGTAAAAACATGCGGATATATTTCCGCACATTCTTCCACCCTGAAATCAGATATCTGGATTTCTATAAATTCGACCTGGCCTGCGATACTCCTGTAAAAATGCTCGATATTCACGAGGAGTTGAGCGGCGATGTATCCGAAGATTTTTTTGATTTCTCTTACGAGATCAGTTATCAGCACTTTCTCACGTTCTGCCAGAAGTGGGGAGTGGAATACACTCCATCTGGTCTTGCCAGGAATATGAGCGCTTGGGCGAGCTTTCCATGTACCGGCAGTGAGCCTGCGGATGAGGTTCTCGTTTCAAAAGGGGTGCCAAAGCACAATGCGGATACCAGATTCGCCGTCAATGCGTCCACCGGGGACGTGCTTGTCGTGTGGAACCAGCTCGATTCCAACGATCCATCGTTCAGTCGAATTCGGAGCGTGATGCTGAGGCGCAGCCTGACAGGCAGATATCGGCTGTCTGAGTCCGTGCTTCTGTCCGATACCAACGGCTTCAACGCAAATCCGTATCCGGTCTATCTCGAAGATAAAAACCAGTTCCTTGTGGTCTGGGACCAGGCCGATCCTAACTGGCCGTCCGACCGGAGCGACATCCTGGGGAGAATCGTTTCGGCAGGCGGTTTGCC